>NZ_JBEYEW010000008.1:0-180857 GCF_040634095.1 Streptomyces sp. NPDC007205
GTCCAGCGCGGTGGCGGTGATGGGCCGGGGCGGCCGGAGCCGGAGCGGCGGCCGGGGCGGCACCCGGGGCGCCGATGACGGCGAGCTTGGCGCCGACCTCGGCGGTCTCGTCCTCGTTCACCACGATCTCCAGCAGCACACCGGAGGCGGGCGCCGGGATCTCGGTGTCGACCTTGTCCGTGGAGACCTCGAGCAGCGGCTCGTCGGCCTCGACGGAGTCACCGACCGACTTCAGCCAGCGGGTGACGGTGCCCTCGGTGACGGACTCACCGAGCGCGGGCAGGACCACGTCCGTGCCCTCGGCGCCACCGGCCGGAGCGGCGGGGGCGGCCGGGGCCTCGGGGGCCGGGGCGGGGGCCGGGGCCTCAGCCACCGGAGCGGCGGGGGCGGCCGGAGCCGGGGCCTCGGCGGCGGCCGGGGCCGGAGCGGCTGCCGGCGCGCCGGTGCCGTCGTCGATGACGGCCAGCTCGGCGCCGACCTCGACCGTCTCGTCCTCGGCGACCTTGATGGAGGCCAGCACACCGGCGGCCGGCGAGGGGATCTCGGTGTCGACCTTGTCGGTCGAGACCTCGAGCAGCGGCTCGTCGGCCTCGACACGCTCGCCCTCGGCCTTCAGCCAGCGGGTGACAGTGCCCTCGGTGACGCTCTCGCCGAGCGCCGGAAGGGTTACGGAAACCGCCATGGTTTCGGTTGCTCCTAACGAATTGCGGAAGTCTGTGTCGTCGCGCCCGTTGACCGAAGGCTCAGTCGTGGGAGTGCAGCGGCTTGCCGGCCAGCGCCAGGTGCGCTTCGCCCATCGCCTCGTTCTGCGTCGGGTGGGCGTGGATGAGCTGGGCGACCTCGGCCGGCAGCGCCTCCCAGTTGTAGATCAGCTGCGCCTCGCCGACCTGCTCACCCATGCGGTCGCCGACCATGTGGACGCCGACCACGGCACCGTCCTTCACCTGGACGAGCTTGATCTCGCCCGCGGTGTTGAGGATCTTGCTCTTGCCGTTGCCCGCCAGGTTGTACTTCAGAGCGACGACCTTGTCCGCGCCGTAGATCTCCTTGGCCTTGGCCTCGGTGATACCGACGGAGGCGACCTCCGGGTGGCAGTACGTCACCCGCGGGACACCGTCGTAGTCGATCGGAACGACCTTCAGACCGGCCAGACGCTCCGCCACCAGGATGCCCTCGGCGAAGCCGACGTGCGCGAGCTGGAGCGTCGGGACGAGGTCACCGACGGCGGAGACGGTCGGGACGTTGGTCCGCATGTACTCGTCGACCAGGACGTAGCCACGGTCCATGGCGACGCCCTGCTCCTCGTAGCCCAGGCCCTGGGAGACCGGGCCACGGCCGACGGCGACGAGGAGGACCTCGGCCTCGAACTCCTTGCCGTCGGCGAGGGTGACCTTGACGCCGTCCTGGGTGTACTCGGCCTTCTGGAAGAAGGTGCCGAGGCTGAACTTGATGCCGCGCTTGCGGAACGCACGCTCAAGAAGCTTCGAAGAGTTCTCGTCCTCGACCGGGACGAGGTGCTTCAGGCCCTCGATGACCGTGACGTCCGAGCCGAAGGACTTCCACGCCGAGGCGAACTCGACGCCGATGACACCGCCGCCCAGGATGATCGCGGACTTCGGCACGCGGTCCAGGACGAGGGCGTGGTCGGAGGAGATGATCCGGTTGCCGTCGATCTCCAGGCCCGGCAGCGACTTCGGCACGGAGCCGGTCGCCAGCAGGACGTGGCGGCCCTGGACGCGCTGGCCGTTGACGTCGACGGAGGTGGGGGAGGACAGCCGGCCCTCACCCTCGATGTACGTCACCTTCCGGGACGCGATGAGACCCTGCAGGCCCTTGTACAGGCCGGAGATCACGCCGTCCTTGTACTTGTGGACGGCCGGGACGTCGATGCCCTCGAAGGTCGCCTTGACACCGAACTGCTCGCTCTCGCGGGCCTGGTCCGCGATCTCGCCCGCGTGCAGCAGGGCCTTGGTGGGGATGCAACCCCGGTGCAGGCAGGTGCCGCCGACCTTGTCCTTCTCGATCAGGGCGACGTCCAGGCCCAGCTGCGCCCCGCGCAGGGCCGCGGCGTAACCACCGCTACCACCGCCGAGGATCACTAGGTCGAAAACGGTGCTGGCGTCGTTCGCCACGTCACGTCCTCCATGCATGTGCGCCTTACGCCGGTCTCCGATGACCGGCGGGCGGCTGGTGTCCGGCCGCTTGATGCTTCGGCCCTTCGGTGGGGGCCCTGTCCTGCCGGGCTCCATCTTTGCACTTGTTCGAGGCGGACGAGACGCCGGGCTGGAGTGTGAGACACCCCACTGGAGCGCGCCGAAGGGGCGCGGGGAACTGCGCGAACGACCCCCACACCCCTCCAAGCCGCCGTACGACGGGCGGATCCGGGCCCTCAGCCGAGCATCAGCCCAGGTCACCCGCGGCCGTAAGCTCCGCCAGCCGCACCAGCGTACGCACCGCGGATCCGGTACCACCCTTGGGCGTGTACCCGAACGGCCCACCCTCGTTGAACGCCGGCCCGGCGATGTCGAGGTGCGCCCAGGTGATCCCCTCGCCCACGAACTCGCGCAGGAACAGACCCGCGACCAGCCCGCCGCCCATCCGCTCACCCATGTTCGCGATGTCGGCGACCTGGGACTCCATGCCCTTGCGCAGGTGCTCCGGCAGCGGCATCGGCCAGGCCGGCTCGCCGACCTCCTCCGCCGCCTCGAACACCGCGGAGCGGAACGCGTCGTCGTTGGCCATGACCCCGAAGGTCCGGCTGCCCAGCGCCAGCATCATCGCGCCGGTGAGCGTCGCGACGTCCACGATCGCGTCCGGGTTCTCCTGCGAGGCCGCCCACAGCGCGTCGGCGAGCACCAGCCGGCCCTCGGCGTCGGTGTTGAGGACCTCCACCGTCTTGCCGCTGTACATGCGCAGCACGTCACCCGGGCGCACGGCGGAGCCGGACGGCATGTTCTCGGCCAGCGCGAGCCAGCCGGTGACGTTGACCTCCAGGCCGAGACGCGCGGCGGCGACGACGGCGGCGAACACGGCGGCGGCACCGCTCATGTCGCACTTCATCGTCTCGTTGTGCCCGGCCGGCTTCAGCGAGATGCCGCCCGAGTCGTAGGTGATGCCCTTGCCGACGAAGGCGAGGTGCTTGGCCGCCTTCGGGTGCGTGTACGACAGCTTCACCAGGCGCGGGGTGGCCGCCGAACCGCCGCCGACGCCGAGGATGCCGCCGTAGCCGCCCTTGGCCAGGGCCTTGTCGTCGAGCACCTGCACCTTGAGGCCGTGCTCCTTGGCCGCGGTCTGCGCGAGGCCGGCGAAGACGGCCGGGGTGAGGTCGTTCGGCGGGGTGTTGATCAGGTCGCGGGCCCGGTTCAGCTCCTCGGTGACCGCGACGGCGCGGGCGACCGCACCCTTGTGGGCGGTGTCGCGCGGCTTGCCGCCGAGCAGCGCGGCCTCTGCCAGCGGCCCCTTGCCGTTCTTGGCGGCGGCACCCTTCGCCTGGCCGTTCTCCTTGTAGACGTCGAAGGAGTAGGCGCCGAGCAGCACGCCCTCGGCGATCGCGCCGAGGGCGCCCGGGCTGTCCACGGGCAGCGCGAAGGCGGCCTTCTTCGATCCGGCCAGCGCCCGGGCCGCCACGCCGGCGGCCTTGCGCAGCGCCTCGGCGTCGTAGCCCTCGTCGCCCGCGTTCTCGCTCTTGGTGTCCGGCTCCGCGCCCAGGCCGACCGCCACGACGAGCGGTGCCTTGAAGCCGGCCGGAGCGGGCAGCTTCGTCAGCTCGCCCTCGGCACCCGAGGCGCCGAGGGTCTCCAGGACGC
The DNA here is from genome assembly GCF_040634095.1 of Streptomyces sp. NPDC007205. Taxonomy (NCBI): domain Bacteria; kingdom Bacillati; phylum Actinomycetota; class Actinomycetes; order Kitasatosporales; family Streptomycetaceae; genus Streptomyces; species Streptomyces sp. NPDC007205. The sequence continues at coordinate 3,807 of NZ_JBEYEW010000008.1, forward strand.
CGGCCAGCTTGCCGTCGTACGCCTTGTCCACGGCCTCGGCGCCCGGCGCGACGACGGGGCCCTTGATGCCCTTGGCGACGCCGATCACAATCGCGTCGGCCCGCAGGCCGGGCGCCGCGGCGGTGCTGAGAGTCAGAGCAGTCACGGTGGTGAGATCTCGCTTCCGATGTGAAGTTGCTGTGGCCGAAGTGGGGTGGGTCGACCGGGCCCGAGAGCCGACCCTAGGTCCAAACCTGGGCGCAGGTGGCAACCGGGGCCTTCACCCTGTCGGCGAACACCCGGGACGAGACTACGCGCGTATGCCCGTTCGCTCATTCCTTCGGGTGTTCATCCGCGTGTGGCGTGGTGGCCACTCAATGCGCCCACGACCGAGGTTCCGGCCATCCGGTCGGCGAGGGAGCGGCGGCCGGGGAAGAACACCGTCAGCGCGTTGACCAGGAACAGCACCGCCGCGACCGCCCACACCAGCACCGACAGCGCGAAGTGCCCCTCGACCAGCAGCACACAGGCCAGCGCGTACACCGCGACATCGGCGGCGGTGGTGACCGCGGCCCGGCGCAGGGCGTGCCGGGACAGCCGCGGGGTGACCCGCAGGCCGAGCAGGCCCTTGCCGAGGGTGCGGCCGAGCCAGGTGAGGCAGGCCCACTGGTAGAGGAACGTGACGAGGACGAGCGTGCCGAAGGCCTCCTCGACGTCCAGCACCACCTTGTCCCAGAGGGACAGGCCGAGGTGCTCGGAGGCGCCGATGACGTCGCCGCGCGAGGTGACGAGGTCGAGGCCGCCCTTCGTCGCCAACCCGGGCACGTCGGTCACCAGCACGGTGATTCTGTGGAAGGTGAGGACGGCCAGCAGGGTGGCCGCGGTTGCGATGAGTGCGAAGTCTATGGACCAGGCCGTGAAGCGGCGCAGCTTCAGCACGGAATCCCCCCGATGCGTAACTCTGTTGTCCGTGTACGGGCGGAGATCCTAGTGCTCAGCGTCTGCCGGGACCGGTTGTCGGGCGGCTGCGGCCGCGGCTGCGTCGTGGCTGGTCGCGCAGATCCCCGCGCCCCGTGAGGGGCGCCTCAGCGGCCCAGGGCCAGAAGCACCAGCGCGGTCGTCGCCGCCGTCTCCTCCAGCGCGCCGAAGACGTCCCCGGTGACTCCGCCGAAGCGGCGCACGCAGCGGCGGAGGAGGAGCTCGGCGGCGGCGAGGGCCAGCAGCACGGCGACCGCGGCGCGCACGGCGCCGTACGGGCCGAAGGCCCAACCCCCCGCAGCCGAGACGAGCGTGACCGCCGCCGCGACCGCCGTCGCCCCCGCCACCGGCACCACCCCGGCCACCGCCGCGCCCAGCCCCTCCGGGCGGGCGGCCGGTATCCCTGCTCGGGCGGCCAGGGTGAGGGCCAGCCGAGCCGTGACGGCCGACACCGCGGCAGCCAGTGCGCCCCGGGCCCAGGAGTCGCCGTACAGCTGCGCCAGGACCGCGACCTGGGCCAGCAGTGTCAGGACGAGGGTGATGACACCGAACGGGCCGATGTCCGACTGCTTCATGATCCTGAGGGCGTCCTCCGCGGGCTTGCCGCTGCCCAGGCCGTCGGCGGTGTCGGCGAGCCCGTCGAGGTGCAGACCCCGGGTCAGGGCGGCGGGTACGGCGACCGAGGCGACCGCGGCGAGCAACGGGCCGGCGCCCAGGAGGAGCAGGAGCAGCCCGAGTCCGGCCGCGCAGGCGCCCACGACCAGTCCGGCGACCGGGGCGCCCAGCATGCCGCCGCGTGCGGCCTGCCGGTCCCAGCGGTGTACCCGGACGGGCAGCACGGTGAGGGTGCCGAAGGCGAAGCGGAGGCCGTCGAGAGGACTGGACTTGAGCACCGGCGAAGGTTATCCGGCGGTCGCGGAGCCGTCGTCCGCGCCCGGGGATAGGGTGCGCATATGGGGCACTGGTGGGCACGGAACATCGTCGAACCGGGCAAACTCCCGCTGCTGCTCGCCCTCGCCGCCTTCCTGCTGGCCTTCGTGATCACCCGGGTGATCACCCGGCTGATCCGGGCCGGCAAGGGCCCGTTCGGCAACGTCAAGGCGGGCGGGCTGCACATCCACCACGTCGTCCCCGGGGTGGTCCTCACCGTCGTCGGCGGATTCGGCGCGGTCGCCAGCGACCGGCACGGTACGGGCGGGGCCGTCGCCGCCGTCCTGTTCGGGACGGGTGCCGGTCTGGTCCTGGACGAGTTCGCACTGCTCCTGCACCTGGACGACGTCTACTGGACCGAGGAGGGCCGCAAGAGCGTCGAGGTCGTCGTGCTCACCGCCGCGCTCGTCGGGCTGCTGCTGGCCGGTTTCGCGCCGTTCGGCGTGAACGACCTCTCCCAGCAGGAACTGGCCGACCGGGGCACGGTCATCTCCAACATCGCCGGGAACTTCCTGCTCTCCCTCGTGGCCCTGAGCAAGGGCAAGGCCCGCATCGCGGTGTTCGGTGTGATCGTGCCGCTGGTCGCGCTCGTCGGCGCGATCCGGCTCGCCCGCCCCGGCTCCCCGTGGGCCCGCCGCTTCTACGGCCGCCGCCCCCGCGCCCGCGCCAAGGCGGCCCTGCGCGCCTACCGCCACGAACGCCGCTGGGCCCGGCCGCGCCGCGCTGTTCAGGACTGGATCGGCGGCAAGCCCGACCCGCGCCCGGTCCGGCTGCCCGGCCGCCGCTGACCGGCCCGCAGCAGACCGTCGTACGCGCGCTCCAGCCCGTGCCCGCGGCGGTGCCGCAGCGCCACCGCGAGGCACAGCATTCCCACGGCCATCAGCGCGGCCAGATGTTCCTTGCCCGCCAGGTTCTCCTTGAGCAGTACCTCGACGACCATCGCCAGGGTCACCGCGCCCGAGGTGAGGTAGGCGCCGTACCGCCAGCTCACGAACACGGCGACCCCCACCACCGCCGCCGACGGACCGGTGTCCACCACCTGCGCGTCCGTCCAGGGCAGTCCGAACGGGGCGTGGGTGCCGAGCGTGATGCCGATGCGGGCGTACAGCGTCCCGGCGAGCGTGGCGACGTAGGCGATGGTCAGCGTCCGCCACCAGCCGATGCACACCTCGGCGATCCCGAACACCAGCAGGATCTGCGCCAGCGCGCCCCACACCGGCAGATCCGGCGCCGGCACGAACAGCGACAGGGGAGTGCGCAGCAGGGCCAGCCACAGCGGGTCCTCGGCCCGTACGCCGCCCGCTTTCTGCACGAACTCGTAGCCCCACGACTGGTTCTGCACGTACTGCAGCAGGGCCGTCAGACACACCGCTCCGAGCGCCATCGGAATCGCCCGCAGGCGCCGCTTCGGCAGGGCCTCCCGTACGGTGACGTACAGCAGACCCCATTCCTCACGCGCCCAGCGGGCGAGCGTTCCCATCAAGCGTTCCTCATCCCCCGTGCGGTCATCTGTGCGCGCCGAGGTGCCTGCGGTGCAGCCACTTCGGCAGTCCGGGCGCCTCCAGGAAGCCTTCCGCGCGGGCCGAGGCGAGGCCGATGCGCAGCAGGTCCGCGCTCTTCTCGAAGAGCAGGAACCGCGGCTCCCAGATGGGCCGGTACTTGGCGTTGGCGCGGTACAGCGACTCGATCTGCCACCAGCGTGAGAAGAAGCTGAGCAGCGACCGCCACAACCTCAGCACCGGGCCGGCACCGAGGCGCGCACCACGTTCGAAGACCGAACGGAACATCGCGAAGTTCAGTGACACCTGGGTGATCTGGATCTCGCCGGCTCGCCGCAGCAGCTCGATGACCATGAACTCCATCAGCCCGTTCTCGGCGTTCCGGTCGCGGCGCATCAGGTCCAGGGACAGCCCGTGCGGCCCCCACGGCACGAAGGAGAGCAGGGCGCGCAGCCGGCCCTCGGCGTCCGTGCACTCCAGCATCACGCACCGCCCGTCCCCGGGGTCCCCGAGCCGGCCGAGCGCCATGCTGAACCCGCGCTCGGTCGCCCCGTCCCGCCAGTCGTCCGCGCGGGTCACCAGATACGCCATCTCGTCCGCCGGGATGTCCTCGTGGCGCCGGATCCGCACCTCGTAACCGGCCCGCTTCACCCGGTTGTAGGCCTGCCGGACCGTCCGCATCGCCCGGCCCTCCAGCGTGAAGTCGGCGACCTCCACGATCGCCTCGTCGCCGAGTTCCAGGGCGTTCAGCCCGTGCCGTGCATAGACGGTCCCCGCCTCCTCGCCCGCCCCCATCACCGCCGGGATCCAGCCGTGCGTCCGCGCCTCGGCCAGCCACGGCGTGATCGCCCCCGGCCAGGCCTCGGGGTCCCCGAGCGGATCGCCGGAGGCCAGGCTCACCCCGCCGACCACCCGGTAGGCGACGGCCGCCTTCCCGGTCGGCGACCACACCACGCTCTTCTCCCTGCGCAACGCGAAGTAGCCCAGCGAGTCCCGCTCGCCGTGCCGTTCCAGGAGGGCGCGCAGCTGTTTCTCGTCGTCCTCGGTGAGCGGGTCGACGGCGCGCCGGGAGCGGAAGGCGGCGTAGAGCACGGCGAGGACGAGGGCCGTGCTGAGCACGTTCACGGCGACGTTGGCCCAGTTCGGCGGGTCGATCCCCTGGAAGCGGGACTCGTCGGCGGCCACCGACACCAGGCGCAGGGTGCCGTAGTGCCAGCGCTCCGGGAAGGTCGAACGGGCCGCGTCCGGCGCCTGGTTGGTGACGGTCACCAGCAGCCCGGCGAGCAGACTGGCCACGAGCCCGCCGCCGACGGCGACCGTCGCCGCCAGCCGCGGGTTGGACCGGTCGCCCTTGGCGTAGAACTCCCGGCGGCCCGCCAGCAGCGCGGCGACGAACGCGGCCGTGAGGACGAGTGAGATCCAGTTCTGCGCGTACCGCTGGATCTCCGGGAACGCCATGGCGAGTGCGAACAGGGCGAGGAAGGAGCCGCTGAGCACGAGGTTGAGGATCCAGGCGGCCCGCTTTCTGCGCCGCATGGTGATGGCCAGGAACGCGGTGAAGACGCCCGAGGCGAAACCGGCCGTCAGCAGGTACGGCGTGAAGAAGTCGTCCTGGTTGTGCCGGCGCACGTCCTGGCCGAGCGAGACCCAGACCGCGCTGAGGAAGTTGATGAAGGCGACGGTCCGCAGATACCAGACGGCGAAGGCGGCGGCCCGTCGGGAGGTCCCGGTGGACCGCCGCCCCTCCTCACCCGTGCGCCCCGGCGCGGCCTGCTGCACGGCAATTCGGGCATCTCCCATGGGGCAGGATGATATGGGCGTTGCACGGGCCAACCGTACCTTTCCGGCTTCTGTGGCGTGCGTACGGTTCCACGGCCGGCCCGGTGCCGGTTCCGGTGGTGCCGAACCGGCCGGACCCGGCTACTCCTTCGCCTCTTCCGGCTCCTTCTCGGCAAGCCCCTCAGGCTCCTTCTCGGCAAGCCCTTCCGGCTCCCTCTCGGGAAGCTCGGCGGCCAGCGCCGCCGCGGCCCGGACCAACGGCAGCGCCAGCAACGCTCCCGCGCCCTCGCCGACCTTCACCCCCTGGTCCACCAGCGGCTCCAGGGCCATCCGGTCCAGTGCCTTCGCCTGCCCCGGCTCCCCGCTGTCGTGTCCGGCCAGCCACCAGTCCGGCGCCCGGAAGGCCACCCGCTGGGCGACCAGCGCGCACGCGGCGGCCACGACCCCGTCCAGGATCACCGGCAGCCTCCGCACCGCGCACTGCAGCAGGAACCCGGTCATCGCCGCCAGGTCCGCCCCGCCCACGGTCGCCAGCAGCTGCAGCTGGTCCCCGAGCACCGGCCGCGCCCGCCTGAGCGCGTCCCGGACCGCCGCGCACTTGCGCATCCACGCCAGGTCGTCGATCGCGAGCCCGCCCCGCCCGGTCACCACCGACGCGTCGGTCCCGCACAGCGCGGCGATCAGCACCGCCGCGGCCGTGGTCCCGCCCACGCTGATGTCGCCGAGCACCACCAGGTCCGTACCCGAGTCGGCCTCCTCGTCGGCGACGGCGACACCCGCGCGCAGCGCCGCCTCGGCCTCCTCAAGGGTGAGCGCGTCCTCGATGTCGATACGGCCGCTGCCGCGCCGCACCCGGTGCCGTACGACGTCCTCCGGGAAGGCGTCGGGCGCGCAGTCCAGGGCCATGTCCACGATCCGTACGGGCACCTCCTGCCGCCGCGCGAGCACGGACACCGGGCTCGCGCCCTCCAGCACGGCCCGCACCAGCTGCCCGGCACTGCCGGCGGGACGCGCCGACACGCCCAGTTCGGCGACTCCGTGGTCACCGGCGAAGAGGATCACCCGCGGCCGCTCCACGGTCCGTACCGGGACGGCGCTCTGCGCGGCGGACAGCCACTCGCCCAGCTCGTCGAGGCGTCCCAGCGCCCCGGGCGGCACGGTCTGGCGCTCCCGCCGGGCCTCGGCGTCACGGCGCACGCCCCCGTCCGGGCGCTCGATCAGATCGGTGAAGTCGTCCAGATTAAGCCTGCTCATTCGCCGAACAGTACCGCCAGAGAACGCACGCTTCCGCGCCACATCGCCACCACACCCCCGCGACGTCATTGCACCCAAGATCGGGATCCCATACGTTCCGGTTTGCAGCGGAATGTCGCACAGGGAGCCGCCCATGCCGACCTCGCCCTTCACACCGACGATCCCCCCGCGGTCGGCCGACCCGTTCCTCGAGCCGCGCCGCGAGAACTGCCCCTGGTGCGGCTCCGCACGGCTGCGCACCCGGGTGCGCGCCGGCGACCCCCTGCGCCACCGGCCCGGCAGGTTCGTCGTCGACCAGTGCCGTGACTGTGCCCATGTCTTCCAGAACCCCCGGCTCACGGCGGAAGGGTTCACCTTCTTCCACCGGGACTTCTACGAACGGCACCTGGAGGAGTTCACCGCCCGGATCCTGTCCGCCGACGCGGTCCGCCGCCGGCACCGCGCCACCGCCCGCAAGCTGTCGGCGCTGGCCGAGGCGGAGAGCTGGCTGGACGTGGGCACGGGCCACGCCCGCTTCCCCGAGGCGGCGAAGGAGTTCTTCCCGTACACGAGCTTCGACGGCCTGGACCCGACGGCCCGGGTGCAGCAGGCCCAGCTGGAGGAGCGGGTCGAGGAGGCCCACCGCGGCTACCTCTCCACGCCCGGAATGACGGCCCGGCTGCGCGCCCGCTACGACGTGGTCAGCATGTTCCGGCATGTGGAGCACGCACCCGACCCGCGCGCCGAACTCCGCGCGGCCCTGACGGTCCTCCGTCCCGGCGGCCACCTCGTCGTGGAAGTCGCCGACCCGCGCTGCGCGTTCGCCGCGCTGCTCGGCAGGCTCTGGTTGCCTTACGGTCAGCCCCGCCACCTGCACCTGATGCCGTTGGCCAACCTGCGTGCGGAGCTGGAGTCCCTGGGCTGCACGATCCTCGTCACGGACCGGCGCGCGCCCCACATCCCCTACGACCTCTCGGGTGCCGTCGCCCTGGCCTCGGCCCCGCATCCTCTGCTGAGGATTGCCGCGGCGCCCTTGCTGGACCTGGCGTCGGCCGTGGACCACATCCTGGCGCCCTTGTTCCGCCGCACCACGTTCTCCAACGCGTACAGAATCGTGGCCCGCAAGGACCGCGGCTGACTGCGGGGGTGCGGGGGCCGGTCACGCGGTTCCCCGCGCCCCCGGGGAGCTGCAGTGCCGTCGGCTCACCCGGCGCCTCCGCCGCAGGCGCGGGCAGGCGACCCGGCCCCCGGCCCGCTACCGGCGCCGGGTGCCCGCTCAGCCCCGGATCACCACGGCCTGCCCCGCCACCACCAGCAGAACCTGCTCGCACTCGTCGCCGAACGCCGCGTTCAACCGCCCCAGCTCATCCCGGTACCGACGGCCGGAGGCAGTCGCCGGCACGATCCCCGACCCCACCTCGTTGGACACGGCGACAACGGTCCGCCGAGTACGGCGCACCGCGCCCGTCAGCTCCCGCACCCGCTCCCGCAGGGACTTCTCACCCCCGCCCGCCCACTCCGCGTCGTCCCACGCCCCCACGGAGTCCATGACGTCCGTCAGCCACAGCGACAGACAGTCGATGAGCAGCGGCGGCCCGTCCTCGCGGAGCAACGGCACCAGGTCCGTCGTCTCCGCCGTACGCCACGACCCCGGCCGCCGCTCCCGGTGCACGGCCACCCGCTGCGCCCACTCGCCGTCCCCGCCCCGCGTCCCGCCGGTCGCCACGTACAGCACGTCCGGGAAGGTCTCCAGGCGCCGCTCGGCCTCCACCGACTTGCCCGAGCGCGCCCCGCCCAGCACCAGCGTCCGGCGCGGCACGTCCGGTACGTCCTCGTACGCGCCGACGACCAGCGTCGTACCGTCGGCGACCGCCCGCGCCCCGGCCGCCGCAAGCCGGCGCCGCAACTCCGGGCCGGGCGGCACATCGTGGTCGAGGTGGACGGCGATCACGTCCGTGGTCGGACCGGCGGCGCCGACCGCCCGCAGCCGGGCCAGCGCGTCCGGGCGGCCCACGACGTCCGCGAGGACCATGTCGTACGACTCCGCCGTCGCCTCCTCCAGACCGGCCGGCGCCCCGCCCGGCGGCAGATACAGCAGCCGCTGCCCGTCCGGCCCGGTCACGGCGTACCCGGTGCCGCCCGCGTCCATCGCCACGGCCCGCACCCGATGCCCCGTCAGCAGCGCCAACTCCCGCCCGTCCGGTACCCGCCCGGGCTGCGGCAGTCCGGCCGGCACCTCCACCACAGGCCCGTTGTGCGGATGGGACAGCAGCACCTGCCGTACCCCGGCCAGCGAATGCCCGGCCCGCGCCGCCGCGAACGCCGCGCCCGGCGTCAGATCGAGCAGCAGTGCCCCGTCCACCAACACGGCCGTGGCCGCCCGGGCGTCGGGCCCCAGCGCGGTCGCGCAGGCGGCGCAGGGGCAGTCGGGCCGGGGCAGTCCGGCAGGGGCGCCGGTACCGAGCAGAGTCACGTCCACGGACCGATTTTCGCCTGTCCGATCAGGTCTTGCGCTTCCGGCTAGTCTTCCGGCAGGTGTTGGATCACAAGGAGGCCCACATGACGGCATGGACGTGGCGGTTCGAGAAGGCCGACGGGACGGAGGTCCAGCCCGCCGTGCAGCCCGAGGAGTTCACCACCCAGGGCGACGCCGAGTCCTGGATCGGGGAGCACTGGAAGGCGCTGCTGGAGGGCGGGGCCGACCAGGTGCGGCTGTTCGAGGAGAACACCGAGATCTACGGGCCGATGAGCCTGCACGCCGCCATGGAGGCGTAGGCCCGAGCCTCCGGGGGTACGGCTCGGGGCCGTACCCCCCGCTGTCTCACTGCTCGCCCAGCGTCACCTCCGCCGTCCGTTCGGCGCCGTCCCGCTGGAAGGTCACCGTCGTCCGCTGGCCCGGCCTGTCCGCCGCCAGCGCCTCCGAGAGGGAGGTGATGGTGGTGATGGGCTCGTCACCCACTTTGGTGATGATGTCGCCGGGGCGCAGGCCCGCCTTGCCGGCCGCGCCGCCGCTCCCGACGGTGACCACCGCGACCCCGGCGGGCTGGTAGCGGTCGTCGACGACCGTCCGCGCGGTGATTGCGAGCGCGGCCCGCCCGGAGTCGACGACCTTGCCGTTCCTGACGATCTGGCCGGCGACCGTCTTCACCATGGACGCCGGGATGGCGAACCCGATGCCGGGCGCCGCGCTGCCCCCGAGGCCGGGGTCGGCGGCGGCGAGCGTCGGGATGCCGATGACCTGCCCGGCCAGGTTCACCAGCGCGCCGCCGCTGTTGCCGGGGTTGATGGCGGCCGAGGTCTGCACCATGTTCGCGATCGTCGCGCCGGTACCCCCGCCCGCGCTGCCCTCGCTGACGGTCCGCCCGGTCGCCGAGACGATGCCCTGGGTCACGCTGGAGGACAGCCCGAGCGGCGAGCCCATGGCCAGCACGATCTGGCCGACCTCCACCTTCTCGGAGTCGCCGAGCTCCGCCGCCCTCAGCCCGTCCGGCACCTTGTCCAGCTTGATCACGGCCAGGTCCTGCTCGGGGTAGGAGTACACCAGGCGCGCGGTGAGCGGCTCCTCGCTGTTGGCCGTGGTCACGTGGAAGGTCCTCTCCGACTGGACCACGTGCGCGTTCGTGACGATGTGTCCCTTGCCGTCGTACACCACTCCGGAGCCCAGGTCCTGGCGCGCCTGGATCTGCACGACCGACGGCAGGACCTCCTTGATGACCTTCTGGTACTGGGCCTGCAGATCACTCACGGCCTGCGGCACGGCCGCCCGCGCGGGTGCGGCGGTGTCCTGGACGGCCGGAGCGGCGGAGCCGGTGCAGCCGGCGACGAGGGCCGCGCAGCAGGCCGGCACGACGGCGGACACGGCCTTCCGGAGGGCACGGGTGAGGGAAGCGTCCATGCCCCGAGTCTCATGGGGCGGTGATCACCCGGCCCGCGCTGTTCCTCCGAACGGTCTCAGCCGCGTACGCCGCACAGGTGCAGCAGCGCCGCCACCGCGCGGTAGGGGTCCGTGCGCCCGGCCCGCTCCTCGACCGCGAGCAGTGCCTCCAGGTCGTCCGGGACCGGCGCGTCGTCCGCCGCGGTGTCCGTGAAGACCCGGACGCCGTACCAGGCGTGCAGCGGGGCCGCGATCCCGGCGAGCGTCGCGGTGAGCGCCGACAGCCGGTCGGCGCGGACGTCCAGGCCCAGCCGGTTGCGATAGGAGGTCGTCTCGAAGGCGGCCAGCGCGCCCGCCCAGTCACCGGCGAGGCCCGGCCGCATGGCGAGCGCGTCGCCGTTGCGGACCAGCAGGGAGAGGAGTCCGCCGGGGGCGAGCATCCTCGCCAGCCCCGCCACCAGCGGGTCGGGCTCCTCCACGTACATCAGCACGCCGTGGCACAGCACCACGTCGAAGCTGCCCGGCAGGAAGTGCACACCGGTGTCCCGCCCGTCGCCCTGCACCAGCCGGACCCGCTCCCGGATCCCCTCCGGCTCGGCGGCCAGCGCCTCGTGCGCGGCGGCGATCATCGTCGCGTCCTGCTCGACACCGGTCACCTGATGGCCGAGCCGGGCCAGCCGCAGCGCCTGCGTGCCCTGGCCCATGCCCACGTCGAGCACCCGCAGCCGCTGCCCGACCGGGAACCGCCCGGCTATCTGCTCGTCCAGCTGCCGGGCCACCAGCTCCTGCCGTACGACATCACGCAGCCTGCCCAGCTTGCTCAGCCAGGCATCCGCCGCACCCCCGGTGAATGCCTCTGCGCTCAGGGCCGCTCTCCGCGCTTGACCTGCGGCTTCGGCAGCCGGAGCCGGCGCATCTGCAGGGAGCGCAGCAGGGCGTAGGCGACCGCGCCCCGCGTGCTCTCGTCCGGGAAGCGCTCCTTGAGCCGCTTCTTCAGCCGGAACCCGCTGATCGCCGCGTCCACCACGATCAGCACGATCACCACCAGCCACAGCAGCAGCGCGATCGACTGGATCGCCGGCACCTGCACCACGCTCAGCACGAGGATCACCACGGCGAGCGGCAGGAAGAACTCCGCCACGTTGAACCGCGAGTCCACCCAGGCGCGGGCGAACTTGCGGACCGGGCCCTTGTCCCGGGCGGGCAGATAGCGCTCGTCGCCACTGGCCAGCGCCTGGCGCTGGCGCTCCAGGGCCTGGCGCCGCTCCTCGCGCTGGCGCTTCGCGGCCTCCTTACGGGTGGTCGGCGTGTGGGCCACGCTGCGCCGCTGGGACTGGGCCTCACTGCGCTTGGGCGTGGGCCTGCCCTTCGGGGCCTGCGGGTCTCGGGGCTGCTTGGAGAGGTCTACCGCCGTCTTGTCGGCGGGGGCCTTCTCGTCCTTGGCACGGCTACGGAACACAAAACCCAAGGGTAAGGGCTGCACCGGCATGGACCCCAGCCCGGCCGGGAACGATCCGGCAACACCGGACGTCTGTAGGGGGACAGAGGGGACGTTCCGGAGGGGGCCGGTGGGGGACTGGTGGGGGATCACCTACTCCTTGCGCCGGAGCGGTAGCGTCCGCAGTCGTCCTCGGGGATGAGCGCATCACTCCCCGAACAGTGCGGTAATGGAGTCAGGGCCCGTACTGTGGGTCCTGTCGCAGGATCTGTGAGCTGGAGTCCGTCAGAAGGGGGCGCGCGAAGCCCATGAGCGGTGTCATGAAGCGTATGGGGATGATCTTCCGCGCGAAGGCGAACAAGGCCCTTGACCGGGCCGAGGACCCGCGCGAGACCCTCGATTACTCGTACCAGAAGCAGCTGGAGCTGCTGCAGAAGGTCCGCCGCGGCGTCGCCGACGTGGCGACCAGCCGCAAGCGCCTGGAACTCCAGCTCAACCAGTTGCAGCAGCAGTCCACCAAGCTGGAGGACCAGGGCCGCAAGGCGCTCGCGCTCGGCCGCGAGGACCTGGCCCGCGAGGCGCTGTCCCGGCGCGCCGCGCTCCAGCAGCAGGTCACCGACCTCGAGACGCAGCACGCCACCCTCCAGGGCGAGGAGGAGAAGCTCACGCTCGCGGCCCAGCGCCTGCAGGCCAAGGTGGACGCGTTCCGTACGAAGAAGGAGACCATCAAGGCCACCTACACCGCCGCCCAGGCCCAGACCCGCATCGGCGAGGCCTTCTCCGGCATCTCCGAGGAGATGGGCGACGTCGGCCTGGCCATCCAGCGCGCCGAGGACAAGACCCAGCAGCTGCAGGCCCGGGCCGGCGCCATCGACGAGCTGCTCGCCTCCGGGGCCCTGGACGACCCGACCGGCATGGCCAAGGACGACATCGCGGCCGAGCTGGACCGGCTGTCCGGTGGTAGTGATGTAGAGCTGGAACTGCAGCGCATGAAGGCCGAGCTGGCCGGAGGCTCCCCGCAGCAGGCGATCGAGGGCGGCGCGGGCCAGGGGCAGACCCAGCAGCAGCCGCAGGACACGCCGCGCTTCGACAAGCAGTAGCCCGGCGCCGGGACCCGAGCCGAGGAGGCCGACGTGATCGTACGGATCATGGGGGAGGGCCAGGTGCAGCTGGACGACTCCCACATCGTCGAGCTGAACAAGCTGGACGACGAGCTGCTGGCCGAGATGGAGAGCGGCGACGAGGCGGCGTTCCGCCGCACCTTCGCCGCCCTGCTGGACGCCGTCCGCCGTCTCGGCACCCCGCTTCCGGACGACGCGCTGGAACCGTCCGAGCTGATCCTTCCTTCGCCGGACGCGTCACTGGCGGAGGTCCGGGAGATGCTTGCCGACGACGGGTTGATTCCGGGGTAGCCCCGTCAGGGAAGCTCGCCGCCGCCGGGTACGGGTATGTCATGGCCGGTCGCGCAGTCCCTCCTGGGGGGCTGCAGCACCGCGCGGCACCCGTACTGTTCACCCCGTGAGTACCGTCCGCACTCTCGACCGCGCCCGCTGCAGTCTCCGAGCGCACCCCCTCGCGTTGGACGCGGCCCTGGCCGCAGGAGTGCTGGCATGCATGGTGGCCGGCTCCTTCGTCGTCCCCCGCGGAGCGCACGGCGTCACCTGGGGCGTCCGCACCCCCGACCCCCTCAGCCTCCTCCTCATGCTCCTCGCCGCGGCCACGCTCGTCCTCCGCCGCCGCGCCCCCAAGACGGTCCTCGCCACCACCGGCGCCCTCTCCGCGATCGAGTGCGTCACCGGCGACCCCCGCGCACCGGTCGCGATGTCCGCCGTCATCGCCCTGTACACCGTCGCCGCGACCACCGACCGCACCACCACCTGGCGCGTCGGCCTGCTCACCATGACCGTACTGACGGCCGCCGCCATGCTCGGCGGCCCCCTGCCCTGGTACGCGCAGGAGAACCTGGGCGTGCTCGCCTGGACCGGCATCGGCGCCACCGCGGGAGACGCCGTACGCAGCCGGCGCGCGGTCGTCCAGGCCATCCGGGAGCGCGCCGAGAAAGCCGAACGCACCCGCGAGGAGGAGGCCCGCCGCCGCGTCGCCGAGGAGCGGCTGCGCATCGCCCGAGATCTGCACGACGTCGTCGCCCACCACATCGCCCTCGTGAACGTGCAGGCCGGGGTCGCCGCACACGTCATGGACAAGCGGCCCGACCAGGCCAAGGAAGCCCTCGCCCACGTCCGCGAGGCCAGCCGGTCCGCGCTCGACGAACTGCGCGCCACCGTCGGCCTGCTGCGGCAGTCCGGCGACCCGGAGGCACCGACCGAGCCCGCACCCGGCCTCAGCCGCCTGGAGGAGCTCGCCGCCACCTTCCGCAACGCGGGCCTGCCGGTACAGGTGGCCCGCGCCGACCAGGGCACCGGACTGCCCGCCGCCGTCGACCTGGCCGCCTACCGGCTCGTCCAGGAGGCCCTGACCAATGTGCAGAAGCACGCCGGGCCCGAGGCCAAGGCCGAGGTCAGCGTCGTACGGGTGGGGGCGGTCATCGAGGTGACCGTGCTGGACGACGGGGCGGGCGCGGCCGGGGTGCCCGGGGCCGGCGGCGGGCACGGACTGCTCGGCATGCGCGAGCGGGTCACCGCCGTCGGCGGGACCCTCACCACCGGACCCCGCTACGGCGGCGGGTTCCGCGTCCATGCGATCCTGCCCCTCAAGACCCGTACGGAGACCCGTACCGATACCCGTACGACGGCCCCGGGGGAGCCCGTATGACGATCCGTGTCCTGCTCGCCGACGACCAGGCACTGCTGCGCAGCGCGTTCCGGGTGCTGGTCGACTCCGAGCCCGACATGCACGTCGTGGGGGAGGCCTCCGACGGGGCCGAGGCGGTCCGGCTGGCCAAGGAGCAGGCCGCCGACGTGGTCCTCATGGACATCCGGATGCCCGGCACGGACGGGCTCGCCGCCACCCGGCTGATCAGCGCCGATCCCTCCCTGGCGCAGGTCCGTGTGGTCATCCTGACCACCTTCGAGGTGGACGACTACGTGGTCCAGGCGCTGCGCGCGGGCGCCTCCGGCTTCCTCGGCAAGGGCAGCGAGCCGGAAGAGCTCCTCAACGCGATCCGGCTCGCGGCGGGCGGTGACGCCCTGCTGTCTCCCGCCGCCACCAAGGGCCTGATCGCCCGCTTCCTCGCCCGGGGCGACGACGACGGCCGCGACCCCGCCCGCTCCGAGCGGCTCGGCGCGCTCACCGGCCGGGAGCGGCAGGTGCTCGTCCAGGTCGCCGGCGGCCACTCCAACGACGAGATCGCCGAGCGCCTGGAGGTCAGCCCGCTGACGGTGAAGACGCACGTCAACCGGGCCATGGCCAAACTGGGCGCGCGTGACCGGGCGCAGCTCGTGGTCATCGCGTACGAGTCGGGGCTGGTACGTCCGAGGATGGACTGATCTCCACCCGGGACTACCGCGGATCTCCACCCCGGCGTACTGCGGACGGAGTAGGGCCCGGATAAGGAAATGGACCCTGGGCCTACGGATCGGCCTTCTGTGATGGGTGAGGGTGAGGGGGTCTGCCGCTCACAGGCCCACGGAAGAGAGACCTGATCCATGTCATGGCTGTCGAGATTCAGCCTCCGGCAACGGGCCCTGATCGGCCTGATGTCGCTCGTCGCGCTCGTCTTCGGGCTGATCGCGATCCCCCAGATCAAGCAGCAGCTGCTGCCCACCATCAACCTGCCCATGGTGTCGGTGATCGCGCCGTACCGGGGCGCCTCGCCCGACGTGGTCGAGAAGCAGGTCGTCGAGCCGATCGAGAACAACCTCCAGGGCGTCGACGGTGTCACCGGAGTCACCTCCACCGCCCGTGAGGGCAACGCCGTGATCACGGCGTCCTTCGACTACGACAACGACACCAAGCGGATCGTCTCCGACGTCCAGCAGGCCGTGAACCGGGCCCGCAACCAGCTCCCGGACGGCGTCGACCCGCAGGTCATATCCGGCTCCACCGACGACATGCCGACCGTGGTCCTCGCCGTCACCTCCGGCAAGGACCAGCAGGCGCTCGCGGACCAGCTCGACAAGACCGTCGTACCCGCCCTGAAGGACATCGACGGCGTCGGCCGCGTCCAGGTCATGGGCGTCCGCGACCTCCAGGTCACGGTCACCCCCGACGACGCGAAGCTCGCGCGGGCCGGCCTCACCTCCGCCGCGCTCGGCCAGGCCCTCCAGGCGGGCGGCGCGACCGTCCCGGCCGGTTCCTTCGACGAGAACGGCGCGGGCCGCACCGTCCAGGTCGGCGGCGGCTTCACCTCGCTGCGGCAGATCCAGGACCTCATGGTCGGCGGCCCAAGCGGCGGCAAGCCGGTACGCCTCGGTGACGTGGCCACCGTCAAGGAGCAGCCGGCCCCGGCCGACTCCCTCACCCGCACCGACGGCAGGCCCAGCCTCGCCGTCAACGTGACCATGGATCACGACGGCAGCGCGGTGACCATCTCGAACGCGGTCAAGGACAAGCTGCCCGGCCTGCGCGAGCAGCTCGGCGCCGGGGCCGGGCTCACCGTCGTCAGCGACCAGGGCCCGGCCGTTTCCAAGTCCATCAAGGGGCTGACCACGGAGGGTGCGCTCGGCCTGCTCTTCGCGGTCCTCGTCATCCTGGTCTTCCTGGCGTCGATCCGCTCGACGCTGGTCACGGCGGTCTCCATCCCGCTGTCGGTCGTCCTGGCCCTGATCGTGCTGTGGACGCGCGGCCTGTCCCTGAACATGCTCACGCTCGGCGCGCTGACCATCGCCATCGGCCGGGTCGTGGACGACTCGATCGTGGTCCTGGAGAACATCAAGCGCCACCTCGGCTACGGCGAGGAGCGCAGGGACGCGATCCTGAACGCCGTGCGCGAGGTGGCCGGCGCGGTCACCTCCTCCACCCTCACCACGGTCGCCGTGTTCCTGCCGATCGGCCTGGTCGGCGGCATGGTGGGCGCCCTGTTCGGCTCGTTCAGCATCACGGTGACGGCGGCCCTGCTGGCCTCCCTGCTCGTGTCGCTGACGGTCGTTCCGGTCCTGTCGTACTGGTTCCTGCGCGCCCCGAAGGGCACGCCCGAGGACGCCGAGCAGGCTCGCCGCAGGGCCGAGGAGAAGGAGGCGAAAAGCCGTCTGCAGCGCGCGTACGTCCCCGTCCTGCGCTTCGCGACGCGCCGCCGCCTCACCAGCGTGCTGATCGCGATCGTGGTCCTGGTCGTCACGTTCGGCATGGGCGGCCTGAAGACCAACTTCTTCGACCAGGGTGACCAGGAGGTCCTCACGGTCAAGCAGGAACTGAAGCCGGGTACGAGCCTGGCCGCCACGGACGCGCAGGCGAA
Source organism: Streptomyces sp. NPDC007205 (assembly GCF_040634095.1). Taxonomy (NCBI): domain Bacteria; kingdom Bacillati; phylum Actinomycetota; class Actinomycetes; order Kitasatosporales; family Streptomycetaceae; genus Streptomyces; species Streptomyces sp. NPDC007205. Next base: position 20,870 of record NZ_JBEYEW010000008.1, read on the forward strand.
GCGGGTGGAGAAGCTGCTGGCCGCCACCGAGGGCGTGAAGGACTACCAGGTCACCGTCGGCTCCTCCGGCTTCATGGCGGCCTTCGGCGGCGGCACGGACACCAACCAGGCGTCGTACCAGGTGATGCTGAAGGACTCGAAGTCGTACGACGAGGTGCAGAAGCACCTGGAGGAGGGCCTCAAGCAGCTCAAGGGCACCGGTACGACCACCGTGTCGGCCGGTGGCGGCTTCGGCAACCAGAATCTGAGCGTGGTGGTCAAGGCGTCCGACCCGCAGGCGCTGCGGACGGCGGCGGAGCAGGTCCGCTCCACGGTCGCCGGCCTCGACGGCGTCACGGACGTCACCAGCGACCTCTCGACCAGCGTGCCGCGGATCTCGGTCAAGGCCGGCGCGAAGGCCGCGGCGGCCGGTTTCGACGACCAGAAGCTCGGTGCGGCGGTCGCTCAGGCGGTGCGCGGTACGACGGCGGCGAAGGCGATGCTCGACGACACCGAGCGCGATGTCGTCGTGCGGTCGGCGAAGCCCGCGACGACGCTGGCCCAGCTGAAGGCGCTGCGCCTCGGCCCGGTGAAGCTCGCTGACATCGCCACGGTGAAGCTGGTGGACGGCCCGGTGTCACTGACCCGGATCGACGGCCAGCGCGCCGCCACCATCACCGCGAAGCCGACCGGTGACAACACGGGTGCGATCAGCACCAAGCTCCAGTCGAAGATCAAGGCCCTGAAGCTGCCGGCGGGCGCGAAGGCGGAGATCGGCGGTGTGACCTCGGACCAGAACGACGCGTTCAAGAACCTGGGCCTGGCCATGCTGGCGGCGATCGCGATCGTCTTCATGCTGCTGGTGGCGACCTTCCGCTCCCTCGCGCAGCCTCTGATCCTCCTGGTCTCCATCCCGTTCGCGGCGACCGGCGCGATCGGACTGCTGGTCGCCACCGGCACCCCGATGGGCGTCCCGGCGATGATCGGCATGCTGATGCTGATCGGCATCGTGGTGACCAACGCGATCGTGCTGATCGACCTGATCAACCAGTACCGGAGGCAGGGCTACGGCGTCGTGGAAGCGGTGATCGAGGGCGGTCGCCACCGCCTCCGCCCGATCCTGATGACGGCGCTGGCGACGATCTTCGCGTTGCTTCCCATGGCCCTGGGCGTCACCGGAGAGGGCGGCTTCATCGCCCAGCCGCTCGCGGTGGTCGTCATCGGCGGCCTGATCACGTCCACGCTGCTGACCCTGCTGCTGGTGCCCACGCTCTACGCGATGCTGGAGCTGCGCAAGGAGCGCCGGGCGAAGAAGCGGGCGGCGACGAAGGAGCCGCAGGCACAGCGGACTCCGGAGCCGGCCGGAGTGTAGACAGCCGGCCGCCCGCCGTTGGGCCCCGGCCGTATTCCCGATCACTGAACAGCGTTGCGGTGGGCGCTGAGGATGGTGCGGTTTCCTGGTCCGGCGACCAGGAAACCGCACCTCCTCGTCTTTGGCCGGGCATGCGGATCCTGGCCTCTCGGCGGAAGACACCCCTACGGCCGGTCGGTGATCCTTTAATCCGATCGTGCGGGCGAGATCCTGCCGCCTCCGGCGGACGGCAACCGCCCGAAAACAGGAGGAAAGCGCTCCCGATGTCGCCCGACACTTCCGCCGCAGAACTCTTCGACCCCATGTCGCCGGAATACACGGCGTGCCCTTACGCGGCATTCGCGCGCGCCCGGAAGGAACAGCCGGTCGCCCATCAGACCGCGCTGGACGAATGGATCGTCACCGGACGCGCGGAAATCGAGGCCGTCCAGCGGGATCACGAGCATTTCACGAGCCGCTACAACCTCGATGGCTCCTATCCCTTCTGCCCGGAGGCGAAGGCGATCCTGGACGGCTCCCTGTTCTTCCGGGTCGCCCTCTACAACGTGGACCCGCCGGCCCACACCCGGTTCCGTAACCTCATCAGCGAGTACTTCACCCCGCGCGCCCTGCGGCGCCGTGAGGAGTCGATCCGGGAGATAGCCAAGCGGCTCGTCGGCGATATCGTGGCGAAGGACGGCTGCGATCTTCTCCAGGAATTCGCCTACCCGCTGCCGATGACGGTGATCTGCGACATCATCGGTATCCCGGAGGAGGACCGGGCCACGGTCAAGCAGTGGAACAACGAGTGGCTCGCGCTGCAGGTCGTCCCGCTGCCGCCGGAGCAGCAGGTGCACTGCGCCACCGACGTGGTGACGTACGAGAAGTACGTCCTCGGCCTGCTGGAACAGCGCCGTCGGGAGCCCGCCGACGACCTGCTCACCGAACTGGTGCGGGCCGCCGACGCGGACGACCCGGTGTGCACGGTCGAGGACGCCGTCGTCGCCCTGCGGGTGATGATCGCGGCGGGGCACGAGACCACGACCAACCTGATCTCCAACGCGGTCCACCAGCTGCTGGGCGACCGCCGGTTGTGGGAGCAGCTCGTCAAGGACCCGGAGCTGATCGCCGCCGCCGTCGAAGAGACGCTGCGCTTCGACTCCTCGGTGCAGGGCGCGCCCCGCGTCGCCACCGAAGCCCTGCGGGTCGGCGACACCGAGGTCCCCGAAGGGGCCCGGCTGCGCGTGATGTTCTCCGCCGCGGGACGCGACCCGGAGTGGGTCGACGACCCCGACACGTTCCGCCTCGACCGACAGGGCCCGGGGCGCCACCTCGGCTTCGGCCACGGCATCCACTTCTGCGTGGGCGCCTCCCTCGCCCGCCTGGAATCGAGGATCGCCCTGGAGACGCTGGTGGAGGCGCTGCCCGGACTGCGTCTCGCGGACGGCTTCGAGCCCCGGTACCTGCCGGGCGGCTTCGTCTTCCGGGGCCTCGCCGAGCTGCCCGTCACCTGGTCCTGAGCCGCGTCCGGCCGTCTCGGCCCCCCGTCGTACCCCCCTACGTCCCACCCACGGAGGCAAGAAGAACCATGGCTCTCGCGACCGCCGCACCGTCAGTTCCTCCGATGCCGGGGCGCATTCCGCTCGCGGGCCACGCCGTGCAGATGTTCCGCAACCCGCTCCGGTTCTTCCAGAGCGTCAGCGAGCAGGGCGGCCTGGTACGCATCTGGCTCGGCACCAAGCAGGCCTATGTGGTCAGCGACCACGACATGCTGTACGACATTCTCGTCCGCAAGGCCAAGTCCTTCGAAAAGGGAATGCAGTTCGATCAGGCGCGCCCGCTGCTCGGCAACGGAATCCTGCTGTCCGAGGGTGATTTCCATCGCAGGCAGCGCCTGCTCATGCAGCCGGCCTTCCACCACGAGAAGATCGCCACGTATGTCGACGTGATGCGCGAGTCGGCGACCGACGTGTTCGACACCTGGCGGGACGGCCAGCGCGTCGGCATGTACAGCATGTTCTACGAACTCGCCGTACGCATCGTCATCAAGGCGCTGTTCTCCACCGACATGGTGGAACAGGACGTGGCCGAGGTCTTCAAGTCCATGCCGATCGTGATTTCCGGTGTGGAGAAGCGTGCGGCCATTCCGCCCGCCCTGCTCGACCGCATTCCCAACAAGTCCAGCCGGGAGTTCCACAGCGCGATCGGCCGGCTCTACTCGATGGGCCGGCGCATCATCGCCGACTACCGGGTCAAGGGCACCGGCGAGCGGCCGGACGACCTGATGAACCTCCTCTTCACCGCGCGTGACGAGGGCAACAAGTCGATGACCGACAAACAGATCCAGGACGAGTTCATGACGCTCCTGACGGCGGGGTCCGAGACCACGCCGAGCGCCATGAGCTGGACCTGCATGCTGCTCGGCCGCCACCCCGAGGTGCAGCGCCGGATGCAGGAGGAGGTCGACGAGGTCGTCGGCGACCGCCCGGTCGAGGCAGGCGACCTGCGCGCCCTGGACTACACCCGGCGCGTCATCCAGGAAGCGCTGCGGCTGTACCCGCCGGTGTGGGCGCTGGGCCGCAAGTGCGTGAAGGACACCGAACTCGGCGGTCACCTCATCCCGGCCGGCACCGAGGTCCTGTACTCCATCTACGCCGTCCACCACGATCCGAAGGTGTACGACAACCCGGAGGCGTTCGACCCCGACCGCTGGCTGCCCGAGCGGGCCCAGGGGGTGCCGCGCAGCGCGTTCATGCCGTTCGGCGCGGGTGTCCGCAACTGCATCGGCGAGTCCTTCTCCTGGTTCGAGACCCAGACCGTCCTCGCGACCCTGCTGCAGCGCTGGTCCGTGCAGCCCGTCACCGGCGAGCCGGTGAAGCCGATCGCCATGGGTGCCCTCGTTCCCGGGGAGCTGCCCATGAAGGTCGTCAGGCGCGACAAGTGACCATCACCGACGCGCTGACGGAGAGCGCGACGGTCACGGCGCGGGTCGACCGGAGCCTCGAGGTGTTCCTCCAGCGGCGGATCGCCGACGAGACCGACCCGGCGGCCCACCAGCTGCTGGTGGTCCTGCGGGACTTCATCCTGAACGGGGGCAAGCGGGTCCGCCCCCTGTTCTGCTACTGGGGGTGGCGCGGCGCCGGCGGATCCGCGGACGACCCCGACCTCATCGCGGTGGCCGCCGCGCTGGAGCTGTTCCACGCCGCGGCGCTGATCCACGACGACATCATCGACGACAGCGATCTGCGGCGCGGCCGGCCCACCGTCCACCTGTCCCTCGGCAAGTGGCACGCCGAACAGGACTGGCAGGGCGAGAGCCAGGCGTTCGGGCACCACGGCGCATTGCTCGCCGGGGACGCCTGCCTGGTCTGGTCGGAGGAGATGTTCAACGACAGCCCTCTGGTGGTCCGGGGCGAGCGGGCCCGGCGGCTGTTCGCCCGGCTGCGCACCTCGGCGCTGTACGGGGAGTTCCTCGACCTCGTCGGCGAGGCGCGGGGCGGCCGGCTCGCCGACGCGCTGAAGATCGTCCGGCACAAGACGGCGAGCTACACCATCCGTTACCCCCTGCAGATCGGCGGCGCCCTGGCCGGCGCTGACGAGGCGCTGCTCGCGGCGTACGACACCTTCGGGCTGCTGCTGGGCGAGGCCTTCCAACTGCGCGACGACGTGATCGGCCTGTTCGGCGCGCCCGAGCTGACCGGCAAGGAGCCGCTGGACGACGCCCGGAAGGGCAAGCCGACCGCGCTCATCGCGGTCGCCCGGAAGATGGCGGACCCCGTGCAGCACGCCCGGCTGGACCTGCTCTACGGATCCGAGCGGCTCGGCCTCGACGACCTCGCCGAACTGCGGGACGTGGTCCGCGCGACCGGGGCGCCCACCGTCATCGAGCGGATGATCGGCGAGCGGCACACCGGCGCGGTCCAGGCCCTGCGCGGCGCCGGTATCCAGCCTCCCGCGCTGGCCGAGCTGGAGTCGCTGGCGGCAGCCTGCGTGCATCGTGAAAGGTGAATGACCGGATGTCCACCATCCCGAAGCCGTTCTCGGACGGCACGGAGATCTATCTCCCCGAGTTCCCCTATCTGCTGCCCGCTTGCAGCCACCCGCGGACGGACGACATCCGGCGGGAGTCGGACGCCTGGGTCCGCGACACCATGGGCTTCGCCATGGACGATCCCCGGGAGATGGACCTCCTCCTGGAGGAGACCGCCTCCCTGTGGACCTGTCTGGTGCTGCCCACCGCCCGCGAGGACCGGCTGCGCCACCTGTGCAAGTACACCGAGTACCTCTCGGTGTTCGACAACGCGATGGTCGACCGGGACAAGATCGGCAAGGATCCCGCCGCGGCCCAGGAGCTGTTCGTCCTGCTGGCGGGCATCCTCGATGAGCAGGCCGACGGCACCGAGATGTGGGGCTCGGTGCTCCAGGGCCTGTGGAAGGAGATGCGCGCGGACATGCCGCCCGCCGTGTGGGACCGTTTCCTCGCGGAGGTCCGGCGCTTCCTCGCCGGGTGCGTCCACGAGATCACCTCCCGCGCAGAGGACCGCGTCTTCGACTACGACACCTACATACAGGTCCGCAAGGACAGCGTCGGCATGGGCATGTACTTCGTGCTCGGCGAGTACGGGCTCGGCATCGACCTGACCGAGGACCTTGGGCGTCATGCGGAACTGCGCGAGATCATCGACATCGCGCTCGTGCACATCATGCTGACGAACGACATGTTCTCCTTCCGGGCCGAGGCGATGATGGACGACTACGTCAACGCACTCTCGGTGCTGCGGCTGAGCGAGGGACTCGGTCTCCAGGAGGGCGTGGACCGCCTGTTCGCCCTCATCGACGGCAAGCGGGCCGAGTTCATGAAGGCCAGGGCGGCCATCGAGGCGAGCGAACTGGGCCGGCGCGAGGACATCCGCGCCTATCTGGACGCGCTGTGGCACATGATGGCCGGCAACCTCCAGTGGTCGTACCTGACGTCCCGTTACAACGGGCCGGGGCACCGCTGGAACGGCGTGCGCTCCGGGATGCTCACCCTGCACCTGAACCGCACCGTCTACAGCGACCGCGCCTACTGCCGGCTGGCCGCTCCGGCCTCGGAGGCGCACGCGTGAGCGCCTCGTACACGACCGCCCCCGGCCGGGTGCCCGGAATCGGCCACGCGGTGGCGCTGATGCGCAGCCCGCTGCGCTTCCTGACCTCGCTGCGCACCCACGGCGACCTGGTCCGCGTGGACCTGGGCCCGATGCCCTCGCTGTTCGTGACCTCGCCGCCGCTGATCCACACCCTGCTCACGGACCGCAAGGACCTGCTCGACAAGGGCCGGTTCTACGACAAGGTCCGGCCGCTCACCGGCAACGGCGTGATCCACGCCTACGGCGACGAGCACCGCCGCCAGCAGGCCATGATCAAGCCCTCGTTCCACCGTGACGAGATCACCCGGTACGTCCAGGTGATGCGCGAGGTCACCGAGGAGAAGACCGCGCACTGGCAGGACGGCGCCGAGATCCCGGTGGACAAGGCCATGCGGGACATCACGTTCAACATCCTGGCCCGCACCATGTTCGGCTCGGTCGTGGACCGGGCGGCACACGAGGAACTGGCGGCCATCCTGCCCACCGTGCTCGAGGCCATCATGTGGCGGACGGTGTCGCCGGGCGACCTGCTGGAGAAGCTGCCGCTGCCCATGAACCGCCGCTTCGACGCGGCCTTCGCCCAGCTCCGCGACGCGATCAGCCGCGTCATGCTGGCCTACCGGCGGGGCGCCGCCGAACCCGGCCAGGCGGGCATGCTGTCCATGCTCCTGGCGGCCCGCGACCCGGAGACCGGCCGCGCGATGTCCGACGAGGAGCTGTGCAACCAGATCGTCTCGGTCACCATGGCCGGCTCGGAGACCGCCGCCACCGCCATGGCCTGGCTCTTCTACGAGCTGGCCCGGCACCCCGAGATCGAGGAGCGGGTGCGCGCGGAGGTCCTGGAGGTCGTCGGCGAGCGGGACTTCGAGATGGCCGACGTCGGCAACCTGCCGTACAACCGGCGGGTGCTGCAGGAGCTGATGCGGGTGCGGCAGCCGATCCTCGTCATCTCCCGGCGTGCCGTACGGGACTTCCCGCTGGGCGGCGGCCATGTGAAGGCCGGCACCGAGCTGTTCTACAGCCCGTACGCCGTGCACCGCGATCCGGATCTGTTCCCCGACCCGCTGCGCTTCGACCCGGACCGCTGGCTGGACCAGCCGGTCGCGAGTCTCCCCAAGGGCGCGTACACACCGTTCGGGGCGGGTCCCCGGCACTGCATCGGCGAGCAGTTCGCCTGGGCGATGATGCACGTGGTGCTGGGCACGATCGTCCGCCGCTGGCAGCTGACGCTCGCCGACGGAGTCAAGGTCAAGGAGATGCCGTGGGCCACGGTCAACCCCAACCACATGCCTATGACGGTTTCGCCGGTCCGGCGCCGGGAGCCGGTGCCTTGCCCGTGACCGTGCGCGTCACCGTCGACCAGGAGCGCTGCTGCGGCTCGGGCATGTGCGCGCTGAGCGCGCCCGAGGTCTTCGACCAGCGAGACACGGACGGCCGCGTGATCCTCTTGGAGCGTTTTGCGCCACCCGGCAGAGAACATTCGGTCAAGATCGCGTCCGACAACTGTCCATGCGAGGCGATTTCTGTGACGGACGTGGTAATGGACGGGCGCAAGGAGAAGGGTGAATGAAAGCGCTCACAGCTGCGATGTGATGCGGTCAGGATGGCTGAACTCTTGTGGTGGGCACCGGTGTTCGATTAGCCTGAGCTGACGGTATCGAGGTAGGGGGAACCCATTGCCGGTCAGTCTCACAGGTAGGACTCGGTTCGATTCCATACGTAATTCGGTCGATGTCATGGTCTGCGACAGTCATCCACACGCACGATTCGGATTGAAAATGCTGCTCACCCGGGATCCGCGTATTTCCGTGGTCGCGGAAGCCGCGGACGAGCGAGAGGCGGTGAATCGGGTCGCTGAATGTCGTCCCGATGTCGTCCTGTTGGAGGCGGGGCTGACCGAACTGGTCCAGGAGCTGGACCGGGCCGTCCCCAACCCTCCGGCCACCGTGGTCTACGGCATCGAGGCGATGGCCCCCGAGCGACTGGCCGACCTGGTCAGAGGCAATGTACGGGGAGTCGTCCACCGGGACGCGGCCAACGACGACGTCGTCCACGCCGTCCACGCGGTGGTGGACGACGGCGGCTTCGCCTCCCCCGAACTCACCACCTGTCTGCTCCAGGCCGTCCGAGCAGGGTGTACGCCGCCGGGGGTGGACCACCGCTTCCGGGACCTGCTCACCGAGCGCGAGAACGGCGTCCTCAGCCTGCTGTGCCAGGGGCTGTCCAACAGGGCCATCGCGACGGCCCTGTGCGTCACCGAGAAGACCGTCAAGTTCCATGTCTCCAACGTGCTCGCCAAGTCCGGTGTCAGCACGAGAGCCCAGCTCATCGCCGCCATGGGCTCCTTCACCACGCCCCACGGCCACTCCATCGGAGCCCGGGGCGCCTGACCCCTTCCCAGGGGTACGCAGCCTGGTCGATGGTCCAGGACCCAGCTCGGCGAGCCCGGCCCGGAGACGGGCTCGTGGACCTGGTTCTTGGGCCGAAGACACCGCGGGTGACGTCCGGAAATACTGAGGTCACGCGTTCCGTGAGAATTCTTGCCGAATCGATTCGGGACGCTGGTACACGGCATTTTGCTGGACGGATCCGATGGGAATGAGTGCTTGATGTCACGGCTGCGGTATCTGGATCCCAGCGAGGCTTATCACGCGTTTGTCGACTGGTCCGGTTCTTATTCGATAGCCGCCGTCGGCGCCCTGGACCCGGACCGGCTCATCCAGGCATTCACGGCACTGTGCCACGCGGTTCCGCTGCTGACCGGAAACCTCGGACGGGACGAGCACGGCTATTTCTTCGGGATTCCGCCCGGCCGGCTGCCCGACATCACCCTGCGGGAGACCGACGGCACACCCGAGGACGAGGAGGCCGTCTACCTGGCCGAGATGGCACGCCCCCTGGACTCCACCCAGGAATTGTGCCGGCTCGTCGTCGTGCGCTCCGAGCACAGCGCGCGCATCATCCTCGTCCTGCACCACAGCATGATCGACGGGCGCGGCGGTGTCACCCTGCTCGAGAAGCTGTGCCGCAACTACACCGCGCTCACCGAGGGCAGGACACCGCCCTACGCCACCCCCGCGGCCCCCGCCCAGCTGTCCGCCGAGACCCTGCTGAGGGACCGTCACACGGCCGGTGTCCTGGAGAGCGCCGTGGACCGGGACGCGCTGCGCGCGGCCCTGGCCGCCGCGCCCTCCCCCGAGCCGCTGCGAGTGGTGCCCCAGCGGCTGCGGCTCGACACCGAGGACACCGCCCTGCTGCGGGACGCGCTGCGCGCCGACTCCTTCTCGGTGCACGGCTTCGTGGCGGGCGCCGCGACCGTGGCCGTCCGCGACGGCCGGCCCGGCACGGAGGCCCTGGACCTGGTCTGCGGCTGCCCGGTGGACCTGCGCAACCGGACGGAACCACCGGTGACCGTCGAGGAGTCCACCAACTTCGTCAGCGGCGTCGAGACGGCCGTCCCCGTCCCGCGCGGCGCCGACCCGACCGAGGTCGGCCGGGTCATCAAGGAGCGGCTCGACAAGGCCATCGACGACGGCGAGGCCGAGCACGCCATCCTCCAGGCCGGCCAGTTCGCCGCCGCCGAACCCGTCTCCGTCGACCTGGTCGTCACGAACCTCGGCCCCATCCCAGAATTCACCGCGCCACGTGGTCTGCGCGTCACGGACTTCCGCGGCTACACCACGACCACCATGCACGGCCTGCTGCTGTTCGTCGTCACCTCGTACGGCGGCCGGCTCAGCATCGAGATCACCTCGCCCGAGGGCCTGCTCTCCACAGCGGAGCGCACGGCGCTCGCGGAACGCACCGCGGAACTGCTCCGCGCCCGCACCACAAACCAGGAGCGCGCATGACCCGGCAGGAAACCACGCCACCCCGTATCCCCACGGCACGAGCCCATCCGCTGGATCCCCCGCCGGAGCTGTCCGAGATGCGCGGGCGCTGCCCGGTGGCCCCGCTCACCTACGCCGACGGCCACGAGGGCTGGATCGTCACCAGTCACCAGCTGGCCCGGCAGGTGCTGTCCGACTCCCGGTTCAGCTCCAACCCGCGCCTCCGGCACTCCGCGGTGCACGACGTCCTGGGCGATGGCCAGCCGCCGGAGGAGGACGTGCCCGGCATGTTCGTCGGCATGGACCCGCCGGAGCACACCAAGTACCGGCGGCTGCTGACCGGCGAGCTGAGCACCCGCCGGATGCGGGAGATGGAACCGAAGATCGCCGCGGTCGCGCACGAGCTGATCGACCGGATGCAGGCGGACGGCGCGGACACCGCGGACCTCGTCAGCGGGTTCGCCATGCCGCTGCCGTCCCGGGTCATCTGCGATCTGCTTGGAATTCAGTACGCCGACTGGCAGGACATCCAGCCAGTCTCCGAGAAAATGCTGCGCATTGACTCCTCCGCCGAAGAGGTGAAGGACTGCTACCGCATTATCTTCGAATTCCTCGCGAATGTGGTGGCGCTCAAGCAGAAAGAGCCCGGCGACGATCTGCTGAGCGGGCTCGTGCAGTCGGCGGAACTCTCCGAGGTGGAACTCGCCAGTGTGGCGTTCCAGCTTTTCACCGCGGGCCACGAGACCACCGCGAACATGTTCTCGCTGGGTACCTACACGCTGCTGACCCACCCGGAACAGCTCGCCGCCCTGCGCGCCGACGCAGGCCTGATGAACAGCGCCATCGAGGAACTCCTGCGCTATCTGACCGTCATCCAGTTCGGCATCTCGCGCGGCGCTGCCGAGGACGTGGAGCTGGGCGGGCGGACCGTGCGCGCCGGGCAGACCGTCACCGTGTCGCTGCCCGCCGCCAACCGGGACCCCGAGCGGTTCACGGAGCCGGACCGCTTCGACCTCACGCGCGTGCCCTCCGGCAACCTGGCCTTCGGTTTCGGCGTGCACCAGTGCGTGGCCCAGCAACTGGCGCGCGCCGAGCTGCGGATCGGCTTCCAGGTGCTGCTCGACCGGCTGCCCGGGCTGCGTCTGACGGTCCCGGCGGACCAGGTGCGGATGCGGGACGGAGCCATCGTCTACGGCTGCCAGGAACTGCCGGTCGCGTGGTAGCGGCATGGCGCGCGGGGCCAACCGATGCCCGCCCCGCGCGCCGTGCGAAAGGCCCACCCGCTCAGCGGGCCGGCAGTCGCAGGCCGCCGTCGAGCCGGATCGTCTCGCCGTTGATCATGGGGTTGCGGAGGATGTGGAGCACCAGCTCCGCGAACTCCTCCGCCCCTCCCCACCTGCGCGGATGAGGTACCAGCCCGGCCAGCTCGGCCTTCTTGTCGGCGGGCAGGACATCGGCCGCCGGGGTGTCGAACAGTCCCGGGGCCACGGTGACCACCCGGATCAGCAACGGCCCGAGATCCCGGGCCAGCGGCAGGGTCATCCCGGCCACCCCGGCCTTGGAGGCGGCGTAGGCGGCCTGCCCGGTCTGGCCGTCGAACGCGGCGATGGAGGCGGTGTTGACGATGACTCCGCGTTCCCCGGAGACCGGCTCGTTGGCCGCCATCGCGTCGGCGGCCAGGCGGACGACGTTGAAGGTGCCGAGGAGGTTGGCCTCGATCACCTCCATGAAGTCCTTCAGGGAGTGCGGACCGGAGCGGCTCACCACCCGCGCCGCGTGCGCGCGGCCCGCGCAGTTCACCACGGTCCGCAGCGCCCCCTGGTCCACGGCGGCCTCGACGGCGCGCTCCACATCGCCCTCGACAACGACGTCGCCGGGCACGAACACCGCCTCGCCACCCAGCAGCGCTACCGCCTCCTCACCCCGCTCCCGTGAGCGGCCGAGCAGCACGAGCCGCATTCCGTCCTCCCGCAGCCGCTGCGCGGTCGCGAGACCCAAACCCGAGGTTCCGCCGGTGATGAGAGCAACGGCACGAGACATGAGGACCTTTCCTGGAAACGGAGCCGAAAACACGGAGCCGAAAACACGGAGCCGAAAACACGGAGCCGAAAACGCGGCAGGATTATTCAATCGTGAGTGACCGGGCAATACAAGGCAAGTCTTTCTGGAAAGGGGTGTGCGGACGGTGTGGAACACAGCTCCGGTATCCGTGGGGATTCGGTCGGTAGGGCGTTTTGTGCCCGACCTCGAGATATCGAACGAGGAAGTCGTCGCCCGTTTCGACACCAGTGACGAATGGATTCGGACCAAGCTGGGCATCACCGCGCGCCGGGTGGCCCGGCCCGGTCAGCTGACCTCCGACCTCGCGGTCGAGGCGCTCCAGGACGCCTGCGCCCGCGCGAACATCGCCCCGGAGACCATCGATCTCGTCATCTGCTGCACCGGCACCCCGGACCACATGCTGCCGGCGATGGCCGCGGCCGTGCTGCGCAAGGCGGGCCTCTTCGACATCAGAGGGTTCGACGTGAACGCCGGCGGCTGTGCGGGGGGCGTCTTCGCGCTCGACGTCGGCGTGAAGTACATCCGCTCCGGGGAGTACAGCCGGGTCGCCGTCGTCATCGCCGACACCGTCGCCCAGTGCCTGGACCCGGAGGACCGCACCGGGCACGCCATCTTCGGCGACGGCGCGGGCTGTTACCTGCTGGAAGCGTGCCGGGACGGGCAGGGCGTCGGGCCCACGCTCATGCGCACCAAACCGGAGCTGTACTACACGGCTTTCACGGAGCGTCAGGATCCGCCCGAGGGCCTGCCCAACCGCTTCAGCGGCCCCAACTACATGCGTATGGACGGCGCAGGAGTGCGCGGCTTCGCGCTGGACGTCATCCCGGACTTCGCCGAACAGGTCGTCAAGGCGGCCGGGACCACGCTGGACGACGTCGACCTGATCATCTCCCACCAGGCCAACCCGACGCTGCTGCGCCGGCTGATCCGCGAACTCGGCCAGCCGGAGAGCAAGGCCGTCATCGTGGCGGACCGGCTCGGCAACACCAGCGGGTCCAGTGTGATCCTGGCCCTGTGGGAAGCCGTCGAGTCGGGCCGGCTGCGCCCCGGCGACGAGGTCCTGCTGGTGTCCTTCGGCTCGGGGATGAGCTACGGCGGCACGGTGCTGCGCTGGTGCGGGCCGGAGGACTTCGGCGCCGGGCGCAGGGACGCCGCGTGAGCCGGCCGGGACGCTCGGGTCAGGATGAGGTCACCCTCGTCACGGGCGCCTCGCGGGGCATCGGGCGGGCCGTGGCCGGCACGCTCGCCCGCCGCGGCGGCCATGTGGTGATCAACTACAAGCAGGACGACGAGGCCGCGCGCAGCGCCCTGCGGGAGGTGGAGAAGGCGGGAGGACACGGCAGCCTCTGCCGGGCCGACGTGGAGGAGCCCGAGCAGATCGCGGAGCTGTTCGCCTACGTGGAGGAACGGTACGGCAGGCTCGACCACCTCGTCGCCAACGCGGCGGCGGGCCCCGCGAAGACCGTCGAGCAGGTGGAACTGCGCCACCTCGCGCGCAGCCACGCCATGAACTCCCAGTCCTTCGTGGTCGCCGCGCAGCATGCGGTCCGGCTCATGGACCGCGGGGGACGGATCGTGGCCGTCTCGTCGCTGGCCGCCGGGCGCGCCATCCCCGGATACGCGGCCATCGGCGCGCAGAAGGCAGCCCTGGAGGCCTGGGCCCGCTACTTCGCGGCCGAGCTGGCACCCCAGGGCGTCAACGTCAACGTGGTGACCGGCGGGATGATCACGACGGACTCCCTGGGCCACTACCTCAGGGCCACGGGCCTGACCGCCGACGACATCGTCCCGCACATCCCCAAGGGCCGCCCCGGCTCCCCCCAGGAGGTCGCCGACGCCGTCGACTTCCTGCTGTCGCCCGCCGCCGAGTACATCACGGGCCAGAACCTGGTGGTCGACGGCGGCCTGAGCATCACGGCCCCGTTCTGCGGGCACCCGGGCTGAGCTCCGGCGACCGGGCCGGCCGGACGGGCCGGCCCGATCGCCGAGGAGTCTGGAGCGCAGGGGGTTACGGCAGCGCAGGCGGTTACGGCAGCGCCAGCATCCGCTCGAGCGCCAGCTTGGCGAACGCCTCCGTCTCCTGGTCGACCTCGATCCGGTTGACCAGGTTGCCCTCGGCCAGGGACTCCAGGGCCCAGACCAGGTGGGGGAGGTCGATGCGGTTCATGGTGGAGCAGAAGCAGACCGTCTTGTCGAGGAAGACGATCTCCTTGCCCTCGGGCGCGAAACGGTTCGCCAGGCGGCGCACCAGGTTCAGCTCGGTGCCGATGGCCCACTTGGAGCCGGCCGGGGCCGCCTCAAGGGCCTTGATGATGTACTCGGTCGAGCCGACGTAGTCCGCCGCGGCCACGACCTCGTGCTTGCACTCGGGGTGGACGAGGACGTTCACGCCGGGGATGCGCTCGCGGACGTCGTTCACCGAGTCGAGGCTGAAGCGGCCGTGGACCGAGCAGTGGCCCCGCCACAGGATCATCTTCGCCGCGCGCAGCTCGTCCGCCGTCAGGCCGCCGTTCGGCTTGTGCGGGTTGTAGACCACGCAGTCGTCCAGGGACATGCCCATGTCCCGGACGGCGGTGTTGCGGCCCAGGTGCTGGTCCGGCAGGAACAGCACCTTCTCGCCCTGCTCGAAGGCCCAGTCCAGCGCCCGCTTGGCGTTCGAGGAGGTGCAGATGGTGCCGCCGTGCTTGCCGGTGAACGCCTTGATGTCCGCGGAGGAGTTCATGTACGACACGGGGACCACCTGCTCGGCGATCCCGGCCTCCGTCAGCACGTCCCAGCACTCCGCCACCTGCTCGGCCGTCGCCATGTCGGCCATGGAGCAGCCGGCGGCGAGGTCGGGCAGGACGACCTTCTGGTCGTCGGAGGTGAGGATGTCCGCCGACTCGGCCATGAAGTGCACACCGCAGAAGACGATGTACTCGGCCTCCGGGCGCGCGGCCGCGTCCCGGGCCAGCTTGAAGGAGTCACCCGTCACGTCGGCGAACTGGATGACCTCGTCGCGCTGGTAGTGGTGGCCGAGCACGAAGACCTTGTCGCCGAGCTTCTCCTTGGCCGCGCGGGCGCGCTCGACCAGGTCGGGGTCGGACGGCGACGGCAGGTCACCGGGGCACTCGACGCCCCGCTCGCTCTTCGGGTCGGCCTCACGGCCGAGCAGCAGCAGGGCGAGCGGAGTCGGCTGCACGTCGAGCTCCGGGGTCTGGGCGGTGGTCACCACACGCACCCTTTCTACTTTTCGTCTAACTGACGCTATCTATCATAACTGGTTCACGTCAGTTTGACGATGGCCATAGCGTCGATGTGACGTGAATCCTGTTCGGCTACCCGCCCCGTCCCTCCACAGGCCGCTGCCGGCGCCCAGGGGCATGTGCGAGCATGAAGACAGAAGGAAAAAAGCGACAACGCGACTGCCCGGCCCGGAATGAATCCGCGGAAGCGCCGGTTGCACTCGTCGGCAAGCAGTCTCCGTACAACCCGGGAGAGATGTAGATGTCCGTATCGGACGAGACCACCACCGTCACCGACGGCATCATCCTGACCGACGCCGCCGCGGCCAAGGTCAAGGCCCTGCTCGACCAGGAAGGCCGTGACGACCTCGCGCTGCGTGTCGCCGTCCAGCCCGGCGGCTGCTCCGGCCTGCGCTACCAGCTCTTCTTCGACGAGCGCTCGCTCGACGGTGACGTCGAGAAGGACTTCGGCGGGGTCAAGGTCGTCACGGACCGCATGAGCGCTCCGTACCTGGGCGGCGCCACCGTCGACTTCGTGGACACGATCGAGAAGCAGGGCTTCACGATCGACAACCCGAACGCGACCGGCTCCTGCGCCTGCGGCGACTCCTTCAGCTGAGCCGACGGATCCGGCCTGACGGCATGAGAAAGGCGGCGGCCCCCTGCGAGGGGGCCGCCGCCTTCGTCCTGACCCGTCCGACGACCGTCACTCCCCTCCCCGCAGCCCGCCCGGCTTGCCCTGCGGAACACGGCCGCCGTCGTCACCGACCACCGTCCGCCCGTCCAGCGGCGCAGCCAGCCGCACGGTCTTCACGTACTCCTTGGCGATCAGCACGCACACCTTGTCCGGCCACGGCCGCTCGGTGACGGTCACGGTCACCTGCTTGCCGCTCTCGCGTGCCGACGCCTTGTAGTCCGCGCACACCCCGCCGTAGAAACTCACGGTCAGTGCCCGGCCCTCGGCCGTATAGCCGGTCACCCTGACGTTCCGGGGCGCCCGGGACGGCGCCGGCGCCGACGGGGCGGCCGTGGACGCCAGATACCGCGGATCGACCGCCGGATACGAAACCGTGGACACGCCCTGGCCCGCCGGCCCCCGCACCTCGAACAGCCAGGACGGCACCAGCGTCTGCCGCCCGGCGACGGAGTGCGAGGCCAGCCCGAAGACCGCCTTGTCCACCGTGACCGTGCCGGTGCCCGCATCCGCTCCCTGCTTCGGCGCCCCCGTGGACGCCCCGCAGGGCTGCTCCAGCCGGTCCTTCAGCGGCATCGGGCGGGTACAGCCGCCGATCCCCATCCGGTGGCCGCCCTTCGGAGCCGCGTCCATCAGCTTCAGCGTCTTCGCGGCGCTCAGCACGGGGTACGTGTCGCCCTTCACCGGAGCCCCGAGCAGCCCGTGGCCGCCGACCAGCTCGCCCTGCCGGTCCACGGTCAGGCCGGTCGTCCAGCCGTACGTGGGCAGCCCGCCGACCACCGGATCGGCGTTGACCACCCGCTGGGCGCCCATGACCTGGCTCGCGTCGATCTTCGCGTCGTCCAGACCGGCCGCCTTCAGCACCGGCGCGGCGGTCTCGGCCGCCTTCGCCACGCTCACCGGGGCGCCGGCGGGACCCATCGGATCGTGCGCGCAGAGCGGGCCCTTCCTGCAGTCGTCGGTGCCCGGCGCATACCGGCTGTAGCTCCAGCTGCCCGGCGCGTCCCGGTTCACCGTCAGGCTCGGCCCGGAGCCGTCCTTGCCGCCGACCCGCCAGATCCGGCCCTCGGCCACCGGAGCGCCGTCGACGCCGAGCGCCTTGGCCAGCCGGGCCACCGCGTCCGTGCCGACCTCGTCCTTCGGCACGTACACCGGCGCGGAGCCGGGACCGGCCGGCAGCTCACCCCGGGCCACGTACGTCGCCCCGTACGGGTTCGGCTCGCCCGGCGCGATACCGGCCGTGCCGCTCCGGCCGTCCAGGGCGAGCGGCGGGGGAGGGGCACCGTCGCCGGCCGTACGGCCTCCGGTGTCACTGCCTGACGCGAGATAGGCGCCGCCGCCGCCGACCAGCAGCACGGCGGCGGCGACGGAGACGACGGCGATCCGTGACCGCCGCCGCCCGGCACGCCCGCCGTCCGTGCCGTCGCTCTCCGGGCCACCAGCGCCACCAGCGCCGTCAGTACCAACGCCGACAACGCCGACAACGCCGACAACGCCGACAACGCCGACAACGTCGTCCGCGTCGTCCGCGGCCGTGATCGCCGGTTCGGGCTTCCCCGAGTCCTCGGGCCCCTCAGCGCCCTCCTGGCTCCCGGCGTCCTCGACGCTCTCGGCCCGCTCGGAGCCCTCGGGTTGCTCGCGGTTCTCGGGTCGCTCGGTGTTCACCGCATCGCTCCTCGCTGGTCGTATCCCGCATCCCCCGCCTGGGGGACGGCGATGGGACGCGCGAGGGGAGCGTGCGGTTCCCTCCGGAATGCGCCTGCGGAATGCGCCCGCGCGTCAGTCGCCGTAGTCCGACATCGCGTCCAGCAGCCGCGCGGACCGGGCCGGCACCTTCACCCCATGGATCAGGGACGGCGGCACCGGCCGGGACTCGGCGTGCTCGGGAACCGTCCAGTGCGGAGCCATCCGGGCGCAGTCACCGCGCAGCGCTGCGAGGTCGCCCTCGAGGTCGGCCGGGGCGGCGGAGCGGAACTTGAGGTTCGTCATGACGGCACCGTAGGCCTGCTCCGCGCCGTGAAGAAAGATCTACTATCGGGTAGTTTCGCCTGCTGCAGCCCCGGCGGCCGACCGGGTAGCGTGAACTGTCAATCCAGCCTCCCGCAGGAGAATCCCCGTCGTGCGCATCGCAGTCACCGGCTCCATCGCCACCGACCACCTCATGACCTTCCCCGGCCGGTTCGCCGACCAGTTCGTCGCGGACCAGCTGCACACGGTTTCGCTCTCCTTCCTGGTCGACAACCTCGACGTGCGCCGCGGCGGTGTCGCCGCGAACATCGCCTTCGGGATGGGCCAGCTCGGCACCGAGCCGATCCTGGTCGGGGCCGCCGGCTTCGACTTCGACGAGTACCGGGCCTGGCTCGACCGGCACGGCGTGGACACCGACTCGGTCCGGATCTCCGAGACCCTGCACACCGCCCGCTTCGTGTGCACCACCGACGCCGACCACAACCAGATCGGCTCCTTCTACACCGGTGCGATGAGCGAGGCCCGCCTCATCGAGCTGAAGACCGTCGCCGACCGCGTGGGCGGCCTCGACCTGGTCCTCATCGGCGCCGACGACCCGGAGGCGATGCTCCGCCACACCGAGGAGTGCCGCTCCCGCGCGATCCCCTTCGCCGCCGACTTCTCCCAGCAGATCGCCCGGATGGCGGGCGAGGAGATCCGGATACTGCTGGACGGCGCGACGTACCTGTTCTCCAACGAGTACGAGAAGGGCCTCATCGAGTCCAAGACGGGCTGGAACGACGCCGAGATCCTGGCCAAGGTCGGCCACCGCGTCACCACGCTCGGCTCGCGGGGCGTGCGCATCGAGCGGGTCGGCGAGGACCCGATCGAGGTCGGCTGCCCGGAGGAGGAGCGCAAGGCCGATCCCACGGGTGTCGGCGACGCCTTCCGCGCGGGGTTCCTGTCGGGGCTGGCCTGGGGTGTCTCGCTGGAGCGGGCGGCGCAGGTCGGCTGCATGCTGGCGACTCTCGTCATCGAGACGGTGGGCACGCAGGAGTACCGGCTGCTCCGCGGGCACTTCATGGAGCGCTTCACCAAGGCGTACGGGGACGAGGCCGCGGCGGAGGTCCAGGCTCACCTCGGCTGAGGCCCGGTCCGGCCACCCGCGCCCCTTCGGGACGCTCAGCTCACCCTGCGCACGACATACGCCGTACCCCCCTGTGCCGGTTCCTCTCCGACGTACTCCTGCCCCCGCATCTCGCACCACGCCGGGATGTCCAGGCGGGCCGCCTCGTCGTCGGAGAGGACCCGTACGGTCCCCCCGACCGGCACCTGTGCGAACACCTTGGCCAGCTCGATGACCGGGATCGGACAGCGCTTGCCGAGGGAGTCGACAACCAGTTCCTCGGCCTGCACGGCCGTCTCGGGTGCCGGTGCGCCCAGTTTCTCCCGGACCCCCGCCACCGCCCCCGGCAGCACCGTCAGGAACCGCTCCACGTCCTCCTCGGCCGCCCCCACCGGCAGGGACACCCGTACGTTCCCCTCGCTCAGCACCCCCATCGCCTTCAGCACATGGCTGGGCGTCAGGGTGCTGCTCGTGCAGGACGAACCGGAGGAGACCGAGAAGCCCTCCCGGTCCAGCTCGTGCAGCAGCGCCTCGCCGTCGGCGTAGAGGCAGGAGAAGGTGACGATTCCCGGCAGCCGCCGCTCGGCGTCGCCGACGACCTCCACATCCGGTACGGCCTCCGGCACCCGTGCCCGGATCCGCTCCGTCAGCTCCCGCAGCCGTACCGCCTCCTGGGCCGCCTCCGCCCGTACCGCCCGCAGGGAGGCCACGGCCGCCACGATCGCCGGGAGGTTCTCGAACCCGGGTGCCCGCCCCGACTCCCGTTCGTCATGGGGGCCTTGGGCGGCGAACCGCACCCCCTTGCGCACGACGAGGAGCCCGACCCCGGACGGCCCGCCCCACTTGTGCGCGCTGGCCGTCAGCAGCGACCAGGCACCTGGGACGGGCCCCCAGCCCAGCGACTGCGCCGCGTCCACCAGCAGCGGCACCCCGGCGGCCCGGCACACCTCGGCCACCTCGGCGACCGGCTGCACGGTGCCGACTTCGTGGTTGGCCGACTGCAGACACGCCAGCGCGGTGTCCTCCCGCAGGGCGGCCGCGTAGGCCGACGGGTCCACGACTCCGGCCCGGTCCACCGCCACCTGGGTCACCGTCCCCCCGTCCGCCTCGAACACCTCCGCCGAATGGAGGACGGAGGAGTGTTCGACGGACGACACGATCAGGTGGCGCCCGACCCGCCGCCGCCCGGCCAACGCCCCCGCGACACCCGTATGTACGGCTCGGGTCCCGGAGGAGGTGAACACCACCTCGTCGGCCCGGCAGCCGACGGCCTCCGCAGCCGCCTCCCGCGAGGCGTCCAGCAGCATCCGCGCCCTGCGTCCCTCCCGGTAGAGCCGGGCCGGATCCGCCCATCCCTCATCCAGAGAGGCCAACAAGGCCTGACGGGCCACGGGATGGAGGGGAGTGGCGGAAGCAGCGTCAAAGTAGGCCATACGGCAACGCTAGACCGCCGGTCGGGGCAGTGCCCCGAAGGGGCGCCGGACCGTATCGATTGCGGCTCCGTCGCGGGGCGCGACCAGCCATGATGGCCCCGCAGCCGCCAATCAAGCGAACCACCCGAGTCAGTAGGCACCCCTCCCCGCGAACCCTCGGAGAGGGTGGGCTAGGGTTTGGTCCGCATAAACATCCAAACCCCTGCCCGACGCAGGGCGGCGACCGACCAGCGAGAAGGCCGCAGCCGACCGCGCGGGCGAGACTCTCGGGAAGGCGCTACGTGAGTCCCAACGGCTCCGACCGCTCGCCGCGGCGCCCGATGCGGCGGAAGCTGCTGCAGGCACTGACCGCGGGCCTGGTCCTGGCGACCGCAACCGGTTGCACATACAAGGACTTCCCCCGCCTTGGCATGCCCACCCCGACCACGGA
Organism: Streptomyces sp. NPDC007205; assembly: GCF_040634095.1. Taxonomy (NCBI): domain Bacteria; kingdom Bacillati; phylum Actinomycetota; class Actinomycetes; order Kitasatosporales; family Streptomycetaceae; genus Streptomyces; species Streptomyces sp. NPDC007205. The sequence goes on from NZ_JBEYEW010000008.1 coordinate 42,074, forward strand.
AGAGGCTCCGCGGATCCTCTCCCTGTGGCAGGGCTCCTGGGCTGCCGCGCTCGCCGTCGGCGTGCTGGTGTGGGGCCTGATCCTGTGGAGCGCCATGTTCCACCGGCGCAGCCGCACCAAGGTCGAGGTACCTCCGCAGACCCGGTACAACATGCCGATCGAGGCCCTGTACACGGTGGTCCCGATCATCATCATCTCGGTGCTCTTCTACTTCACGGCCCGGGACGAGTCCAAGCTCCTGGACCTCTCCAAGAAGCCCGATGTCACGGTCAACGTGGTCGGCTTCCAGTGGAGCTGGGGCTTCAACTACGTCGAGAACGTCCCGGGTGTCTCCGGCGACGCCAAGACCGACAAGAACCTGGACGCCATTCCGGACCGGTTCAAGAAGGACTTCCCGGCGAACGCCGGCGGTGTCTACGACGTCGGTACCCCGGGCACGCGGAACCCGGAGACGAACAACCCCGGTCCGACGCTCTGGCTGCCCAAGGGCAAGACGGTCCGCTTCGTCCTGACCTCTCGTGACGTCATCCACTCCTTCTGGGTGGTGCCGTTCCTGATGAAGCAGGACGTCATCCCGGGCCACACCAATGCCTTCCAGGTGACCCCCAACCACGAGGGCACCTTCCTCGGCAAGTGTGCTGAGCTCTGCGGCGTCGACCACTCCCGGATGCTGTTCAACGTGAAGGTCGTCTCCCCGGCGGCATACGAGCAGCACCTCAAGGACCTCGCCAAGAAGGGGCAGACCGGTTACATTCCCGCCGGCATCGCGCAGACGAGCCACGAGAAGAACCGGGAGACGAACAACCTGTGAGCATCCTCAACGAACCCCAGGGTGCCGCGGCAGCTGAAGGCTATGCCGACGAGCTGCCGGTCAGGCGCAAGCAGCCCGGCAATCTCGTGGTTAAGTGGCTGACGACCACCGACCACAAGACGATCGGCACGCTCTATCTGGTCACGTCGTTCGCGTTCTTCCTGATCGGCGGCGTGATGGCGCTGCTGATGCGCGCCGAGCTGGCCAGGCCGGGCCTGCAGATCATGACGAACGAGCAGTTCAACCAGGCGTTCACGATGCACGGCACGATCATGCTGCTGATGTTCGCGACGCCGCTGTTCGCCGGCTTCACGAACTGGATCATGCCGCTGCAGATCGGCGCGCCGGACGTGGCGTTCCCGCGGCTGAACATGTTCGCCTACTGGCTGTACCTGTTCGGCTCGACCATCGCGGTGGGCGGCTTCCTCACCCCGCAGGGTGCGGCCGACTTCGGCTGGTTCGCCTACTCCCCGCTGTCGGACGCGGTCCGCAGCCCGGGCATCGGCGCCGACATGTGGATCATGGGTCTGGCCTTCTCCGGCTTCGGCACGATCCTCGGTGCGGTCAACTTCATCACCACGATCATCTGCATGCGCGCCCCGGGCATGACCATGTTCCGCATGCCGGTGTTCACCTGGAACGTGCTGCTGACCGGTGTGCTGGTCCTGCTGGCCTTCCCGGTCCTGGCGGCCGCGCTGTTCGCCCTGGAGGCGGACCGCAAGTTCGGTGCGCACGTCTTCGACCCGGCCAACGGCGGAGCGCTGCTGTGGCAGCACCTGTTCTGGTTCTTCGGCCATCCCGAGGTGTACATCATCGCGTTGCCGTTCTTCGGCATCATCAGTGAGGTCATCCCGGTCTTCAGCCGCCGGCCGATCTTCGGTTACATGAACCTGATCGCGGCGACCATCGCGATCGCCGGTCTGTCCGTGACGGTGTGGGCCCACCACATGTACGTCACCGGTGGTGTGCTGCTGCCCTTCTTCTCCTTCATGACGTTCCTGATCGCCGTCCCGACCGGTGTGAAGATCTTCAACTGGATCGCCACCATGTGGAAGGGCTCGCTGTCCTTCGAGACGCCGATGCTCTGGGCCCTCGGCTTCCTGATCACCTTCACGTTCGGTGGTCTGACCGGTGTCATCCTGGCCTCGCCGCCGATGGACTTCCACGTCTCCGACTCGTACTTCGTGGTGGCCCACTTCCACTACGTGGTCTTCGGTACGGTCGTCTTCGCCATGTTCTCCGGCTTCCACTTCTGGTGGCCGAAGATGACCGGCAAGATGCTGGACGAGCGGCTCGGCAAGATCACCTTCTGGACGCTGTTCATCGGCTTCCACGGCACCTTCCTGGTCCAGCACTGGCTGGGTGCCGAGGGCATGCCGCGTCGTTACGCCGACTACCTGGCGGCCGACGGCTTCACCACCCTGAACACGATCTCGACGATCAGCTCGTTCCTGCTCGGCCTGTCGATCCTGCCGTTCCTCTACAACGTCTGGAAGACGGCCAAGTACGGCAAGCCGGTGAACGTCGACGACCCGTGGGGCTACGGCCGTTCGCTGGAGTGGGCGACGTCCTGCCCGCCCCCGCGGCACAACTTCGTCACCCTGCCGCGGGTCCGCAGCGAATCCCCGGCGTTCGACCTGCACCACCCTGAGGTCGCCGCGCTCGAGCAGCTCGAGCACGCCGGTCACGGCACCGCCATCGCGGGCAGCAAGGAGGCCGGCAAGTGAAGATCCAGGGTCGGATGTTCATCTGGCTGAGCGTCTTCATCCTGATCATGGCCATCGTGTATGGCGTGTGGTCGAAGGAGCCGGCCGGTACCACCGCACTCTTCCTGGCCTTCGGCCTGAGCGTCATGATCGGCTTCTACCTGGGCTTCACCGCCCGGCGGGTCGACGCGGGCGCCCAGGACGACAAGGAGGCGGACGTCGCGGACGACGCGGGCGAGCTGGGCTTCTTCAGCCCGCACAGCTGGCAGCCGCTCATGCTGGGCTTCGGCGGTGCGATCGCCTTCCTCAGCATCGCGGTCGGCTGGTGGCTGATCTACTTCTCGGCCCCGTTCATCGTGATCGGCCTGTTCGGCTGGGTGTTCGAGTACTACCACGGTGAGAATCGCACCCAGTAGCACACGAGAGCGCACACCGGAAGCCCGGACACTCCATCAGGAGGGTCCGGGCTTCCGGCGTCTGCCGTAGTGTCGATGACTCGTACGGATTACCTGCCGCGCCAGTGGGGTCGGCGTCTCATAGCGTGATCATATGAACCACACTCCGCGGACCCGCACCGTCGTCAGCTGCACCCTGCTGGTGACCGTCCTCGGCGCGGGCTTCATTGCCTGCGGTTCGGACGGCAACCCCCTGTCGGCCAAGCCGTACGACGCAGCGGACCTGATCTCCTTCAACGGCCCCGCCGACGCGGGCAAGCGGGCCGACCCGGACAAGCCCCTCGAGGTCACCGTGGACGACGAGGGGCGCATCACCGACGTCACCGCCCAGGACTCCACAGGGCGCTATGTGACGGGCGAACTCGCCGCCGACGGCAGTCGCTGGCACAGCACCTCCCCGCTGGCCGCCAACGCCCACTACACGGTCACGGTGAGCACCGAGGACGACGACGGCGCGCCGGGCCGCAAGGTCTACACGTTCGACACCAGCAAGCCCAGCGGCAAGAAGCGTCTGAACGTCACCTTCGGACCGGACGCGGGTCAGTACGGCGTGGGACAGCCCATCACCGCCCAACTCGACCAGGAGGTCAGGGACAAGGCGCAGCGGGCCGTCGTGGAGCGCGCCCTGAGGGTGGACTCCACGCCGGCCGTGCCGGGCTCCTGGTACTGGGTGAGCAACAAGGAGCTCCACTACCGCCCCAAGGAGTACTGGCCCACCCATGCCGTCATCCAGGTGCACAGCAACCTGGACGGCGTCCGGATCAGCGACCGGCTGTGGGGCGGCAGGTCCAAGCCGCTGAGGATCACCATCGGGGAGAGGATCGAGGCCGTCACGGACGCCTCGGCGCACCAGCTGACGTTCTACGAGAACGGCAAGGTGATCAACCAGGTGCCCGTCACCACCGGCAAGCCCGGCTACGAGACCCGCAACGGCGTCAAGGTCGTCCTGGAAAAGCAGTACTTCGTACGGATGCGCGGTGTCACCGTCGGCATCGCCGAGGGCAGTTCCGACTCGTACGACCTGCCGGTCTACTACGCCACCCGGGTCACCTGGTCGGGCGAGTACGTCCACGCCGCACCCTGGTCCGTGGGCTCACAGGGCTACGCCAACGTCAGCCACGGCTGCACGGGGATGAGCACCGGCAACGCCGAGTGGTTCTTCGACCACATCCACGAGGGCGACATCGTCAGGGTCGTCAACTCCAACGGCGACCCGATGGAACCCTTCGGCAACGGCTTCGGCGACTGGAACGTCGACTGGAAGAAGTGGCGCACGGGCTCGGCCCTGAACACCGACCAGCCGGAGGGCCCGACCCCGGCGGACACGGTACGCCTCCGGCCGACGGCGCTGTGATGCACGGGCGCGGGGCTGCGTCTGACCTGCGGCTGGCGCCGCGTGGACGCGAAGAGGAACCACCGGCCCGCACTCGCGCACGCACCCCGCGTCCCGAGCCCCTAGGCGCCCACCAACCGCTTCTGACGCAGCAGAGAGGCAAGAGCCGAGGCGAACTCCACCGGATCCACCGGCAAGGTGACCGCCGCATCGGCCCGGCTCCACGTGGCCAGCCACGCATCCTGCGGCCGCCCCATCAGCAGCAGCACCGGCGGGCAGTTGAAGACCTCGTCCTTGATCTGCCGGCACACCCCCATGCCGCCCATCGGCACGGCCTCGCCGTCCAGCACACACACATCGATGCCCCCGTGGCCCAGCTCGCGCAGCACCGCCTCGGGCGTCGCACACTCCACGAACTCGACCAGGGGGACGTCAGGAGCCGGCCTGCGGCCGGAGGCCAGCCGTACTTGCTCGCGGGTGGTGGAGTCGTCGCTGTAGACCAGCACCGTGGCGGTCGGCTGCATTGTTCCTCCGGGACGTCAGCGTCGTACGGACGGACGGACAGGGCCGTTCGGGGCGGAGCTTACTCCCGTCGAAGTCCCCGTGAACACCACGTCAACGCCGGTTCGGCGGGGGGCAACACTCCGAACGGCACCCCCCGGAGTGAGGGCGGGATAAGCGACCGACATAATGTCGGTCGTGGCGACAGCAACGACAGTAGAAACCGGGCACGCGCACCCGTCGGTCAACCGGCCGAACCTCACCAGCGTCGGAACCATCATCTGGCTGAGTTCCGAGCTGATGTTCTTCGCGGCCCTCTTCGCGATGTACTTCACCCTCCGGTCGGTGACCGGACCGGATCACTGGAAGGAGATGGCGCACGCGCTGAACGTGCCCTTCTCCGCGACGAACACCACGATCCTGGTGCTCTCCTCCCTCACCTGCCAGCTCGGCGTGTTCGCGGCCGAGCGCGGCGATGTGAAGAAGCTCCGTGGCTGGTTCATCCTCACCTTCATCATGGGTGCGATCTTCATCGGCGGTCAGATCTACGAGTACACGAGCCTGGTGAAGGACGAGGGCATCTCGCTCTCCTCCGACCCGTACGGCTCGGTGTTCTACCTGACCACCGGCTTCCACGGCCTGCACGTGACGGGCGGCCTCATCGCCTTCCTGCTGGTCCTCGGCCGCACGTACATGGCCAAGAGGTTCACCCACGAGCAGGCGACCGCCGCCATCGTCGTGTCCTACTACTGGCACTTCGTCGATGTGGTCTGGATCGGCCTCTTCGCCACGATCTACCTGATCAAGTAGCGGGACCGGCTCCCGCACATCCAGAAGCACCGACGCAGAAGATCCTGACACCGGGGTAATCCGTGAAAAAGCTCTCCGTACGACGACGCCATCCGCTGGCGGCGGTCGTCGTCCTACTCCTCGCGCTGGCGGCCACTGGGGGGCTGTATGCCGCGTTCGCACCCGCGGGCAAGGCACAGGCCGATGATTCCGCCCAGTCCCTGACCATCAAGGAGGGCAAGAAGCTCTACGAGGTCGGCTGCGCCAGCTGCCACGGCACCGGTGGCCAGGGCTCCTCCGACGGGCCCAGCCTGGTCGGCGTGGGCGCCGCGGCCGTGGACTTCCAGGTCGGCACCGGCCGTATGCCCGCCGCCACCTCGCAGGGCGCCCAGGTCCCGCGCAAGAAGGTCGTCTACAACCAGACGCAGACCGACCAGCTCGCCGCGTACATCGCCTCGCTGGGCGCCGGCCCGAACGTGCCCACCAAGGACCAGTACGGCCCGGCCGGCGCGGACATCGCCAAGGGTGGCGAGCTGTTCCGCACCAACTGCGCGCAGTGCCACAACTTCACCGGCAAGGGCGGTGCCCTGACCAAGGGCAAGTTCGCGCCGACCCTCGAGGGCGTCGACCCCAAGCACATCTACGAGGCCATGCAGACCGGCCCGCAGAACATGCCGTCCTTCCCCGACACCACGCTGACGGAGAAGAACAAGAAGGACATCATCGCGTACCTGCACGCGGTCGACAGCAGCGATACGACGAACCCCGGCGGTCTCGAGCTGGGCGGCCTCGGGCCGGTCAGTGAGGGTCTGTTCGCCTGGATCTTCGGTCTCGGCGCGCTGATCGCCGTCGCCGTCTGGGTCGCCGCTCGGACCGCAAAGGCCAAGAAGTCATGAGTAGCCAAGACATTCCAGAAGAGAACCTGCCCGCTGAGCAGGACCACGCGCACGGCGCGGTAGGGATCGCGGACGAGGAGAACCCGTTCGCGGACCCGGGGCTGCCGCCTCACGAGCACCGGATCCAGGACATCGACGAGCGGGCCGCCAGGCGGTCCGAGCGCATGGTCGCCCTGCTGTTCACGGTGTCGATGCTCGCCACCATCGGCTTCATCGCCGCGTACTTCGCGGTCCCGCACGACAAGTCGATCTTCGTCTTCCCGATCGGGCACGTCAACGCGCTGAACTTCGCGCTGGGTCTGACCCTCGGCGCGGCGCTGTTCTGCATCGGCGCGGGCGCGGTCCACTGGGCCCGCACCCTGATGTCCGACGTGGAGGTCGCCGACGAGCGGCACCCGATCGAGGCCTCGCCCGAGGTCCGCGCGAAGGTCCACGCGGACTTCCGCCAGGGTGCCAAGGAGTCGGCCCTCGGCCGCCGCAAGCTGATCCGCAACACCATGTTCGGCGCGATGGCCCTGATGCCGCTCTCCGCCGTCATGCTGCTCGGCGGCCTGGGCCCGAAGCCCGGCACGATGCTCCGGCACACCCTGTGGGCCAAGGGCAAGCGCCTGATCAACATGAACACCAACCAGCCGCTGCGCCCCGAGGACGTCGCCGTCGGCTCCCTCACCTTCGCCAAGCCCGACGGCCTGGAGGAGACCGATGAGGAGTTCCAGAACGAGATCGCCAAGGCGGCCCTGATGATCGTCCGGCTGCAGCCGGGCAACATCAAGGACAAGCGCGAGCTCGACTGGTCGCACGAAGGCATCGTCGCCTTCTCCAAGATCTGCACCCACGTCGGCTGCCCGATCTCGCTGTACGAGCAGCAGACGCACCACGTGCTGTGCCCGTGCCACCAGTCCACCTTCGACCTCTCCGACGGTGCCCGAGTGATCTTCGGCCCCGCCGGCCACGCCCTGCCGCAGCTGCGTATCGGCGTGGACAGTGAGGGTTACCTCCAGGCGCTCGGCGACTTCGAGGAGCCCGTCGGTCCTGCATTCTGGGAGCGCGGATGAGTACTGCAGCGAACGACACGAATTCATCTGCCGCCGGCGCGGCGGGCCGCTCTCGCGGGAAGGCACCGGCCGGCGAGCGGATCGCCGACTGGGCCGACGGCCGGCTCGGGATCTACTCCCTGGCCAAGGCCAACATGCGCAAGATCTTCCCCGACCACTGGTCGTTCATGCTGGGCGAAGTGTGCATGTACAGCTTCATCATCATCATCCTGACGGGTGTCTATCTGACGCTGTTCTTCCACCCGTCGATGAACGAGGTGGAGTACCACGGCAGCTATGTCCCGCTCCAGGGGCAGCTGATGTCCGAGGCGTTCAACTCGACCCTGCACATCTCCTTCGACGTGCGCGGTGGTCTGCTCGTCCGGCAGATCCACCACTGGGCCGCGCTGATCTTCCTCGCCGGCATGTTCGTGCACATGATGCGCGTGTTCTTCACCGGCGCCTTCCGCAAGCCGCGTGAGATCAACTGGCTGTTCGGCTTCCTGCTGTTCGTCCTCGGCATGTTCACCGGCTTCACCGGTTACTCGCTCCCGGACGACCTGCTCTCCGGCACCGGTGTGCGCTTCACCGAGGGCGCGATCCTGTCGATGCCGATCGTCGGCACGTACATCTCGATGTTCCTCTTCGGCGGCGAGTTCCCCGGCCACGACTTCGTCGCCCGGTTCTACTCGATCCACATCCTGCTGCTGCCGGGCATCATGCTCGGCCTGATGGTGGCGCACCTGATCCTGGTCTTCTACCACAAGCACACGCAGTTCGCGGGCCCCGGAAAGAGCGAGAAGAACGTCGTCGGCATGCCGCTGCTGCCGGTCTACATGGCCAAGGCCGGAGGCTTCTTCTTCCTGGTCTTCGGTGTCATCGCGGCCATCGCGGCGGTCGCCCAGATCAACCCGATCTGGGCCATGGGCCCCTACCGCCCGGACCAGGTGTCCACCGGCGCCCAGCCCGACTGGTACATGGGCTTCGCCGAGGGTCTGGTCCGCTACATGCCGGGCTGGGAGATCAACTTCTGGGGTCACACGCTGGTCCTGGGTGTGTTCATCCCGCTGGTGCTCTTTGGCCTCGTCCTGGCGGCGATCGCGGTCTACCCGTTCATCGAGTCCTGGGTCACCGGCGACAAGAGCGAGCACCACATCCTGGACCGCCCGCGCAACGCCCCGACCCGTACCGCGTTCGGTGTCGCCTGGGTGACGGTCTACATGATCGGCCTGGTCGGCGGTGGCAACGACCTGTGGGCCACCCACTTCCACCTGTCGATCAACGCCGTCACCTGGTTCGTCCGGATCGGCTTCTTCGTCGGACCGGTCGTCGCGTTCATCGCCACCAAGCGGATCTGCCTCGGCCTGCAGCGCCGCGACCGCGACAAGGTGCTGCACGGCCGCGAGACCGGCATCATCAAGCGCCTGCCGCACGGTGAGTTCATCGAGGTGCACGAGCCGCTCAGCCAGGAGCAGCTGCACACCCTCACGGCTCACCACCAGTACGCGCCGGCCGAGATCGGCCCGACGGTCGACGAGAACGGTGTCGAGCGCAAGGTGCCGGCCTCGGAGAAGCTCCGGGCGAAGCTGTCCAACGCCTACTACGGCGAGGACAACCAGATCCCGAAGCCGACCGTCGAGGAGTACAAGGAGATCGCGAGCGGCCACGGCCACCACTGATCCCCGCGTCGCCACGCCACGCTGAAGGGCCCCGTCCGGGTTACGGACGGGGCCCTTCGCCGTGTCCGCGGCTGGATAGGGTGGGATCACACTGTTCTCACGACACCAGGAGCGGCTATGAGCGCTGTGACCCCCGCTGGAGGCGACACCGCGGCGGGCCGTTCCTGGCCCGAGGTACTGAACGCCCTGCTGGAGGGCCGCGACCAGAGCGCGGACGCCACGGCATGGGCCATGGACCGGATCATGCGCGGCGAGGCGACGGACGCGCAGATCGCGGGATTCGCCGTGGCACTGCGTGCCAAGGGCGAGACGGTGCAGGAGATCAGCGGGCTCGTGCGCGCGATGTACGCGCACGCGAACGTGATCGAGGTGCCGGGGCAGACCGTGGACATCGTCGGCACGGGCGGTGACGGTGCCAAGACGGTGAACATCTCCACGATGTCGTCCATCGTCGTCGCCGGCACCGGGGCGAAGGTCGTCAAGCACGGCAACCGGGCCGCGTCCTCGGCGTCGGGTGCCTCGGACGTGCTGGAGAAGCTGGGCGTCAATCTGAACCTTCCGCTGGAGCGGGTCCCGCAGGTCGCCGAAGAGGCCGGGATCACCTTCTGCTTCGCGGTGAAGTTCCACCCGGCGCTGCGCCATGTGGCCGCGGCGCGCGGCCAGTTGGGCATCCGTACGACCTTCAACGTGCTCGGCCCGCTGACCAACCCCGCGAAGGTGCGGGCCCAGGCCGTCGGGGTGGCGGATCTCCGGATGGCGCCCATCGTGGCCGGTGTCCTCGCCGAGCGCGGCAACTCCTCCCTGGTCTTCCGCGGCGACGACGGCCTGGACGAGCTGACCACGACCGCCACCTCGCGGGTGTGGGTGGTCCGGGACGGCAAGGTCGCCGAGGAGTCCTTCGACCCGCGGGACGTCGGCCTCGGCCTCGTCCCCGTGGAGGCCCTGCGCGGCGCGGACGCGTCGTACAACGCGGAGGTCGCCCGCCGTCTGCTCGACGGTGAGACCGGGCCCGTACGGGACGCGGTGCTGCTCAACTCGGCGGCGGCGCTCGTCGCGCTGCGGCCGGTGGACGCGCCGTTGGCCGAGCAGCTGCGGGCCGGGATGGACCGGGCGGCGGAGTCCATCGACTCCGGTGCGGCGAAGCGGACGCTGGATCGCTGGGTGGCGGCCAGCAACGCATAGCGTCCACCGACGGTCGTCCCGCGATCCGGACGCGGGTTGCGGGACGACGATCGTTTCACGTACGTTCCTGTACCAGGTCATGAGTGACAGTCATGAGGCCCCGGCCGACTGTCCGGCAACCCTCCGTCCGTGGCGGGGTGCCCCGGGTGAAGACCAGGCCGTAGGCAGCGAGGTCTACGGCAAGCGCGGACCCCTCGCGCGCTTCTGAGAGCGCGGGACCAGGGGTCCTGGTCGTTCGAGGGAGCCTTCCGTGAGCAAGCGAATGCGATAGGGCCGCAGAGCCCCGCCTCCGCACACCCTTTTCTCTTCCTGCGCCCTCAGGGCGTATGTCCTCACGGGAGTTCGCCATGTCCGTCTTCACCGCTGCCGCCGATCAGTCCGTTTGTGCCCCTCTGCCGGTTCTGGGCCGGGATGTCACTGTCCCGCTCGTCACCGGCGGCGAGGTCACCTACGCCGCCCTCGACTACGCGGCCAGCGCCCCTGCCCTGCAGCGTGTCTGGGACGACGTGGCGGCCTACGCCCCGTACTACGGCAGCGTCCACCGCGGCGCCGGTTACCTCTCCCAGCTCTCCACCGACCTGTTCGAGAACGCCCGCCGGACGGTCGCGGAGTTCCTGGACTGCCGGACCGACGACCAGCTGGTCTTCACCCGGTCCACCACCGACTCCCTGAACCTGCTGGCCCGTGCCCTCCCCGCCGGCTGCGAGGTCTTCGTCTTCGAGACCGAGCACCACGCCTCCCTGCTGCCCTGGCAGGACGCGAGGGTCACCTACCTCAACGCCCCGCGCACCCCGCAGCAGGCCGTCGAGACCCTGGAGCGCGCCCTCGCCGACCGCACCGTGTCCGTTGAAGGGGGCCACGGCCCGGCGCTGGTCTGCGTCACCGGCGCCTCCAACGTCACCGGCGAACTGTGGCCGGTGCGCGAACTGGCGGCGGCGGCGCACGCGCACGGCGCCCGGATCGTCCTGGACGCCGCCCAGCTGGCCCCCCACCACCCCGTGTCCGTCCGCGACCTGGACGTCGACTGGGTCGCATTCTCCGGCCACAAGCTGTACGCCCCGTTCGGCTCCGGTGTGCTGGCCGGCCGCGCCGACTGGCTGCGCGCGGCCGAGCCGTACCTCGCGGGCGGCGGCGCCAGCCGCAAGGTGACCCGGCGTCAGGACGGCGGAGTGGACGTGGAGTGGCACGAGAGCGCCGCGCGGCATGAGGCGGGGTCACCCAATGTGATCGGCGCCTACTCCATCGCCTCGTCCTGCAAGGCGCTCACCGAGGCCGGCTGGGACACCCTGGTCGCCCGCGAACAGCACCTGGTCGCCGGGGTCCGCGCGGGCCTCGCCGAGGTCCCGCAGGTGAAGGTGTTGTCCCTCTTCGGCGACGACGCCCCGCGCGTCGGCGTCATCTCCTTCGTCGTCGAGGGCTGGAACAGCTCCCACTTCGCCGCGGCGCTCTCCGCCGAGTACGGCATCGGCGTCCGCGACGGCCTCTTCTGCGCCCACCCCCTGGTCCGCACCCTCCTCGGCAGCGACCCCCAGACCCAGGGCGAATGCGGCGCCCCCGAGGCCGCCCCGGGCGAGAAGTCCCTCAACGCCATCCGCGTCAGCTTCGGCGCGGGCACCCCCGAGGAACACGTCGAGCGCTTCGTCACCGCGGTGAAGGAACTGGTGACCGAGGGCGCGCAGTGGACGTATCGCACGGAGGACGGCCGCTGCGTGCCGGCGGTGTGAAGCAGGCGTCGGGGGCAGCGCCCCCGAAGGGGCGCGGGGAACTGCGCGAGCGACCCAAGACGGACTCGCACCCGCACATGAACCGCGCCCGGCAGGCGCGAAGGCGTCGGCGCCCCGCCCCACCGGGCTGAATCGCCGGCTGAGCGGCGCAGCCTCTAGTTGTCCAGGCCGATCGAGAACGCGGCCTCCAGGTCGTGCTGGGAATAGGTGCGGAACGCGACGTGCGTGTCCGTGACCTCGACGCCGGGGATCTTGCTGATCCGGCCGGGGATGATCTCGGCCAGGTCCTCGTGCCGGCCGACCCGGACCATGGCGATCAGGTCGTAGGTGCCGGTGACCGAGAAGACCTCGCTGACGCTCTCCAGCGCGGCGATCTGTTCCGCGATCTCGGGGATCCGGTCCACGCTGGTCTTGATGAGGACGATCGCGGTGATCACGGCTGGTTCTCTCCCTCGGGTGCCGGAGCTGGGGCGGACCTCACTCTAGTCGTACGGCCGTAGCGCACCCATGCGTAGCCGAAGCCGAGCCCGAAGCCGACCAGGTGCGCCAGATACGCCACCCCGGGGCCGTCGGAGGCCTGCCGTGCCGCCGCCCACTGCAGCGCCGCCCAGAACGGCAGCACGACCCACGCCGGGAACCGCAGCGGCAGGAAGAACAGGAAGGGAAGAAGACTGGTCACGCGGGCGCGTGGGAACAGGTAGAGGAACGCTCCGAGGACCGCCGAGATCGCCCCGGACGCGCCGACCAGCGACTGCTCGGAGGCGGCGTTGGCGGCCGCGTAGCCCAGCAGGGCCAGGTAGCCGCAGCCGACGTAGAACAGGGTGAACTCGACCCGGCCCATCCGTTCCTCGGTCAGCACGCCGAAGACGAAGAGGAAGAGCATGTTGCCGAGCAGATGCACCCAGCTGCCGTGCACGAACAGGGCCGTGGCGGGAGTGAGGGCCGCGCGCGCCGGTCTGGCGAACAGCTCGGCCGGCACCACGCCCCAGCGCCGGAAGTACGCCCGCTGCGCGGCGAGCAGCGCGTCCCCGGAGCCGTATCCCGGGGCGAGCCCCGCGGCCGGACCCAGGGCGAAGAGCAGACAGCACAGCCCGATGAGGACGTATGTCATGGGTGCCGGGGCGCTCCGGACCGCTCTGAGGGCCCTGCCGGCCGCCGTGCTCCACTCGCTGATCATGAACACAGAGCATGACGTAACGGGACGCAAGCCGACAGACCGCCTCGCCGCCGCGGACGGACGGGCGGCGAGTCCCCGGCAGGCCGTAGGGTTACGGCCACACGCGTCGGGCGACGGCGCGGGAGCGAGACGAGAAGGAAGCGGACACCCACGATGACGGTTCCCCTGCCGACCGCGACGACCCGATGGCGCTGCGCTTTGTGCGGCAACCTCACCCGCTTCGACGTGACGCGTTCCTCGAAGGTCGTCGAGTATGTCCACCTCGACCTGGCGGGCGAGCCGACGGTGGAGGAGCGCGAGGTGGTCAGTGAGACCATCGAGTCGGTGCGCTGCCGCTGGTGCAACGCGGTGGACCAGGTGGAACTCGTGGACAGGCCGGGTGCCGGCTCCTGAGCGGAGCGGCCGCGGAGAAGTAGCAGACCGAGTGGGGTGTGACGGATGGTGGAGACCACAGGCGGGGGGCCGGGCGACGGCACCGCCGAGGTGCTTGACCGTCCGCTGCCCGACGGCGTGCGCCGCCGGGTCGTGCAGATCGTCTCGGACGCCTTCGGCGGGCTGACCATGGTGGAACTGCCCGCCCAGCTGCGGCAGTACGCCCGGTTCGCCCCCAATCGCCGGGCGAAGTTCGCCGGGAACGCGATGGCGGCGGCGCTGGAGACCGATCCGCTGTTCCGGCAGCGGATCGGGGAGAAGTTCAGAGAGGCCCAGCCGGAGCTCGCCGGTGCTCTCGACTCCGGCTCCCCGCCCCCGGCCGCGGACCCGCTCGACGTGGCGGCCGCGGCCTATGTACTGCGCCCGTCGGGCTGGGTGAAGCTCGTCGCCGCGGCCGGTGAGGAGGCCCAGCGCGCCGACGCCGAGCGGGCGGACGAGGAGAGCCGGGCCGAGCTGGAGCGGCTGCGCGCCGAGCTGGCCCAGGCCCGCGACCACACCCGCGCCGAGACCGAACGGCTGCGCACGGAGCTGGAGTCGGCGAGGAAGGAAGCCGAGTCGCTGCACCGTAAACTCCGTGCCGCCCTCAGCGACGTGAAGCGCGGCGAGGCCGCCCTGCGCAAGTCCCGCGGCGAGACCGACGCCGTACGCACGGAGGCGCACCGGCAGGTGTCGGCCGCCGAGAGCGAGTCCCGCCGGCTCAAGGCCCGCCTGGGCGAGGCGGAGGCCGCGCTGGAGGCCACCCGCCGGGCGGCCCGCGAGGGCCGCAGTGTGGAGGACATGCGGGTACGGCTGCTGCTGGACACCCTGCTGGATGCCACCCAGGGGCTGCGCCGTGAACTCGCCCTGCCTCCGGTGTCCGTGCGGCCCGCCGAGACGGTCGACGCGGTCGAACCGGGACGAATGAGCCCGAAGGACATCGCGGCGCGCGCCCTGTCCGAGCATGATCCGGCCATCCTCGACCAGTTGCTCGCCCTGCCGCAGGCGCATCTGGTGGTCGACGGCTACAACGTCACCAAGACCGGCTATCCGCAGATGCCGCTGGAGAAGCAGCGGCTGAGACTGCTCGGCCAGCTGTCGGCGCTGGCCGCCCAGACCGGCGCCGAGGTGACGTGTGTCTTCGACGGTGCCGAACTGGCCGCCCCGGTGCTGCTCGCGCCGCCGCGCGGGGTCAGGGTGCTGTTCTCCAAGCCGGGGGTCACGGCCGACGAACTGATCCGCCAGCTGGTGCGCGCGGAGCCGCCGGGCCGTCCGGTCATCGTCGCCTCCACCGACCGGGAGGTGGCCGACGGGGTCGCCAAGGCCGGTGCCCGACCGGTCGCGTCTGCGGTGCTTCTCAAGCGACTGTCCTGAAGGTCCAACGGGCATACACAATGCCCGAATTGGCCGTATTGTCACGCAACGTAGTGTCAATCGCACCTCACTGCATGTGAGTTCTGTGCAAAGAATGCATTGCGTGATGGGATTTTCTGGTGAGAGGATTTGAACTGATCACAACTGGGTCACTAGGGTCTGGGCTCGAACCTCCGAACGGGTGATCATTCACTCACTCACAAGAAGGAGTTCGTCCTCCGTGGCGTCCCACCGTCGACCCAAACAGCAGAGTCGCGCCCGCGTGACCGTGCTGACCACCGCAGCCGCCGCAGCCGTCGTGCTGAGTGCGAACGCCGCCAACGCCGCGCCGAAGCTCAGCAAGGACCAGGTCAAGGCCAAGGTCGACAAGCTGTACGAAGAGGCCGAGCAGGCCACCGAGAAGTACAACGGTGCCAAGGAGAAGCAGCAGAAGCTGCAGAAGGAAATATCCACGATCCAGGACAATGTCGCCCGGGGCCAGGCGGACCTCAACAAGCTCCGCGACGGCCTGGGTTCGCTGGCCACCTCGCAGTACCGCTCGGGCGGCATCGACCCCTCGGTCCAGCTGTTCCTGTCCTCCAACCCGGATGACTTCCTCGACAAGGCGTCCACCCTCGACCAGCTGAGCGCCCAGCAGGTCGACGCGCTGAAGAAGATTCAGGACAAACAGCGCGAACTCGCCCAGGAGCGCGCCGAGGCCACCGAGAAGCTCAAGGACCTCTCCTCCACGCGCACGGAGCTGGAGAACAAGAAGAAGGAAGTCCAGGGCAAGCTCGCCGACGCGCAGAAGCTCCTCAACACCCTGACGGCCAAGGAGAAGGCGGACCTCGCCGCCCAGCAGCAGCGCGCCGACCGCTCCTCCAGCGAGCGGGTGCACCTCGGCGACGCCCCGCCGGCCTCCGGCCGCGCCGGGGCGGCCTTCTCCGCCGCCCAGAGCCAGATCGGCAAGCCCTACGTCTACGGCGCCACCGGCCCGTCCTCCTTCGACTGCTCGGGCCTGACCTCCTGGGCCTACGCCCAGGCCGGCGTCTCCATCCCGCGCACCTCCGAGGCCCAGGCGAACATCGGCACCCGGATCAGCTCGGCCGGCGACCTGCAGGTCGGCGACCTGGTCTTCTTCTACGGCGACCTGCACCACGTCGGTCTGTACGCCGGGAACGGCCAGGTGCTGCACGCCCCGCACACCGGTGCCGTGGTCCGCTACGAGGCGATGGCCGACATGCCGTTCCAGTTCGGCGTCCGGGTCTGAGGCGACTCCGGCACCCGCACACGGTGACGTCCGAACGGGCGAATCCCACGGACCGAGGCTGACCCCACGCCCCGCCCATGACCTGCGTCAGAGGCGGGGCGGCGCCGTTTTCTGCCGTCGCCGGCTTTGGCTCGGCGCCTTTCCCTGCGGCTACTGTCTGGCGCGTTTCCCCGGCGCCGGGGCCTCCCCGTCCCCAGGCGCCGGGGGAGCGGTATCCGTCCGCCAGCAGAAGGACTGCCGTGGGGTCTCATCGCCGCCTTGCCTCGTCCGGATTCGACCGGAGCGCCGCCGCCCTGTGTGTGCTGTCGGCCGCGGCCGCCGCACTCGGCGCCGTACCGGCGCACGCGGCGCCGCGCGGCGACAGCCGTGCCGAGGTGGACCGGCTCTACCAGGAGGCCGAGCAGGCGACCCAGGCCTACGACAAGGCCCAGGAGCAGGAGGGCACGCTGCGCCACGAGGTGCGCGAGGCCCAGGACCGCGTCGCGCGGCTGCAGCAGCACATCAACGCTCTGCGCGAGCAGCTCGGTTCGCTGGCGGGCGCCCAGTACCGCGCGGGCGCCATCGACCCGGCCGTCGCGCTGCTCTTCTCCGACGACCCGGACGACTATCTCGACAAGGCGTCCACCCTCGACCGCATCAGCAGCCAGCAGGCCGGCCGGCTGCGGGAGTTGCGCACCGCGCTGCGGGACCTCACCCAGGAGCGCGCCGAGGCGGCCGGGAAGCTCGGCGCGCTGGAGAAGAGCCGCAAGGCGGTGGCCGTGCACAAGCGGACCGTGGAGACGAAGCTCACCAAGGCCCGGCAACT
This sequence comes from Streptomyces sp. NPDC007205, assembly GCF_040634095.1. Taxonomy (NCBI): domain Bacteria; kingdom Bacillati; phylum Actinomycetota; class Actinomycetes; order Kitasatosporales; family Streptomycetaceae; genus Streptomyces; species Streptomyces sp. NPDC007205. Next base: position 59,197 of record NZ_JBEYEW010000008.1, read on the forward strand.
GCTCAACTCGATGCCCGTCGCCGCCCGCGCCACCTACGACCGGGTCTCGCGCTCCGACGGTCCCGACGGCCCCGACCGCCTCGACCGTCTCGACCTGCACCTGCCCGACCTGACCGGTGTCGTCTTCCCCGACACCCGCGCCGCCGCCGCGGTGGCCGCCGCCCGCTCCGCCGTCGGCCGCCCCTATGTGTGGGGCGCCAACGGCCCCGCCGGCTTCGACTGTTCGGGCCTGATGCAGTGGTCGTACGCGCAGGCGGGGGTCCAGCTGCCGCGCACCTCGCAGGAGCAGCGCTTCGCCGGCCGGCAGGTCCCGCTGTCCGAGGCCCGCCCCGGCGACCTGGTGGTCTACCGCTCCGACGCCAGCCATGTCGGGATGTACGTCGGCAACGGCCAGGTCATCCACGCGCCCTATCCGGGAGCGGCGGTGCGCTACGACCCGGTCGGGATGATGCCGATCTCCTCGGTGACCCGGCCCTGACCGCGCCGCTCGCCGTTACGATCGGGTAATGGCTGGTCGCAGACGGGGGTGGAGCATCGGGGCGCTGGGCCTCGGGCTGCTGCTGCCCCTGGCGGGGTGCGGCGGTACGGAGACCGACGCGGCCCGTACCGAGGTGCAGCACCTGCTCGACCGGCGCTCCGCCGCCCTCCTCGGCCACGACGAGACGGCGTACGACGTGACGGGCGTCCGGAGCGAGTACACCCGGCTGCGCGCCCTCCCGCTGGCCTCCTGGGGCTACCGGGTCACCGCTGTGCGCCGCACCTCCTCCGGTGCCACCGCCGACGCCGACCTGAACTACCGCGTCGCCGGGTACGACAGGGCCCCGGTGGACGCCCGCCGCACGCTCACCCTCGGCCGCACCGCCGGCGGCACGTGGTACGTCACCTCGGACAGTCCCGCGAAGGGCGCCGGGCAGCAACTGTGGGACCAGGGGCCGGTGACCGCCGTGCGGGGCGCGCACAGCCTGGTGCTGGGCACCGGTCTGACGGCCGCCGGGCTGAGCGGTTACGCGACCCTCGCCGACCGTGCGGTCCCGGCGGTCTCCCGGGCCTGGGGCACCGGCTGGAGCCGCCATGTCGTCGTCCTCGTCCCGCGGTCCCTGAAGGACATGGGGGGACTGCTCGGCTCGCCCGCCGCCAACTACCGGGGCATCGCGGCCGTCACCACCGGTGAGGCGGGAGGGGCCGGCCGGGCGCCCGCGGACCGGGTGGTCGTCAACCCGGAGGCGTACGCCGTCCTCGGCGATGTCGGCAAGCAGGTGGTGCTCACCCACGAGACCACCCATGTGGCCACCCGCGCGCAGACCACCGCCGCCACCCCGCTGTGGCTCTCCGAGGGCTACGCGGACTGGATCGGCTATCTCGGCACCGGCCGCACCCCCACCGAGGCCGCGCCGGAGCTGACCCGCGCCGTCCAGGACGGTCACGCGCCCACGGAACTCCCCTCCGACAAGGACTTCGGCTTCACCAGCGACCCGGCCGAGCTGGCGCAGGCCTACGAGGGCGGCTGGCTGGCCTGCCGGATGATCGCCGCCCACTGGGGCGCGGCCCGGCTCGGCGCCTTCTACCGCGCCGTGGGCGCCCACGGCAGGCGGGCGGGCGCGGTCGAGGACGCCCTGAGGAAGGTGCTCGGCACCGCCCCGGGAGCGTTCACCGAGCGGTGGCGGGAGTACGTCAGGTCGCAGCTCGGCTGAGCGCCCCGAGGGCCTCGCGCAGCCAGGCCCGCTCCGCCTCCCCGGTGACCCGGGCGACCCGCAGCATGCCCTCCCGGAACAGGTCCCCGGCCTCCTCCGCGCGCACCGGCTCGCCCTCCCGGTAGAAGAAGCTCGCCGGCGCCTGGAGGAAGTCCAGCCGACGCCGCAGCACCGCGGCCTGCTCGGCAGGATCGTCCAGGTGCCGCAGGAACGCCAGGAGCGTGTTGAAGCGGACGTGGTCGGTGATCTCCGCCTGTTTGGGACTGCGCAGCCGCGCGAGCAGTTCCTCCCGGCCCTTGCCGGTCAGTGACAGCACCCGCCGCGGGGCGGCGCTCACACCGTCCTCGGTGCGCTGGTCGAGCAGCCCGGCGGCGACGAGCCGGTTGATGGCCGGATAGAGCGCACCGTCACTGACCTGGCGGACATGACCGCTCAGCGCCTTGATGCGTTCCTTCAGCTCGTAACCGTGCAGCGGCTCCTCGGCGAGGAAGCCGAGGATCGACAACTCCAGCACGCGTCCTTCTCCTTGCGTCTCCTTGCGGCGGCCTCGGACGCCATGCTACCTCTAAACGAGCTATCTCGAAAAGAGGTAGGCCGATGAGAGGGGATCCGCCCGTGAACGCCCACCGCAAGCAGCTCACCGCACTCGCCCGGCCCGTCTACCTCTCCCTGCTCGCCTCGGTCGCCTCCGGGATCATCAACACCGTCTGGGTCTCCCGGCTCGGCGGCCCGGCCGTCGCCGCCGTGGCCGTCGCCACCAACACCGAGAACGTGCTGCTCGGTGTCGCGCTGGTCTTCGCCTCCGGTACGACCGTGCTGGTGGCGCACGCCCGAGGAGCCCGGGACCCGGCCGCCGTACGCGCCGCCGTACGGGGCGGCTGGGCGCTGTGCGGGCTCGTGGCCCCGGTGGTCGCGGTCGGCGGTCTGCTGCTGCGCGAGCCCCTGGCCGGCCTGGTCCTCGGCGGCCACGACCCAGCGGCCCGCAGCCTGGCCACCGCCTACTTCGCGATCTCCCTGCCCGGCATGGCCGTCTTCTTCGCCCAGCAACTCGTCGACGGCATCCTCAAGGGCACCGGCGACACCCGCACGCCGATGCGGCTCGCCCTCCTCGCCAACGGGCTGATCCTGCTGTGCGACCCCATCCTGATCCACCTCCACGGCGTCAGGGGCGCCGCCGTCTCCACCGTGCTGTGCCGCTCGGTAGCCCTCGCCGCGGGTCTGCGCGCCCTGCGCCGGAACGCCCTGCTGCGGACGGCGGCCCTGGTCCCGCCCGCCGAACCCGCCGGCGCCGCCCTGCGCCGTACCCTCACCACCGGCCTGCCCATGTCCGCCGACTTCACCGTGCGGCAGGGCGGAGCGCTGGTCCTGGTGGCGATCGTGGCCCGGCTCGGGGTGACGGCGGTGGCCGCCTACGCCATCGCCTACAAGGTCATGTACGTGGCCACCATGGCCTTCTACTCCGTACGGCAGGCCGTCGCCATCCACACCGCCCACACCAGGGGCGCGGGGGTGGACGCGCGGAGGGACATCGGCCGGCAGGCGGTGCTGCTCTCCGGGGCCCTGGGCCTGGCCGCCTGCGCCGTGTTCGCCGCGACGGCTCCCTGGATCACGGCCGCCTTCGGCGCCGGACCTGAGGTCGCCCACCAGGGGGTGCTGTTCCTGCGCTGCGTCGGTCCCTATCTGCTGCTGATGTCCTGCTTCATCGCGCTCGGCGGAGTCTTCGAGGGCAGCGGGGGAGCACCGGCGCTGCTGCGGATCACGCTGCTCGGCACGGCCGTCCAGCTGCCCCTGGCGCATGCCTTCGGCGGCCTGGGGCTGCCTGGTGTCTGCCTGGCTCTGGCGCTCGCGATGGCTGTGCAGTGCGCGGCCGTGGCGGTACCGCTGCGGCGGGCCGTGCGCCGCGAGGAGGCCGAGGCACCCCCGGCTCGCAGCGGCCGCGTCAGGAGTTGACCGGGGCCCGCCGGGGCCGGACCGGCTGGGGCGGCAGGGGTGCGGCGGGGGCCGGGGGCACCGTCGAGCGCCACAGCCGGCGGGCCGCCGAGAGCGAGGCCGCGACCAGCAGGCCGTTGCGCACCGCCATCAGCAGGACCCCGTACCGGTCGCTCGCCACCACGTGCGAGAAGCCGAGTGGGAACTCCAAGACCGTCACGAAGGACGCGGCCACCACCATCAGCGCGGGCGCCCCCATCCGGCTCGCCCGGTACGACACACAGACCGCGGCCAGGCCGATCAGCCACACCAGGTACTGCGGGCTGATCACCCGGCTGGTGACCGTGAACAGCAGGACGGCGGTGAACGCCGCGTCCGCGAGCGTGTGCGGCGCCGTCAGGCCGGCACGCAGCCGCCACAGCAGCAGCCAGCCGAACGCGGCCCCGGTCAGCGCCAGCGCCGCCGCGCTCACCTGGTCCACATACGGGCCGAGGAACTCGACCGACCCGTAGTTCAGCAGCACCTCGCCCGGCCAGCCGAAGTGCCGGGCCACATGGAAGACCAGGCCGCCCAGCGACTCCACCTCGGTGCCCCGCTCCCGCTGGAAGGTCAGGAAGGCGAAGGCGCCCGGCATGGACACCGAGAACAGTGCCGCCAGCCCGGCTCCCGTCACCGCCGCCGACGCCCACGCCCGCCGCCGCACGGCCCCGGCCAGCAGCAGCGCCGGCCACACCTTCAGCAGCGCCCCGAACGCGGCCAGCGCGCCCATCACCCGTGGCCGCCGGGCCCCTGCGGCCAGCGCCGCCACGGCCACCGCGGTCACCATCACGTCGTAGCGTGCGTACACCGTCGGGCCGAGCAGCGGCGCGCCCGCCACCCATACCCAGGCGCCGCGCAGCGACCGGCCGGGGCGCCGGGCCGGACCCAGCAGCAGCGCGAGCACGACCACGTCGGCGAGGAACGCCAGCACGAAGAAGGCGTGTGCGTAGGACAGGAAGGGCAGGACGTCGGGGGAGCGGATCGCCAGGGCGGCGGCCGGCGGGTACTGCCAGGTCACGTCGTCCAGCGGAAACGTTCCTTGGCGCAGCACCTCGTACCAGCCCCGGTAGATCACCGACACGTCCGAGGTGACGTCCGGGCCCGGGAAGGCGAACACCTGGAAGACGAACAGCAGCAGCGCCACACGGGTGGCGCCCCAGGTCGCGAGCAGCCATGCCAGGGACCGCGCGGTGCCCTTCGTCTCCACGTGCTCCCCTGCCGTCCGGTCTCCGCTCGATTGACGCGTCGCGGACCATGATGTCCTGCCCGGCTGTGCGCCTGCCACAGACTCGGCCACGCCCGGCCCATTGGGTAGGGTCGGCAGCGATGCGCAAGACCCTCATCGTCACCAACGACTTCCCGCCCCGGCCGGGCGGCATCCAGGCCTTCCTGCACAACATGGCCCTCCGCCTGGACCCCGGCCGGCTGGTCGTCTACGCCTCCACCTGGAAGCGCGGCCGGGAGGGTGTGGCGGCCACGGCCGCCTTCGACGCCGAGCAGCCCTTCACCGTCGTACGCGACCGTACGACCATGCTGCTGCCGACCCCGCAGGTGACCCGGCGGGCGGTGCGGCTGCTGCGCGAGCACGGGTGCACCTCGGTGTGGTTCGGCGCGGCGGCCCCGCTCGGCCTCATGGCCCCGGCCCTGCGCACGGCCGGCGCCGAGCGGCTGGTGGCCACCACCCACGGCCACGAGGCCGGCTGGGCCCAGCTGCCCGCCGCCCGGCAGTTGCTGCGCCGGATCGGCGACTCCACGGACACGCTCACCTATCTCGGCGAGTACACCCGCTCCCGCATCGCCACCGCGCTCACCCCGCAGGCCGCGAGCCGCATGGTCCAGCTGCCGCCCGGCGTCGACGAGAAGACCTTCCACCCCGACTCCGGCGGCGACGAGATCCGCGCCCGCCTGGGCCTCACCGACCGCCCGGTCGTGGTCTGCGTCTCCCGTCTGGTCCCGCGCAAGGGACAGGACACCCTCATCCAGGCCATGCCCCGCATCCTCGCCGCCGAGCCGGACACCGTCCTGCTGATCGTGGGCGGCGGGCCGTACGAGCGCGATCTGCGGCGGATGGCGGCCGAGACCGGTGTGGGCGACTCCGTCCGCTTCACCGGCGCCGTCCCCTGGTCCGAACTCCCCGCCCACTACGGCGCCGGCGACGTCTTCGCCATGCCCTGCCGAACCCGCCGGGGCGGCCTGGACGTGGAGGGCCTGGGCATCGTCTACCTGGAGGCCTCGGCGACGGGCCTGCCGGTCGTGGCGGGGGATTCGGGCGGGGCGCCGGACGCGGTACTGGACGGCGAGACGGGCTGGGTCGTCCGGGGCAGCCGGCCGGAGGAGGCGGCCGAGCGAATCGTGGCCCTGCTGGGCGACCCCGGGCTGCGAAAGTGCATGGGCGACCGAGGCCGCCAGTGGGTCGAGGAGAAGTGGCGCTGGGACCTGCTCGCCGAGAAACTCAAAGACTTGCTGTAGGGGCAGCCGACCCAGGGGCGCGGGGCTGTGTCGATATGCGGCTCCGCCGCGTGGGCGCGACAAGCCACGACGGACCCGCACCCGCCGACGAAGCGCACCCGGCACCCCCGGGAGGCGCCCATCCCCTTGGCGGAACCGGAAAATCCGCCCATGCTGCGCGCATGACACCAAACCTGATGAGACGTCAGCTGACGAGACGTCACATACTCGGCATGGCCGCACTGCAGACAGCGGCCACCCTCGGCTTCACCCGCATAGGACTCCAGTCGGCCCGGGCCGCCGAGCCCGACGCAGTCGAAAACGCCCCGGCGATCGTCATCGGCTCCGGCTACGGCGGCGCCGTAGCCGCCCTCCGCCTGGGTCAGGCAGGCCTCCGCACCCTCGTCCTGGAGATGGGCCGGCTCTGGAACACCACCGGCACCGACGGCAGGATCTTCTGCTCCACCACCGCCCCCGACCAGCGCTCCATGTGGTTCCGCACCCGCACCGAGGCCCCGCTCGCCACCTTCCTCTGGCTGGACGTGGTCAACAAGGACATCAGCCCCTACCCCGGCGCCCTGGACCGCGTGCACTACGACAACATGTCCGTCTACGTCGGCCGCGGCGTCGGCGGCGGCTCCCTCGTCAACGGCGGGATGGCGGTCACGCCCCTGAAGTCGTACTTCACCGAGCAGTTCCCGACCGTGGACGCCGACGAGATGTTCGGCACCTACTACCCGCGGGCCCGCGCCATGCTCGGCGTCAACACGATCGACCCGGCGTGGTTCGAGTCCACCGAGTGGTACCGGTTCACCCGCACCTCCCGGAAGGCCGCCGGCAACGCGGGCCTGAAGACCACCTTCGTGCCGAACGTCTACGACTTCGGCTACATGCAGCGGGAGGCGGCCGGTACGGCCACGAAGTCCGCGCTCGCCGGGGAGGTCATCTACGGCAACAACCACGGCAAGCGCAGCCTCGACAAGACCTACCTGGCGGCCGCCCTCGGCACCGGCAACGTCACCCTGCACACCCTGGAGAAGGTGACGTCGGTCAGCCGGGCGAGCGACGGGTCGTACGTGCTGACCGCCGACCGGATCGACGCCACCGGCGCGGTCGTCGAGACCAGGCAGTACAGCTGCACGTACCTGTTCCTCGGCGGCGGGAGTCTCGGCACCACCGAACTCCTCGTCCGCGCCCGGGACACCGGCACCCTGCCCGACCTGAACGCGGCCGTGGGCGCGGGCTGGGGCACCAACGGCAACACCATGCTCGGCCGGGCGAACCACGTCTGGGACACCGTCGGCGCCGACGAGGCGACCATGCCGGTGATGGGCATCGACGACTGGGCCAACTCCGACAACCCGGTCTTCGCCGAGATCGCCCCGCTGCCCATGGGGTTCGAGCACTGGATCAGCCTGTACCTGGCGATCACCAAGAACCCGGAACGGGCGTCCTTCACCTACGACTCCGCCTCCGGCGCGGTCAGGCTCGGCTGGACCCCGGCCCAGAGCGCGGTGTCGGTCAGCATGGCCAGGAAGCTGTTCGACCGGATCAACCTGGCCAACGCGACCATCTACCGCTACGACCTGTTCGGCTCGACGAGCAAGGTCTTCGCGGACGACTTCACGTACCACCCCCTCGGCGGCTGCGTCCTCGGGAAGGCGACCGACGACTACGGCCGGGTGAAGGGGTATGCACGCCTGTACGTCACCGACGGCTCGCTCGTGCCCGGCAACATCGGCGTGAACCCCTTCGTCACCATCACGGCGCTCGCCGAACGCACGATGGCGCGGGTCCTCGCCGAGGACACCGCGCCATGAGGCAACCGCCAAACTACTTCTGGTAGATGGCCTCGACCTCGTCCGCGTAGTCCTTCGCCACCACGTTCCGCTTGAGCTTCAGCGACGGGGTGAGGTGGCCCGACTCCTCTGTGAACTGGGAGGGCAGAATGCGGAACTTCCGCACCGATTCCGCCTTCGACACCGCGGCGTTGCCGTCGTCGACCGCCGCCTGGATCGCCGCCTGCAGATCCGGGTCGTCCTTCAGCGACGCCGCGGTGGAGCCCGTCGGCTTGCCGTGCTCGGCGGCCCAACGGCCCAGGAACTCCTCGTCGATGGTGACCAGCGCGCCCACGAACGGCCGTCCGTCGCCCACCACCATGCACTCGGCGACCAGCGCGTGCGCCCGGATCCGGTCCTCGATCACCGCGGGCGCCACGTTCTTGCCGCCCGCCGTGACGATGATCTCCTTCTTCCGGCCGGTGATCCTGAGGTAGCCGTCCTCGTCCAGGGTGCCGATGTCACCGGTGTGGAACCAGCCGTCGGCCAGCGCCTCCGCGGTCGCGCCCGGGTTGTTCCAGTACTCCTTGAACAGGTGCTCGCCGTGCAGCAGCACCTCGCCGTCGTCCGCTATCCGCACCACCGAGCCCGGCAGCGGCTGGCCGACCGTGCCGATCTTCTGCCGGTCCCACGGGTTGAACGCGGTCGCCGCGCAGGACTCGGTCAGGCCGTAGCCCTCCAGCACGCTGAAGCCGATGCCCCGGAAGAAGTGGCCGAGCCGCTCACCCAGCGGGGCACCGCCGGAGATGGCGTACTCGCCCCGGCCGCCGAGGACCGCGCGCAGCCTGCTGTAGACCAGCCGGTCGAAGACCTTGTGCTTGACCTTCAGGCCGAACGACGGCCCCGACGGGCTGTCCAGCGCCTTGCTGTAGGCGATCGCGGTGTCCGCCGCCTTGTCGAAGATCGCGCCCTTGCCGTCCGCCTGCGCCTTGGCGCGGGCGGAGTTGTACACCTTCTCGAAGACCCGCGGGACACCGAGGATCAGCGTCGGCCGGTACGCGGCCAGCTCGTCCGTGAGGTTCTTGATGTCCGGGACACAGCCCAGCTTGATCGGCGCCATCATCGGCGCGATCTGCACGAGCCGCCCGAAGACGTGCGCGAGCGGGAGGAAGAGAAGGACGGAACACTCACCGGTACGGAACAGGGGGCGCAGCCGCTCCACGATGTTGCCGCACTCGGCGAAGAAGCTGCGGTGCGTGAGCACACAGCCCTTGGGGCGGCCGGTCGTACCGCTCGTATAGACGATGGTCGCCGGGTCGTCGGCGCGGGCGAGCGAGCTGCGCTCCTCGACCGTCTCGTCGGAGACGTCCTGGCCGAGCCGCCCCAGCTCCTCCACACCCCCGGCCTCGATCTGCCAGACGTGCTTGAGGGCGGGCAGCGACTCGCGCACCGACTCCACGGCCGCCGCGTGGTTGTCGAGTTCCACGATGCACGCGGTCGCGCCCGAGTCGGACAGGATCCACTGCACCTGCTCCGGCGAGCTGGTCTCGTACACCGGCACCGTGATCGCGCCCGCGCTCCAGATCGCGAAGTCCAGGAGTGTCCACTCGTACCGGGTCCGGGACATCAGGCCCACCCGGTCGCCCGGCTGCACCCCGGCGGCGATGAGGCCCTTGGCGGCGGTGTGCACCTCGGCCAGGAACTCCCGGGCCGTCACGTCCTGCCAGGCGCCGCCGGACTTGCGGGCGATGACGGCGACGTCGGGGTGCTGCGCGGCGTTTCTGCGGACGATGTCGGTCAGGTTGCCGTCCGCAGGGACCTCGTACAAAGCCGGAAGGCTGAACTCGCGCAAGACTGCTGCTCCTCATAGGGCGCCGTCGCCACGACACTGTGTGATGCGACGGTGCGGTCCAAGGCTCGGGCGAGTGCTCGGGAATTCAGCTGTTGAAAACCAGAGCACGACTGGACTGCCCGGACGTTACCCGTCGGTATGGCGTTCCCGACAGGGGGTTCCGGCGAGATGTTCGCTGCGTCACACATGTTGGCGTTCCTTCGCGCACAGTAGTCCACGCCTGAAGCGACCGGCGAGTAACCGCAGGCCGGACGACACTGCTCACGCACATACCGACACTGTTCACGCACATCCCGCAGGCCTACGCTTGATCACCATGGCATCCACACCCTCCGGCAACCGAAGGACGCGCGTGCACGTGGTCAGTGACGTGCACGGCAACGCCCGTGACCTGGCCCGGGCCGGCGAGGGTGCCGACGCCCTGATCTGTCTGGGCGACCTCGTGCTCTTCCTCGACTACGCCGACCACTCACGCGGCATCTTCCCGGACCTGTTCGGCAAGGAGAACGCCGACCGGATCGTCGAGCTGCGCACCGCCCGCCGCTTCGAGGAGGCCCGCGAGTTCGGCGCCCGCCTGTGGGCCGGCATCGGCGCCGACCGGGCCACGGCCATCGAGCGGGCGGTGCGCAAGCAGTACGCCGAGATGTTCGCCGCGTTCCCCACCCCGACGTACGCCACCTACGGCAACGTGGACATGCCGCCCCTGTGGCGGGAGTACGCCCGGCCCGGCACCACCGTCCTCGACGGCCAGCGGGTCGAGATCGGCGGCTGGACCTTCGGCTTCGTCGGCGGCGGCCTGCGGACGCCCATGCGGACGCCGTACGAGATCAGCGACGAGGAGTACGCCGCGAAGATCGAGGCGGTCGGCGACGTCGACGTGCTGTGCACGCACATTCCGCCGGAGGTGCCCGAGCTGGTCTACGACACCGTCGCCCGCCGCTTCGAACGCGGCAGCCGTGCCCTGCTGGCCGCGATCCGCCGCACGAGACCCCGCTACGCGCTCTTCGGCCACGTCCATCAGCCGCTCGCGCGCCGGATGCGGATCGGCGCGACGGAGTGCGTGAACGTGGGCCACTTCGCCGGGACGGGCCGCCCCTGGGCTCTCGAATGGTGATCGACAAGCCACGGAGGGGCGTCGGCAGGCCATGGAGGGCGATCGGCGCGACCTGGGGTGAAGGCGGCAGGTCGGCGGCGCGGTAGCCTTCACGCTGCACACACGTGCGCACGACGATCTCTGTACCGGCCCGCATCTGGAGGAGCCACGGCGATGGCGGAACACACCAGCTCGAGCATCACGATCGAGGCGGCACCGGCCGACGTCATGGGGGTGATCGCCGACTTCGCCCGCTACCCGGACTGGACGGGCGAGGTGAAGGAGGCGGAGGTCCTCAAGACCGACGACCGGGGCCGCGCCGAGCAGGTACGCCTCGTCATGGACGCGGGGGCGATCAAGGACGACCAGACGCTGGCCTACACCTGGACCGGCGACAACGAGGTCTCCTGGACCCTGGTCAAGTCCCAGATGCTGCGCTCCCTGGACGGCTCGTACGTCCTCAGGCCCAGCGGCCCCGGCGCCACCGAGGTCACCTACCTCCTGACGGTCGACGTCAAGATCCCCATGCTCGGCATGATCAAGCGCAAGGCGGAGAAGGTCATCATCGACCGCGCCCTGGCGGGCCTGAAGAAGAGGGTGGAGTCGGGGGAGAAGTAGTCACCCCGGTCCGGCACCCGCGCACGACGGTACCGTTCAGCCTCATGCGCACCATCCTGATCACGGGCCCCGGCGGCAGCGGTCGTACCACGGTCGCCGCCGCCACCGCGCTCGCCGCCGCCCGCGAGGGCACCCGCACCCTCCTCCTCGGCGCCGACCGCACCGACACCCTCGGCGCCGCACTGGGCTCCGCGACAGGACCGGCCCCCGTCGAAGCCGCGCCGAACCTCAGCACCTGGCGCCCGGACGCCGCCGAACGTTTCCGCCACGACCTCACCGCCTTCCAGACCCGCGCCGCGAACGTCCTCGACCTGCTCGGCGCCGCCCGGCTGGACGCCGAGGAGGTCACCCCGCTGCCCGGCGCCGAGGAACTGTCCTTCCTGCGCGCCCTCCGGGACGCCGCCCTCTCCGAGCGCTACGACCTCCTCGTCGTCGACCTCCCGCCCCTCCCACAGGCCCTCGCGCTGCTCGCCCTCCCCGAGGAACTGCGCCGCTACCTGCGCCGCCTGCTCCCGCCCGAGCGGCAGGCGGCCCGCGCCCTGCGCCCGGTCCTCGGCCGGCTCGCCGGTGTCCCCATGCCCGCGGACTGGCTGTACGAGACCGCGGCCCGCTGGGACGTCGAACTGGCCGCCGTCGAGGCCGTCCTCACCGACCGGGACACCGCCGTACGCCTGGTCGCCGAACCCGGCCCGGCCGGCGCCGACGCCGTACGCGCCGGCCGCCTGGGCCTCGCCCTGCGCGCCCTGCGCACCGAGGCCCTGATCGCCAACCGCGTCCTCCCCGAGGCCACCGGCGACAGCTGGTTCTCCGCCCTCCTCGCCCAGCAGCGCAAGACGCTCGCCGACTGGCAGGAGGAGCCGTACGAGGTCCACCCCGTCCCCCACCTCGGCCGCGACCCGCGCGGCACCGACGACCTCACCGCCCTCGCCCTGCCCGCCGTCAACCCGTCGCCCGCCCCGGCCGGGTGGCCCGTCGCCGACCGGATCGCCGAGGACGGCGTGCTGGTCTGGCACATTCCGCTGCCCGGTGCGATACGCGACGAGCTGGATCTGATCCGGCGCGGCGACGAACTCGTCATCACCGCGGGCCCCTTCCGCCGGCTCGTACCGCTGCCCTCGGCCCTGCGCCGCTGCACCGTCGCCGGCGCCGCCCTGCGCGAGGGCGAACTGCGCATCCGCTTCGCCCCGGACCCGGACCTGTGGCCCGCAGGCGGACGGTGAACCGGGCACGCCCGTTCGGGTAACGTCGTAAAGGCGAACCGTAGTCAGGAGTCCGCCATGAGCGAAGAGCGTCCCGTATCCGACTCGTCCGCGGAAAACGAGGAACAAGGCCGGGCGACCGACGCCGACGCCTGGGCGACGGCCTGCGCCGAGGACCTCGCCGCCGAGAAGACCCGCCGCCGCGCCGAGCACGGCCCGCAGCCGGGCTCGGCCGCCGAAGAACTGAAGAAACTCGTGGACACGGTGGCCGACAAGCTGTCCGGCCTCTCGTCACCGCTCCTCGGCGGCCTTGCCGGACCGGCGGCCCAGCAGGTCGTGCGCCAGGCCGTCCAGCAGGCCAAGGCCGCCGTCGAGCCCGTCATAGACCGCAACCCTGACGTCTTCGACCACCTGGCAGCGGCCGGCGGCGAACTGCTCGCCGCCTACCGCTCCGCCGTCCAGGCCCAGGAGCGCCGCTGGACCGCCCGCACAGCCGACGACCTCACCCGCGAGGGGCCCGACGGCCGGCGCGACCGGGGCGAGGGCACCGGCCCGGGGGAACGCATCGACCTGGACTGAAGCCCTCCCACGGCAGGGCCTCGGGTACGGTTGGCCGTAGCGGGGCTCGACCGAAACTGAGGGATTCATGGGACTCACCATCGGCGTCGACATCGGCGGCACCAAGATCGCGGCCGGCGTGGTCGACGAGGAAGGCAACATCCTCTCGACCTTCAAGGTGCCGACCCCCACCACGCCCGAGGCCATCGTGGACGCCATCGCCTCGGCGGTGGAGGGTGCGCGCGCCGGGCACGAGATCGTCGGCGTGGGCATCGGTGCGGCCGGTTACGTGAACCGGCAGCGCTCCACGGTGTACTTCGCGCCGAACATCGACTGGCGCCAGGAGCCGCTGAAGGAGAAGGTCGAGGCCCGCGTCGGCCTCCCGGTCGTGGTCGAGAACGACGCCAACGCCGCCGCCTGGGGCGAGTACAAGTTCGGCGCCGGCAAGGGCCACCGCAACGTCATCTGCATCACGCTCGGCACCGGCCTCGGCGGCGGGATCATCATCGGCAACAAGCTGCGCCGCGGCCACTTCGGCGTGGCCGCGGAGTTCGGGCACATCCGGATGGTCCCGGACGGTCTGCTGTGCGGCTGCGGCTCGCAGGGCTGCTGGGAGCAGTACGCCTCCGGCCGTGCCCTGGTCCGCTACGCCAAGCAGCGCGCCAACGCCACCCCCGAGAGCGCCGAGATCCTGCTCGGCCTCGGTGACGGCACCCCCGACGGCATCGAGGGCAAGCACATCTCCATGGCCGCCCGCCAGGGCGACCCGGTCGCCGTCGACTCCTACCGCGAGCTGGCCCGCTGGGCCGGCGCCGGCCTCGCCGACCTGGCCTCCCTCTTCGACCCCTCCGCCTTCATCGTCGGCGGCGGCCTCTCCGACGAGGGCGAGCTGGTCCTCGACCCGATCCGCAAGTCCTACAAGCGCTGGCTGGTCGGCGGCAACTGGCGCCCGGTGGCCGACGTGATCGCGGCCCAGCTCGGCAACAAGGCGGGCCTGGTGGGCGCGGCAGACCTGGCCAGGGAACCCGACCCGATCATGTGACAGTCGCTTTCGGGCTGCGGCCACTGCGCCAACCTCAGGGGCGCGGGGAACTGCGCGACCAGCCGCCCACAACCGGCGGTCGCGCACGAAACCCCGCGCCCCGAGCTATGCGGCGCCCCAACGCCGTCCGTCGTAAATTGACGGCATGGCAACCCCCCTGCTCCCCAACTCCCGCACAGAACCCGACGGTTCGCCCGTCATCCGCGTCCTGAGCTACAACATCCGCTCGATGCGCGACGACACCCGCGCCCTCGCGAGAGTGATCACCGCCTGTGCCCCGGACCTCGTCCTGATCCAGGAAGCCCCCCTCTTCTTCCGCTGGCGCAAAAAGCTCGCCCGCCTCGCCGCAGCCACCGGCCAGGTGATCCTGACCGGCGGGGCCACCGCGGCCGGACCGGCGATCCTCTGCTCGCTGCGGGCCACCGTGGAGCGGACGGAAGACGTCCTGCTGCCCCTCACTCCCGGACTGCACCGGCGCGGCTTCGCCACGGCGGTGATCCGCTTCGGCGGCGCCCGGCTGGGCGTGATCAGCTGTCATCTGAGCCTGGACGACAAGGAGCGGTACGAGCAGGCCGCGATGCTCCTGGAGCGGTTCGCCGGCCTGGGCGTGGAGCACGCCGTCGTAGGCGGAGACCTCAACGAAGGCCCTGACGGCCCCGCCTTCCGGCTGGTCTCCGCGAGCCTGCGGGACTGCCGGGCCGTGGCCCCCTGGGGCGGCGAGGAGACCTGGCCGCACAGCGAACCTCCCGAGCGCATCGACGCCGTCTTCGTGACCAAGGACATCGAGGTGCTCGGCTGCGGGGTCCCGCTGGACCAGCCGGGCGTCACCGGGGCCGATCTGGAAGCGGCCACGGACCACCTCCCGGTCCTGGCGGCACTGCGCGTACCGGTGGCCTGAGCCCCGCTTCGGCACCACTGGCCCCTCAGACCACCGCGCCCCGCCCGGGGTCGTCGTCCTCCTCGTCGTCCGTGCGCATCCGCATCACCAGCGTGGCGAAGCCGCCGAGGAAGCCGCCGATGCCGAGGGTCGTCAGCCACCAGGTCATCTCCCAGCCGAACAGCACCGCCAGCAGAAGCAGGATCGGCCCGCCGACGACACCCAGCCAGGCGAACTTCGCCGTGGTGTCGGCGGCCGGCAGCGGCGGCGGCTCCGGCGGGACGAAGTGCCCCTCGTCGTCCTCGTCGAAGTCGTCCTCGGAGGGCTCCGAAGGCGTGTAGTCGCGCGGGCCGACGCCGGGCGCGAAGGAGACCGAGCTGCCCAGCGGCCGGACCGGCGCCTTGTCGGTGTCGCCCCCGGCGTCCTGCTCCGGTTCCGGCAACGCCAGGTCCTCCACCGCCTTGAAGGGCCTGGCGCCCGGCGGATCCGGCGGCTCCTGGCCGTACCCGGCGACGATGGCACGCCAGGCGGCGTCCTCGTCGAAGGGCACCTTCTGCTCGTCCGGCTCGCGGCCCTCGCGGTCGGACTCGTGCTCAGCCAACTGTGGCCGTCCCTTCCTCGCCGAGACTGGGTGCGAGCCGGCCGATGAAGGCGAGGCTCTCCTCGAAGACCCGGTCCGCATCCTCGTCCAACGTCGCCACGTGGTAGCTGTGTTCCAGCACGGTCTCGGTCACGTCCGTGGACGACACCCGGCTCAGCACCCGGGCCGAGTCGGCCGCCGGGACCACATGGTCCTGGGCGCTGCGCAGCAGCAGCAACGGCTGGGTGACCTGGGGCAGCTCGCCGTCCAGCCGGCGCAGGAACACCCGCAGCGAGTGCGCCGCGTGCAGCGGTACCCGGTCGTAGCCCAGCTCGGCCGCGCCCTGCTTGGCGATGTCGCTGGCGATGCCCTTCGTCGTCCGCACGAGATGCCGCGCCACCGGAAGGGCGTACGCCGACAGGCCGTGCACCTTGTTCGCCGGGTTGACGAGTACGACGCCCTGCACCCGCTCGCCGTGGTGGGCCGCGAGCCTCAGCGCCAGGGCGCCGCCCATCGACAGGCCGGCGACGAACACCCGGGAGCACCGCTCGGACAGGACGCGCAGCTCGCGGTCCACCTCCGCGTACCAGTCCTGCCAGCTGGTGACCTGCATGTCCTCCCAGCGGGTGCCATGGCCGGGCAGCAGCGGCAGCGACACGGTCAGGCCGTGCGCCGCGTGGTGCTCCGCCCAGGGGCGCAGCGACTGGGGCGAGCCGGTGAAGCCGTGGCAGAGGAGGACCCCCACCTCCCCGCCCTCGTGGCGGTACGGCTCGGCTCCGGGGAGGACCGGCACCTTCGACGCTCCTGTTCCTGAAAGGGCCCCCACCGGTGGCCGGCAAAGGCGTGGGACAACGCGCGGATGTGGTTCACCGTACGCGACCGCACTGACACCGACCAGGGTCGTCGGGTCCATTGCCGGTCCTCCGGGTTAAGGTCTGTTCGACGGAAACGGGAGGCACACGGGTGTTGTACGGGACGATGAAGGTCGCCATCGGAGGGCCGCTGAAGGTCGCCTTCAGGCCCTGGGTGGAAGGCCTGGAGAACGTACCGGCCGAGGGCGCCGCCATCCTGGCGAGCAATCACCTGTCCTTCTCGGACTCGTTCTTCCTGCCCGCGGTCCTCGACCGCAAGGTCACCTTCATCGCGAAGGCCGAGTACTTCACCACCCCGGGCGTCAAGGGCAGGCTGACGGCCGCGTTCTTCAAGGGCGTCGGACAGCTCCCGGTGGACCGCTCCGGCGCCCGCGGTGCCGGCGAGGCCGCGATCAAGAGCGGCATAGAGGTGCTGGAACGCGGCGAGTTGTTCGGTATCTACCCCGAGGGCACGCGCTCGCCCGACGGCCGGCTCTACCGGGGCAAGCCCGGCGGCCTGGCACGCGTGGCGCTCGCCACCGGCGCGCCGGTCATTCCGGTGGCGATGATCGACACCGAGAAGATCCAGCCGCCCGGCAAGGTGATGCCGAAGCTGATGCGGCCCGGCATCCGCATCGGCAAGCCGCTGGACTTCAGCCGCTACCACGGCATGGAGCACGACCGCTTCGTCCTGCGCGCCCTGACCGACGAGGTCATGTACGAGATCATGAAGCTCTCCGGCCAGGAGTACGTCGACATGTACGCGACGGCGGCCAAGCGGCAGATCGCGGACGCGGCGAAGGCGGCCCGGGAAGCGGAGAAGGCCAAGGGCGCCGAGGAGAAGGACGCCGAGAAGAAGGCAGAAGGGTAAGCGGGGAGCCGGGGAGTCGGGGGAGTCGGGGGACCGGGGGACATGCCCAAGCGCGAGCGCGTCATGAGGATGTCGGTCGAGCTGCCGCTGTGGCGCGCGCTCACCGGCTACCGCGTGCTGACCATGCTGTACGCCATCGGCCTGTGCGCCACCGCGTACTCCCGCTTCGCCCGCCCCTGGGTCGCCGTCGCCTACTTCGCCGTCCTGTTCGTGTGGACCCTCGCCACCCTGCCGAGGGTGCGGAACGCGGCGAGCTGCACCAGGCGCTTCCTGGCCGCCGACCTGACCGTCGCCCTGGCCGGCATCCTGCTCACCCCGCTCGCCGACAACCACCAGAGGATCGCGGGCGGCGGCCCCACCCTGCCGTCGATATGGACCGCCGGTTCGGTGCTGGCCTTCGCCATCAAGGGCGGCTGGCGCTGGGCGGCCGGCGCCTCCACGGCCGTGGCCGTCGTCAACCTGGTCGAGCGAGGCAGCCCGGCCCGGGACACCGTGCACAACGTGATCCTGGTCTGGGTGGCCTCGATCGCCATCGGCTACGTCGTGGAGGTGGCCCGCGCCTCCGAGCGCACCCTGGCCCGCGCGCTGGAGATCGAGGCGGCGACCCGGGAGCGGGAGCGGCTGGCCCGGGACATCCACGACGGCGTGCTCCAGGTGCTGGCGATGGTGCAGCGGCGCGGGGCGGTGCTCGGCGGCGAGGCGGCCGAGCTGGGCCGGCTCGCGGGGGAGCAGGAGGTGGCCCTGCGCACGCTGGTCTCCGGCGGTCTGCTGCCGGTCTCCCGGGTGTCGGAGGACGCCTCCGCGGGAGCCGTCGTCCGCGTGGTGGAAGAGCCCGACGACGACGGCCCGCTCGACCTGCGCGCCCTGCTGGCGCCGTACGCGGGTGCCCGGGTGAGCCTCGCCGAGCCCGGTGCACCGGTCGAGCTGTCCCGGCCGGCCGCGCGGGAGCTGGCCGCCGCGGTGGGCGCCGCCCTGGACAACGTACGCAGGCACGCCGGGGCCGGGGCCCGGGCCTGGATCCTGGTCGAGGACGAGCCGGACGAGATCGTCGTGACCGTACGGGACGACGGCCCCGGCATCCCCGAAGGGCGGCTCGCCCAGGCCGAGGGGGAGGGCCGGCTCGGCGTGGCCCAGTCGATCCGGGGGCGGCTGCGCGACCTGGGCGGCAGCGCCGAACTCGTCTCCGTCCCCGGACAGGGCACGGAAGTGGAACTGAAGGTACCGAAGGGCGCCGGACGGGCGCGGGGGAAGAAGGCGGAGCGACGATGAGCGAGCAGCAGGACCCGATCAAGGTCATGGTGGTGGACGACCACCCCATGTGGCGCGACGCGGTCGCCCGGGACCTGGCCGAGTCCGGCTTCGAGGTGGTCGCCACCGCGGGCGACGGCGAGCAGGCGGTCCGCCGCGCCCGGGCCGCCGCCCCCGACGTCCTCGTGCTGGACCTCAACCTGCCCGCCAAGCCCGGTGTCCAGGTGTGCAAGGAACTGGTCGGCCACAACCCGGCGTTGCGCGTGCTGGTCCTCTCGGCGAGCGGTGAGCACGCCGACGTGCTGGAGGCCGTGAAGTCCGGTGCGACCGGCTATCTGCTGAAGTCGGCCTCCACCGAGGAACTGCTGGACGCCGTGCGCCGTACCGCCGTCGGCGACCCCGTGTTCACGCCGGGCCTCGCCGGACTGGTCCTCGGCGAGTACCGCCGGCTGGCCGCCGAGCCCGTGCCCGCCCCCGACACCGACGAGCCCGGCGCGCCCCGGCTGACGGACCGGGAGACGGAGGTACTGCGGCTGGTCGCCAAGGGCCTGAGCTACAAGCAGATCGCCGAACGCCTCGTCATCTCCCACCGCACGGTCCAGAACCATGTGCAGAACACCCTCGGCAAGCTCCAGCTGCACAACAGGGTCGAGCTGGTGCGGTACGCCATAGAGCGCGGCCTGGACGACGAGTAGCGCGCCGGAATCACTCTTCCCGCCCCTCCCGATGTGACACGGATCACCACTAACGTGACTCCCTGTCAGGAAACCGTGGCGAAGGGACATTTCCATGCGGGTCGGAGTACTGACCGGAGGCGGCGACTGCCCCGGGCTCAACGCCGTCATCCGGGCCATCGTCCGCAAGGGCGTGCAGGAGTACGGCTATGACTTCGTCGGCTTCCGGGACGGCTGGCGGGGGCCTCTGGAAGGCGACAGCGTGCGCCTCGACATCCCCGCGGTGCGCGGCATCCTGCCCCGCGGCGGCACCGTCCTCGGCTCCTCGCGCACCAATCCCCTCAAGGCGGAGAACGGCATCCGCCGCATCAAGGAGAACCTGGCCAAGCAGGAGATCGACGCCCTGATCACGATCGGCGGCGAGGACACCCTGGGGGTCGCCGCGCGGCTGTCGGACGAGTACGGCGTGCCGTGCGTCGGCGTACCCAAGACGATCGACAACGACCTGTCCGCCACCGACTACACCTTCGGCTTCGACACCGCGGTCGGCATCGCCACGGAGGCCATCGACCGCCTGCACACCACCGCCGAGTCCCATATGCGCGTGCTGGTCTGCGAGGTGATGGGCCGTCACGCCGGCTGGATCGCCCTCCACTCCGGCCTCGCCGGCGGCGCCAACGTCATCCTCATCCCCGAGCAGCGCTTCGACCTCGACCAGGTGTGCGCCTGGATCACCTCCCGGTTCAAGGCGTCGTATGCGCCGATCGTGGTCGTCGCGGAAGGCGCGATGCCGAAGGACGGGGACGCGGTCCTGAAGGACGAGTCGCTCGACTCCTTCGGGCACGTCCGCCTGTCCGGCATCGGCGAATGGCTGGCGAAGGAGATCGAGAAGCGCACCGGCAAGGAGGCCCGCACCACCGTCCTCGGGCACATCCAGCGCGGCGGCACGCCCAGCGCCTTCGACCGCTGGCTGGCCACCCGCTTCGGCCTGCACGCCATCGACTGCGTCCACGACGGCGACTTCGGCACCATGGTCGCCCTGCGCGCCACCGACATCGTCCGCGTCCCCCTCGCCGAGGCCACGGCCAAGCTGAAGACGGTGGACCCGAAGCTGTACGAGGAGGCCGGGGTGTTCTTCGGCTGACGGCGGCCCCGGGACGGCTACACGGTCGTACGGCGCAGCTGACCGACCAGTTCCCGTACGACCGTTGCCCCGTTCAGGGTCAGGACCGACTCCGGGTGGAACTGCACACCCGCGAACCCCGGGCCGCGGAGCGCGTGCACCTCACCGTTGGCTGCCCGGCTCACCTGCACGCCGTGGGCGGCCAGCTCACGGGCCGCCTCCTCGTCGCAGCGGGCGACGAAGCTGTTGTAGAAGCCGACCGTCTCCGGCCGTCCGAACAGGTCGACCGTGGTCTGCGCCCCCTGGTACGGCACCTCCTTGCGGACGATGTCCAGCCCCAGCTCGGCCGCGATCAGCTCGTGGCCGAGGCAGACCCCGAGGACGCCGTGCCGGTGACCCCGGATCACCGTGGCGGCCAGCTCGCGCAGAAAGCGCATCTTCGGGTCGGCTCCGTCGCAGGGGTCACCGGGACCGGGCCCGAGCACCACCGGCCCCTCGTGCGCGAGCACCGCCGCCCGCAGCCCCGGCTCGTCGTACCGGCGGACGCTCACCTGCAGACCGGCCGAGCGCAGTACGTGCGCCAGCATCGCGGTGAAGGTGTCCTCGGCGTCGACCACGAGGGCATGCCCGGTCAGCCCCCGCGCCGGCTCCTGCATCCGCAGCCAGAAGGGCGCGAGCGCGGCCCGGCGCCCGTCCAGCGCCGCCCGCACCCGCGGGTCGTCGGCCAGCCGGGGCCGCTGACGCTCCGCGTGCGGCCGGGACGGCCGGACCCCGAGGGCTGCCAGCACGCCCGCCGCCTTCGCGTGCGTCTCCGCGACCTCGCCCGCCGGGTCCGAGCCGCGCACCAGCGTGGCGCCGACCGGCACCCGCAGGCGTCCCTCGGCGGAGATGTCGGCGGTGCGGATGAGAATGGGGGAGTCCAGGGTCTGCGCACCCCCGGAATCCCGGCCGAGCAGGGCCAGCGCGCCCGCGTAGTAGCCCCGGCCGCCGACTTCGTGCCGCTCGATGACCCGGCACGCGTTCTGCACCGGCGCCCCGGTCACCGTCGCCGCGAACATGGTCTCCTTCAGCACCTCCCGCACATCCAGGGAGGACTTCCCGCGCAGCTCGTACTCGGTGTGCGCGAGGTGCGCCATCTCCTTCAGCCGCGGCCCGACGACGACCCCGCCCATGTCGCCGACGGTGCACATCATCTTGAGTTCCTCGTCGACGACCATCGACAGCTCCTCGATCTCCTTGCCGTCGGCGAGGAAGGAGAGCAGGTGTTCCGGGGTCGGTCCCTCGGCGGGATACCGGTACGTCCCGCTGATCGGGTTCATGACGACGGTTCCGCCCGACATCCGGACGTGCACCTCGGGGCTGGCCCCGACCAGCGTCCGGTCCCCCGTGTGCACGACGAAGGTCCAGTAGGCGCCGCGTTCGCCCTCCAGCAGCCGCCGGAACAGGGCGAGCGCGTCGGCCCGGCCGAACCCCGGGATCTCACCCTCGTACGTGCGCCGGATCACGAAGTTCGCGCCCTCGCCCCGGCCGATCTCCTCGGCCAGCACCCGGGTGACGATCTCGCCGTACGCCTCGTCGCCGACGTCGAAACCACCGCCCGCCACGCGCACCTCGTGCGCCGGCAGCTGGGACAGCGCCACGTCGAGCGGGATCTCGTACGACTCCTCGGGGGTCAGCACCAGCAGCGGGGTGCCGTCGTCGCGGACGTCGAAGCCGCGCTCGCGGATCTGCCGGAACGGGACCAGTGCGAGGCACTCACCGGGCAGGTCGGCGAGCCGGTCACGGCTTGTGACCGGGCCGAGGAGCACCTCGACCGGGTGCGCGTCGCGGCCGGGGGTGCGGCGGCGGAGCAGGGCGAAGGGGCGGTCGTCGTGCAGGAGCTGTGCCAGGTCCATGGGTTCCTCTTGCGTCGATGTCGGTGAGGAACGGCCCCGGACACACCGAAGGCCGCCCCTCGGGCGGCCTTCGCGAAGTCTGGGTACGCGCGATCAGCGGGCCGCCGGAGAAGCGGTCCACCACCAGTTCTGGATCGAAAGCGCGAACACGGCAGGAACCCTACCGCACCCGTGCCGCGTCCACGAGGCAGTCGCGGTGTCTCACCCTTCGAGCCGGAGGAGGGGGCACGCGAGACGACCCCGTAATGTTTACGAGGTGACCGTGAACGCTAAGACCAGCCCGAGCGCTGGCAACACCTGGCGAGACCTGCCCGCGGCGCAGCAGCCCGAGTACCCCGACCCCGAGGCTCTGCGCGCAGTGATCGCGGACCTCGAGTCGTATCCGCCGCTCGTCTTCGCGGGCGAGTGCGACCAGCTGCGCGCCCGGATGGCGGCTGTCGCCAAGGGAGAGGCGTTCCTCCTCCAGGGCGGCGACTGCGCCGAGGCCTTCGACGCGGTGTCCGCCGACCACATCCGCAACAAGCTCAAGACGCTGCTCCAGATGGGTGCGGTCCTCACCTACGCGGCCTCCGTGCCCGTGGTGAAGGTCGGCCGGATCGCCGGGCAGTACTCCAAGCCCCGCTCCAAGCCGACCGAGACCCGCGACGGCGTGACGCTGCCGACCTACCGCGGCGACTCCGTCAACGGCTTCGACTTCACCGAGGCCGCCCGCGTCCCGGACCCCGAGCGTCTGAAGCGGATGTACCACGCCTCCGCCTCCACGCTGAACCTGGTGCGCGCCTTCACCACCGGCGGTTACGCGGACCTGCGCCAGGTGCACGCCTGGAACCAGGACTTCGTGAAGACCTCGCCGTCGGGCCAGCGCTACGAGCAGCTCGCGCGGGAGATCGACAACGCGCTGAACTTCATGCGGGCCTGCGGCACCGACCCGGAGGAGTTCAAGACCGTCGAGTTCTTCTCCTCGCACGAGGCGCTGCTGCTGGACTACGAGTCCGCCCTCACCCGGGTCGACTCCCGCACCGGCAAGCTGTACGACGTCTCCGGGCACATGGTGTGGATCGGTGAGCGCACCCGGCAGCTGGACGGCGCGCACATCGAGTTCGCCTCGCAGATCCGCAACCCGATCGGCATCAAGCTCGGCCCGACGACGACGGCCGAGGAGGCGCTGCGCTACATCGACCGCCTCGACCCCGAGCGGGAGCCGGGCCGGCTGACCTTCATCGTCCGGATGGGCGCCGACAAGATCCGCGACAAGCTCCCCGAGCTGGTGGAGAAGGTCACGGCGTCCGGCGCGACGGTGGCCTGGGTGACCGACCCGATGCACGGCAACACGTTCGAGGCGGCCTCCGGGCACAAGACCCGCCGCTTCGACGACGTGCTCGACGAGGTCAAGGGCTTCTTCGAGGTGCACAAGGCGCTCGGCACCCACCCGGGCGGCATCCATGTGGAGCTGACCGGCGACGACGTCACCGAGTGCGTGGGCGGCGGCGACGAGATCTTCGTCGACGATCTGCACCAGCGCTACGAGACGGCCTGCGACCCGCGACTGAACCGCAGCCAGTCGCTGGACCTGGCGTTCCTGGTCGCGGAGATGTACCGGGACCAGTAGGCATCTGAAGGGGCGCGGATCACACCGGATCCGTGCCCCTTCCTCTTTTGCGGTTGCCGGGGGATGGGTAAGGTTAGGTTTGCCTCACCGATAAGGGGATGGCAGTAATACAGCGATCCCGTCGGGAGGTGAATCCGCGTGTACGTCTGCAGCTGCTTCGGCATCACCGAGGCCCAGGTCAAGCAGCACGCGCAGGACGGCGCCTGCACCCCCCGCCAGATAGCCTCCGCCTGCAAGGCGGGCACGGACTGCGGCTCCTGCGTCCGCCGGATCCAGGCCCTTCTGGGCCGGAGTGCCTGCCCGCGGCGTGACCTGGCCGACCAGGGCAAGCCGGTCCTCTCCGAGCTTCCGGAAGCCGCCTAGCTCTCCGGCTGCTCGATCAGCTGGGAGATGTACAGCGCCTCGCCGAGCTTCTCCAGCAGCTCCAGCTGGGTGTCGAGGTAGTCGATGTGGTGCTCCTCGTCGGCGAGGATGTCCTCGAAGATGTTGGCGGACGTGATGTCCCCCTTCTCGCGCATCACCTTGATCCCCCGCCTCAGCCGGTCGATCGCCTCGACCTCGATCTGCCGGTCGGCCTCGAACATCTCCCGCACCGTCTGCCCGACGCGGACGTGGAAGAGCCGCTGGTAGTTGGGCAGCCCCTCCAGGAAGAGGATCCGGTCGGTGAGCACCTCCGCGTGCTTCATCTCGTCGAACGACTCGTGCCGCGTGTACTTGGCGAGCTTCGTCCAGCCGAAGTTCTCCTGCATCTTCGCGTGCAGGAAATACTGGTTGATCGCGGTCAGCTCGCCGGTGAGCTGCTCGTTGAGGAACTCGATGACCTCGGGGTCGCCCTGCATCGCAGCGGCTCCTTCCACACGGGTTACGGGAGAGGGTGCGGCGGCATGATCGCATCGGCAACGAAGATCGTCCAGTAAGTGCGTACTTAGTAAGTACGCCCTGAGTTGTTGCTGCTTGTCCGATTCTCGGAAGGGTGGTCAAGGACACTGCCCGAGGTCTGTCAGGATGGATACATGGGTCATCCGGTGGAGCGCGAGTCTGGAGCAGCGGCAGGGTCCGAGCTCCCGCCGGGTCAGCGGCTCCAGCGCGGCTGGCCGGTCACGCACTACGGGCCCGTCCCGAAGTTCCGGCCCGAGCGCTGGGAGTTCCGGGTCTTCGGCGCCACCGCCGACGGTGACAAGCACGTCTGGAACCACGAGGAGCTCACGGCCCTGCCGTACACCACCGTGGTGGCCGATCTGCACTGCGTGACGAAGTTCAGCATGACCGGCGCGGAGTGGGGCGGGATCCCCGCCCGTACCATCCTCGAGCTGGCCCCGCCGGCGCCCGACGTCACCCACGTGATGGTGTGGGCGGAGTACGGCTTCAGCTCCAACCTCCGCCTGTCGGACTTCACCTCCGACGGCACCATCTTCGCCACCCACAAGGACGGCGAGCTGCTCACCGCCGAGCACGGCTTCCCGGTCCGGCTGATCGTGCCCCACCTGTACGCCTGGAAGGGCCCCAAGTGGGTCCGTGGCGTGGAGTACATGACCGCCGACCGCCGCGGCTTCTGGGAGGAGCGCGGCTACCACAACGTCGGCGATCCCTGGAAGGAACAGCGCTACTCCTACCAGGAGGAACCGGGCGAGGGCCCGGAACTCTGACCGCTCTCAGCAGTCCCTGAGCTTCTTCAGCCGCTCCACGTCCGCCGCATGCCCCTCCCTGCCGCCCGGCGTCTCGATGACCAGCGGGACGCCCGCGGTCGCCGGGTGGGTCATCAGGGCGCGAAAGGGATCCTCGCCGATGTGGCCGGCGCCGATGTTCTCGTGCCGGTCCTTGTGCGCGCCGACCACGTCCTTGGAGTCGTTCGCGTGGATCAGCTTCAGCCGGCCCTCGCCGACGGTGTCGACCAGCAGGTCGAGCGTCTGGTGCATGCCGCTCGGGCCGGTCAGGTCGTGCCCCGCGGCGAAGATGTGGCAGGTGTCCAGGCAGACCCCCAGCTTCGGATGGGCGTCCAGCGCCTCGAAGTACGGGCCGAAGTCCCAGGTGCGGGAGCACAGCGAGGCGCCCTGTCCGGCGGTCGACTCCAGCAGCAGGAACGGATCGTCGTCGTGGGTCAGCTCGTCCAGCAGCGGCAGCATGTGCTCGCGCACCTGCTTCAGCGCCACGTCGCGGGCCCGCCCGCCGGTCGCGCTCCCGGTGTGCACGACCACACCGAGCGCGCCGATCTCCCGCCCGCGCCGCAGCGAGTGCCTGAGCGACTCCACCGACCGCTCCACGGTCGCCTCGGTGTGCGAGCCGAAGTTGATCAGGTACGGCGCGTGCACATACGCCGGCACCGACCGCTCGGCACACTCCTGGCGGAATGCCTCGTCCTGCCGCGGGTTCCCGGCGGGCGTGGCCCAGCCGCGCGGATTGGCCACGAAGACCTGCACGGTCTCCGCCCGCAGCTCACGGGCGTACGACAGCCCCACGGAGTGCAGGCCGCCGGCCACGGGGACATGACCGCCGACGGGATTGCGCGCAGGGGGCGAGGGGAGGGACGCGGGCTGAACGGGACTCACCCGTTCAGGGTGTCATGCCCGCCCCGGCCGCCGGACCACGGTCCCCGGTGACCCCCGTCACCGGATGGTGATCGTGATGGTCGACCCCTTGGGAGCCGTGTCGCCGCCCCCCACCGACTGCTTCTTCACGGTGTCGCCGAACAGGCCGAGCAGCCCGCGGTCCTCGTCCACCTTGAAGCCGGCGCCCTCCAGCGCTTTATGGGCGTCGTCCACGCTGTCGCCGGTCACGTCCGGCACCTCGACCATCTGCGGGCCCTTGGACAGCGTCAGCGTCACCGTGTCGCCCTCGGCGGCCTGACTGCCCTCACCCGGGCTCTGCCGGGCCACCTTGCCCTTGTCGACGTCGGAGTTGACCTGCTGCGGGGCGATCACCACTTTCAGCCCGGCGCCCGTCAGCTCCTGCTTGGCCTCGTCCACGTCGTCACCGGTGACGTCCGGCACATCAACGGGACTGCCCTTGCTGACGGTCAGCGCGATCGCCGAGCCGGCGTGCCGCTTGGTGCCCGCCTTCGGATTCGTGGCGATCACGGAGCCGTTGGCGACGTCCTCGCTGAACTCCCGGGTGACCATGCCCGGCTCCAGCCCGTCCGCCTTCAGCCGCGCCCGCGCCTCGGCCAGCGGGCGGCCCGCGACATCCGGCACGTTCACCGTCTCGGGGCCCAGCGAGATGGTCAGCGTCACCGCGTCGTGGTCGCGGATCCGGGCGCCGGGCGCCGGGTCGGTGCCTATGACCGTGCCCCGCGGGACGGTGTCGTCGTACGCGCGCTTGACCTGCCCGACCTCGAGCCCGGCCGCCTCCAGCCGGTCCCGGGCCTGCGCCTCGGTCTTCGACAGCAGCGGCGGGACCTTCGTGAACTGGCCGGAGTTGATGTACCAGACCCCGGCGCCCACGCCGAACACCACCAGCACGGCGGCGACGATCGTCAGCACCAGACGCCTCGGCCGCCGGGGCGGTGCCGGGGGCGCCTGCAGCCGGCTGGTGTGCCGGACCGCGGGCTCGTCCTCGTTCACCGGCAGCGGGCGCGAGGGGGGTCCCCCCGCGCGAGCGAAGCCGAGCACGGGGGAGGTCAGCGAGCGCGGGATCACGCTCGTCCGGTCCTCGGCGTTGTCGTGCTCCGCGGTGAGCGCCTGCGGCGGCACCGCGTCCAGCTGCCCGGCGCTCAGCCCGAGGCGTGCCTCGCGCAGCTGGGCGAGCAGCGCCACGGCGTCGTACGGCCGGATGTCCGGGTTGCGCGCGGTCCCCGACGCGACCAGCTCGTCCAGCTCGTACGGCAGGCCCGGCACCAGCGCAGAGGGCGGTGGCACGTCGTCGTGTATGTGCTTGTAGAGCACCTGCGCGGGCGAGTCCCCGGCGTGCGGCTTCTCACCGGTCAGCATCTCGTAGAGCACGACACCGCAGGCGTAGACGTCGACCCGGGGGTCGGCGGTGCCCTGCTCGATCTGCTCGGGTGCGAGATACGACACGGTCCCGAGGACGGCGCCGGTCGTGCTGGTCACCGTGTCCACCGACCGCACCAGCCCGAAGTCGGCGACCTTGACCCGGCCGTCGTCCCCTATCAGCACGTTCTCGGGCTTCATGTCCCGGTGCACGAACCCGGCCCGGTGCGCGGCACCCAGCGCGGCCAGCACCGGCTCCAGGATGTCCAGCGCGGCCCGCGGCTGCAGCGCACCCCGCTCGCGCAGCACGTCCCGCAGGGTGCACCCGGCGACGTACTCCATCGCCAGGTACACGTACGACCCGTCGGTCCCCTGGTCGAAGACCTGCACCACGTTCGGGTGCGCCAGCCGCGCGACGGACTTCGCCTCCCGGATGAACCGCTCCACGAACGATCCGTCCGACGCGAGCGTCGGGTGCATCACCTTCAGCGCGAGAACACGGTCCAGACGGGTGTCCAGGGCCCGGTACACCGTGGCCATCCCGCCGGCCGCGATCCGTGCGTCGACGCGATAACGGCCGTCGAGCACCTGCCCGACGAGGGGGTCCTGAAGGGTCGTATCCACGCAGGGGAGTCTACGAGGGCCGACCGACAGTGCCGCACGCTGTGCTGTTCCGGGGACGGAATGCAGCACAGCTGTGACTCCCCCGCGATCAGAAGGCCGGACGTTCGGGATCCAGGTGGGCGCGCCCCTCCGTCGGGGAGGAGGCCTCCGCGAAGTGCCTGCGCGGAATCCGCCCGGCCAGCCGGGCCAGCCGGCCGCCCTCCACAGCATGCCGCATCGCGGCGGCCATCAGCTCCGGCTCCTGCGCCCGCGTCACCGCCGAGGCCAGCATCACCCCGGCACAGCCCAGCTCCATGGCCAGCGCCGCATCCGATGCCGTCCCGGCCCCCGCGTCCAGGATCACCGGCACCCGCGCGTGCTCGACGATCAGCTGGAAGTTGTGGGGGTTGCGGATCCCGAGCCCGGACCCGATCGGCGACCCCAGCGGCATCACCGCGGCACACCCGACGTCCTCCAGCTTCCGCGCCAGCACGGGATCGTCATTGGTGTACGGCAGCACCGTGAACCCGTCGTCGACCAGCGTCTCCGCCGCCTCCAGCAGCTCCACCGGATCCGGCAGCAGCGTCCGCTCGTCGGCGATGACCTCCAGCTTGACCAGGTCCGTGCCCAGTGCCTCCCGTGCCAGGCGCGCGGTCAGCACGGCCTCGCCCGCGGTGAAACAGCCCGCGGTGTTCGGCAGCACCCGGATGCCGAGCTTCTGGAGCACCGACAGCACCGAGCCGTGGACGGACGGGTCCACCCGCCGCATCGCGACCGTCGTCAGCTCCGTACCGGAGGCGACCAGCGCCCGCTCCAGCACGTCCAGGCTGGGCGCACCGCCCGTGCCCATGATCAGCCGCGACGAGAACGTCGTGCCCCCGAGGACCAAGAGATCGTCGGCCATGGCTCAGCCTCCCTGGACCGCGGTGAGGACTTCGACCCGGTCGCCCTCGGCCAGCGCCGTGGCCGCCCACTGCGCGCGCGGGACGACGGTCTCGTTGACGGCGGCGGCCACCCCGGAAGGCGCCGCGACCAGCGACCGTACGACGGTGTCGAGAGCGGTACCCGGGACGATCTCCCGGCGCTTCCCGTTGACGGAGATGGAAAGGGTGACGGAGATGCTCATGCGGGCTGCTCCATGAGGACGGCGGCGGCACCGAAGCGCCGCGGTGTGAACGGACGGGCCGCTTCCGGCGGTTGGCCGCCGGTCAGCAGCTGGGCCAGCACATCGCCGGTGACCGGCGTGAGCAGCACCCCGTTGCGGTAGTGCCCGGTGGCCAGCAGCAGCCCGTCGAGCCCGGACGGGCCGAGCAGCGGCGCGTTGTCGGGGGAGCCGGGGCGCAGCCCGGCCCGGGTCTCGGTGAGCGGCAGTTCGGTGATGCCCGGCACCAGCTCATGGGCGTCGCGCAGCAGCTCGTACACCCCGCCCGCGGTGACGGTCGTGTCCCAGCCCAGCTCCTCGCTGGTGGCGCCGACGACCAGTTCGCCGTTCTCACGGGGCACGAGGTAGACATGGCCGCCGCGCACCACGGCCCGTACGGTGCGGCTCAGGAAGGGCGCGTACCGGGGCGGCACGGTCAGCCGGAGCACCTGGCCCTTCACCGGCCGCACCGGCGGCAGCAGCGCCTCAGGCACGCCGGCGAGCCGCCCGCTCAGGCTGCCGGCCGCGAGGACGACCTGGCCGGCGCGCAGTTCGGCACCGTCCGCCGTGGTGACCCCGGCGGCCCGGTCCCGTACGACGTCCAGCCGTTCGGCCCACGCCCGGTGGAACACCACTCCCGCCCGCTCGCACGCGGTCACCAGGGCTGCCGCAAGGCGCCGCGGGTCGATCTGGTGGTCGCCGTCCACCCGCAGCCCGCCGCGCACCCCGGGTGCCAGCATCGGCTCCAGACGCCGGCACTCCCGCCCGGACAGCCACTCCGAGTCCAGACCCGAGCGCTGCTGAAGGGCGTGCAGTTCGCGCAAGTGGGCGCGGTCGTCGGCGTCGAGCGCGACCGCGAGGGTGCCGCACCGGCGGTAGCCGAGGTCGTGGCCGGTCAGCTCGGTCAGCTCGGCCGCGAAGTCCGGGTAGCGGCGCGCCGATTCCAGGTTCAGGGCGAGCAACCTCTCCTCGCCGTAGTGCAGTTCGGTGACCGCGGCCAGCATCCCCGCCGCGACCTGCGCGGCCCCGCCGCCGGGCTCGGGGTCCACCACGGCCGTGGCGAGCCCGCGCTGCGCCGCGCGCCAGGCCGTGACCAGGCCGATGATGCCGCCCCCGATGACGAGGACGTCGGACGTATCGGACGTACGTGACGACATGGGCGTCCAGCCCCTCCCTTCGCCGGCATGACCCGGATCAGGTTCGTACGGTCGGAGGCCGCCAGCCTCCCTCTCAGCCCGGTGCGTCCGGGCTCCCGCGAGTGCTTGTACGGTGGCCACCCTAGCCCGCCCCGCTCGTCACCCGTAAGGGAGCCCCTGCCCGTGTCCCGGTCGCTCGACGGACTGATCCTCGCCCCTGTGGCGGACCAAGCCCCAGGTCAGGTGGGCACCCACACCCGGTTCGCCTACCACGAGACGGAGGGCGAGATCTGGGCCGAGTACGCGGGCGGCGACGTGGTACGCGGCCATCTGGTCGGCACCCGGGAGGGCGACCGGCTGGACTTCCGCTATGTCCAGCTGAGGACCGACGGGTCGACCGCCTCCGGGCACTGTGTGTCCACGGTCGTCGAGCTGCCGGACGGGCGCGTGCGGCTGGAGGAGACCTGGGAGTGGGAGTCCCGGGCGGGCTCCGGCACGAGTGTTGTGGAACAGGTCACCGAGCCCGCCCGCTGACTGACGCTCCGTCACTGTCTATGGTGATCGGGTGAGCGAGCAGACAGCACAAGAGGGCACGTCACAGGGGCGGCGCGTGGTCGTCGTCGGCGCCGGCATGGCCGGGGTGCAGACCGCGGTCGCCCTGCGCGAACAGGGCTTCCAGGGCACCGTCACCCTCATCGGTGCCGAACCCCACCAACCGTACGACCGGCCGCCGCTGTCCAAGGCCGTACTGCTCGGCAAGGCGGAGGACTCCGCCTTCGACGTGGACTTCGAGTCGCTCGGGGTCGAGCTGCGGCTCGGCTGCGAGGTGCTGGGCGTGCGCCCCGCCGCGCACGAGCTGGACACCGAGCAGGGCCCGGTGCGGTACGACGTCCTGGTCCTCGCCACCGGCGCCGAACCGGTCACCCTGCCCGGCACCGAGGGGGTGCCCGGCGTGCATCTGCTGCGCACCCTGGACGACGCCGAACGGTTGCGGCCCGTGCTCGCCCGGCAGCACGAGATCGTGGTCGTCGGCGCGGGCTGGATCGGCGCCGAGTTCGCCACGGCCGCCCGCGAGGCCGGCTGCGCGGTGACCGTCGTGGAGGCCGCCGGCCGTCCGCTCGCCGGCGCCCTGCCCGCCGAGGTCGCCGCCCCGATGGCCGCCTGGTACGCCGACGCGGGCGCCGACCTCCGCACGCACGCGCGCGTGGAGCGCGTCGAGCCCGGCGCGGTCGTCCTCGCCGACGGCACCCGGCTGCCCGCGGGCGCCGTCGTCGTCGGCATCGGGGCCCGCCCCGCCACCGCCTGGCTGGCCGGCTCGGGTATCGAGCTGGGGCCGCACGGGGACGTCCTCGCCGACGACCGTCTGCGCACCTCCGTCGAGGACGTGTACGCCGTCGGCGACTGCGCCTCCTTCCCCTCCGCCCGCTACGGCGAACGACTGCTCGTCCACCACTGGGACAACGCCCTGCAGGGCCCCCGCACGGTCGCCGCGAACATCCTCGGCGAGACCCCGGCGGTCTACGACCCGGTCCCGTACTTCTGGTCCGAGCAGTTCGGCCGCTTCGTGCAGTACGCCGGCCACCATGCCGCCGCCGACCGGCTGGTGCGGCGGGGCGACCCGACGGGCCTGGCCTGGTCGGTGTGCTGGCTGCGCGGCGACCGCCTTGTCGCTCTGCTGGCCGTCGGTCGCCCGCGCGACCTGGCGCAGGGGCGGAGGCTGATCGAGGCGGGCCGCAGCATGGACGCGGAGGCTCTGGCGGACCCGGCCCGCCCGTTGAAAGACGCGACTGCAGCGCCCTGAAGGGGCGCGGGGCCGTAGCGATAGGCGGCTCCGCCGCGTGGGCGCGAGCAACCACGGCGGTGCCGCCCCCGAAGGACGATCCGTCGCGGCACCCGGCGGAGCGCATCGCGACCGAACCAGCGGAGCGCCTACGCTAGGTGCCGTGACCGAGATTGACGCAAAGATCGATGCTCTCGTCCCTGCCTGGCTCACCCTCCCCGACATCGCCGAACAGTTCGGCGTCGAGGTGACGCGCGTGCGGCAGCTGGTCAAGGAGGGCCAGCTCATCGCCGTACGCCGAGGTGAGAACCGGGCGCTGCACGTCCCCGCCGCCTTCATCGACGGGGACAAGGTCGTCAAGGGCCTGTCCGGCACCCTGACGCTCCTGCGGGACGACGGCTTCACGGACGAAGAGATGATCGAGTGGCTCTTCACCCCTGACCCGACCCTGCCCGGCACCCCCGCGCAGGCCCTGAGCGAGAATCGCGGCACGGAGGTGAAGCGCCGGGCCCAGGCGCTCGCCGTCTGAGCCGACCCGCAGCACGCGCGGGGCGTGCGGGCCGTCGTGGCCCGTACGCCCCCGCGCCGGCCGCCCGCACACCCTTCAGGGGGGACCACGTATGTCCGACACCGCACGCGCCGCGCTCTCCGAGGCCCGTCTGTACCTCTGCACGGACGCGCGCACGCGCCAGGGCGACCTGCCCGAGTTCCTGGACGCGGTCCTGGCCGGCGGTGTCGATATCGTCCAGCTGCGCGACAAGGGCCTGGAGGCCGCCGAGGAACTGCGGCACCTGGAGGTCTTCGCGGACGCCTGCGCCCGGCACGGCAAGCTCCTCGCGGTGAACGACCGCGCGGACGTCGCCCACGCCGCCAGCGCCAATGTGCTGCACCTCGGCCAGGGCGACCTGCCGGTCCCCGCGGCCCGCGCCATCCTCGGCGAGGAGGTGCTGATCGGCCGCTCCACGCACGCCGAGTCCGAGGCCGCCGCGGCCGCCGTGCAGGACGGTGTGGACTACTTCTGCACCGGCCCCTGCTGGCCCACCCCCACCAAGCCCGGCCGCCACGCCCCGGGCCTCGACCTGGTCCGGTACGCCGCCGGCCTGGGCACCGAACGCCCCTGGTTCGCGATCGGCGGCATCGACCTGTCCCGCCTCGACCAGGTGCTGGACGCGGGCGCCCGCAGGGTGGTCGTGGTCCGCGCGATCACCGAGGCCGACGACCCGGGAGCGGCCGCCGCGGAGTTCGCGAAGCGGCTGCGGCAGGCCTAGCGGCGCGCCTGCTGCCCCTGTGCTGTCCACATTTTTGTCCAAGGCGTGGACAGGAAAGGGGCAATTCGGGCAAATTTCCGGCATTCGGTTGGGGGACCGCCCACCCCTGGCTAACCTGCCCGTATGGCCCTCGGAACCGCATCCACCAGGACTGATCGCGCACGCACCGTGCGTGAGATCCTCGCCACCGGCAAGACGACGTACTCGTTCGAGTTCTCGGCACCGAAGACCCCCAAGGGCGAGCGGAACCTGTGGAGCGCGCTCCGGCGGGTCGAGGCGGTCGCGCCCGACTTCGTCTCCGTGACCTACGGCGCCGGCGGTTCCACCCGCGCCGGCACGGTCAAGGAGACCGAGCAGATCGTCGCCGACACCACGCTCACCCCGGTCGCCCACCTCACCGCGGTCGACCACTCCATCGCCGAGCTGCGCAACATCATCGGCCAGTACGCGGACGCCGGGATCCGCAACATGCTCGCCGTGCGCGGCGACCCGCCCGGCGACCCCATGGGCGAGTGGGTCCCGCACCCGCGGGGCCTGACCTACGCCGCCGAACTCGTCCGGCTCATCAAGGAGTCGGGCGACTTCTGCGTGGGCGTCGCCGCGTTCCCGGAGATGCACCCCCGCTCCACGGACTGGGACACCGACGTCGCCCACTTCGTGGACAAGTGCCGTGCGGGCGCCGACTACGCCGTCACACAGATGTTCTTCCAGCCGGAGTCGTATCTGAGACTGCGCGACCGTGTGGCGGCCGCGGGCTGTGACACCCCGGTGATCCCGGAGGTCCTGCCGGTCACCAGCGTGAAGATGCTGGAACGGTTGCCCAGACTCAGCAACGCCGTCTTCCCGGACGCCCTGAAAGAGCGGATCCTCGCAGCGAAGGACGATCCGGCGGCGGTACGCTCCATCGGTATCGGCTTCGCCACGGAGTTCTGCGCTCGGCTGCTCGCCGAGGGAGTGCCCGGACTGCACTTCATCACGCTCAACAACTCCACGGCGACGCTGGAAATCTACGAGAACCTGGGCCTGCACCACCCCCCGCAGGCCTAGACCGGCCGCACCGCGATACGACACACTGCGTAGCGGTCACTGGGAGAGGGGCGTACATGGGCTGGACGGTCCTCTACATCGCGTTCGGCATCGTCGCACTGTGGTTGCTGGGCGAGGTGCTGCTGCAGTACAAGGCACGCCTGCGCTGGCGGCTGCTCGCGTTCACCGGCTTCCTCGGGGTCGTGGTCGGCGTGCTGATGCCGTCCGTGATCGTGATCGGTGTCGGCGCGATCGCCTTCGCGGTCGGCCAGACCTATGTCACGCTCTCGTTCCGCCGTGGCTTCGCCGCGGGCTGGGCGGTCAAGCGCCCGGACGCCGAGACCGGCGGCGCCAGCAAGCGCCGCCGCGGCAAGGCGGACCGGCACGACCCGCAGTCGCACGCCCCCGACCCGGAGCCCGGCGGCCCGGACGACGACCGGGACCCCGGCCAGGCCCACGACCAGCAGGGTCACGGCGACGACGACTACGACCGCGACGACGTCTTCACCCCGGCCCCCCGTCCTGGCGACCCCACCGCCGCCGAGACCACCGCCGTCTACGAGCCGCAGCCCCTGCCCGAGGACACCAGCTCCTACGGCGTCTACGGCGACACCGCCTACGCGGGCGCCACCCAGGCGCAGGCCCAGGGCACCGAGCAGCAGGGCTACGCCTACGACTACTCGGGCTACGGCCAGCAGGGCTACGGCTACGACACCAGTGGCCAGCAGGCCTACGCCAACTACTCCGACCCGTACATCGGCAGCCAGCCCTACGGCGGCGCCTCGTACGACACCGGCTCCTCCGGGCAGTACGCCCAGCAGGGCTACGCCCAGGACCCGTACGCCGGCGGCGGCTACGGCGAGACCCCGTCGGGCGGGGTGTGGGTACCGCAGCAGCGCACCGACGAGACCTACGGCGGCGAACTCCCGCAGGAGCAGCCCTACCCGTACCAGGGCCACGACCACGCACAGCAACCGCAGCCCGGCGCCGGCTACGACGAGCAGTACCGTTTCTGAGGCCTGAGCCCGCTCACCCCGAGCATGCTCACTGGGAGCCGCGGAACCCCGGCCCCTCCACGATCAGACCCGCCACCAGCGCGCCGGACATGCCCGCGTGCGGCAGTCCACCGCCGGGGTGCGACCAGCCGCCGGCGGTGAAGAGGCCGGCCAGCCTCGTGCTGTTGCCCGGGTGCAGCAGGCGTCCGGCACCGGCTGCGAGCGCCGGGGCCGGTACCGCGCCGCCCGCCGCGCCCGTGGCCTCCTCGACGGCGGCAGGGGTACACACCTCCTTCCACAGGATGCGGTCCCGCAGTCCGGGCACGGCCCGCTCGGCCACCTCGATCATGGCCTCGGCGTGGCGCTCGAAGCCCGCCCGCCCGGTCCGGCTCCCGTCCTGTGGCAGGGCAGGGACCACCGAGGACAGCACGACCGACTCATGGGCGGCGTCCGGCACCAGCGCCGGGTCGTCGGGCCGCAGCACGGTGACGGTCGGGCGCGCCGCCATCCCCTTCGAGCTGCCGAACAGCAGCTCCCGCTCGCTCTCCCGGTCCTGCGCGTGCACCACGGTCCGGTGGGCCGCACCGTGCGGCCGCTCGCCGCGCAGCGCCAGCAGCACCGTGAGCCGGCTCGGCGTCCCGCGCTGTGGCGCGACCTCGCCGTCACCGCGGAGGGCCGTGCCGGTGACGAACCCGGCAAGGGCGTCCGGGGCGACACCGGCCACCACGAAGTCCGCCTCGGCCACCGTGCCGTCCCTCGACTCCACGCCCGCCGCACGGCCTTCCTTCTCCAGGATCCGTACGACCTCCGCGC
Source organism: Streptomyces sp. NPDC007205 (assembly GCF_040634095.1). Classification (NCBI taxonomy): domain Bacteria; kingdom Bacillati; phylum Actinomycetota; class Actinomycetes; order Kitasatosporales; family Streptomycetaceae; genus Streptomyces; species Streptomyces sp. NPDC007205. The sequence continues at coordinate 95,857 of NZ_JBEYEW010000008.1, forward strand.
CGAAGACGAACTCGACCCGCCGCTTCACGCACCGCTCGTACACCGCGCGCGCCAACTCCCTGATGCCGCCGCGCACATACCAGGTGCCGAAGGCGTGCTCCATGTAGGGCAGCACGGCCGCGCTCGCCGGAGCGGTCCGCGGATCGAGGCCGTGGGCGAGTGCGGAACTCTCCAGCAGAGCCGCCAGGCGCTCGTCGCACAGCTCGAGGGAGCCGATCTCGGACAGCGTGCGCGCGTACCGTGTGCGCAGCAGGCGCCGGTGCGGGACGGACGGATACGGCTCCTTCTCGGCCAGCACCTGCCAGCTCGGCCACAGCGGCTCCTCCAGCAACGGTCTGCGCGTGCGGTCCCAGGCCTCCCGGGCCCGCACCAGGAAGCCGCCCCAGCGCTCGCCCGCGCCCGCACCCAGCGCCTCGTCCAGGGCCGCGACCACACCGGCGCGCGAGGCGTTCGGCAGTGACACCTCGGTACCGTCCGCGAAGACATGCCGCGCGGAGGGATCGACCTGGACCAGCTCGACGCAGTCCTCCAGCGGCTCCTTGCCGGTCTTGACGAACAGATCGCGGTACACGGCCGGCAGCGTCAGCAGTCCCGGGCCGGTGTCGAAGGCGAACCCGTCCCGCTCGAACCGGCGCACCGCGCCGCCGTATGTCTCCGTACGCTCGTACACCGCCACCCGGTGGCCCGCGACGGCCAGCCGGGCAGCGGCCGCCATCGCGCCCATCCCGGCGCCGATCACCGCAATCCGTGCCATGCCTGCGACTTTATCGACCGCCACTGACAATCCGGTCCGCGGGCGTGGGGTCATGTGCGGGCGGCTGAGTATCCGTACTCAGGTCGCGAGATGAGTATGTGCGCGGATGGCCCGCGGCCTGTGTGCACGGGAGAGTGGAGGCACGGCAAAGGGGCGCGGCCCGGCACCGCCGGCACGGGGCGGCGGAACGGTGCGCGCCACCTGGCCGCTCCTTCCGCCGATCCGTCGGCGGAAGCGAGTCGGGGGACCCGGGGGCGACCACCCACGGGGGACCATCGGGGGAAGACCGTACGGGGGAGTACGGGGGAGTACGGGGAGGGTGAAGGCGCCGGTCCGGCAGCGGACCGGCGCCTTCCTCGTGCGCTCAGCCCTTGCCGCTCACGCGTCCCTGGAGCAGCCGCGACAGGGCCGCGTGGACGTCGTCGAGCGAGCGCTCCGGCTGGAACGACTTCCAGTCCAGCGCGGCCACCAGGACCATGCCGACCAGCGCGGCCGCCGTCAGCTGGACGTCGATCTCGTCGCTGAACTCGCCGGCCGCCACGCCCTCGCGCAGCACGCCCTCGACGACCGCGACGGCCTCCTGCCGGACCACCATCAGCGTGGACTGCCAGGCCCGGTTGGTGCGCCACAGTTCGGCCACGTACAGCTGGGTGAAGGCCGGGTAGCGGTCGATGAAGACCAGGCCCGCGCGGACCATCGCGTCCAGCGCGTCGACCCTGCTGCCGCCCTCGGCCGCGGTCTGCTCGGCCGCCTCCTTCAGGGAGGCGGTGAGCAGGCCCACACCGTGCCGCAGCAGCTCCTCGAAGAGGACCGACTTGCTCGCGAAGTTGTAGTAGACCGTGCCTTTCGCGACCCCGGCCCGCTCCGCGATCTCGTCCACCGTGGTGGCGGAGAAGCCCTGCTCGGCGATGAGCGTGACGGCCGCCTCGTAGAGCTTCTGCCGGGTGGCCTCGCGGCGGGTGCTGCCGCCTGACCTGGCGCTGCTGCTTTCCATGGCCCTGATTCTCACAGGTACGCGCGCGTGCGGTGGCCGCTTGCCGATCACAGGCTCAGCTCGGGGTGCAGCCGGTCCAGCGTCCACACCTGGCGCCGGCGGGCCGCGAGGGCGGTCAGCGCGAGCGCGCCCACGGTGAACGCGGCGAGCACACCGCACGCCTGCCACACCGGGCCGAGCCCGCCGCCCGTGATCAGCCGGCGCAGCGCCTCCACGATGTAGCTCATCGGCAGGAACGGGTGGATCGCGTTGAAGAAGCCCGGGCTGGTCTGCACCGGGTACGTGCCGCCCGCAGAGGTCAGCTGGAGCATCAGCAGCGCGAGCACCAGGATCCGGCCGGCCGCGCCGAAGCGGGCGTTCAGCCACTGCACGATCGCCGCGAAGCAGGCCGTGACCAGGCACAGGAAGCCGATCGTGCCGGCAGCGCGCAGCATCTGCAGCCCGATCGCCCAGTGCAGTACGGCCATCAGGGCGCCCACCTGCAGCACGCCCACCGCGGCCACCGGCAGCCAGCCCGCGAGCGCGATCCGCCAGGCCGGCGAACCGGCCGCCAGGGCACGGCGGTTGAGCGGCGGGATCAGCATGTAGGCGACCATCGCGCCCACCCACAGGGACAGCGGGATGAAGTACGGGGCGAAGCCGGTGCCGTAGTTCGGCGCCTTGTGCAGGTCGTGGGAGGCCAGCTGGACCGGGTCGGCCATCACGCCGGTGCGCTGGTCGCGGTCCTTCTTGTCGTAGTCCGGGATCTTCCCGGCGCCGTCGTGCAGCCCGCCGGCGAGCCTGTCCGAGCCGTCGGACAGCTTGTACAGGCCACCGTTCAGGGTCTGGGCGCCCGAGGCGGCCGTGCCGATGCCCTGGTCCAGCGTGGTCGCGCCGGTCTGAGCGGTGCCGAGGCCGGTGTGCAGCTTCTTGGCGCCGGCGGCGACCTTCTGTGCGCCGTCGTTCAGCTTGTTGATCTTCTTGACGGCGTCGTCGACGTCCTCGTACAGGTGCGGTGCGCGCTCTTCGAGTGCCGTGGCCTGTTTCTGCAGGGTGCCGAGGTTGTCCCGCATCGTCTTGAGGTCGCCGTCCTGGTCGGCGATGAGCGTGTTGAGGTCGTCGGCGACGGTGGCCACCTCGGCGGTGGCCGTCCTGGCCCGCTTGAGGTCGGCGCAGTTCGGGTCGGGGAGCGTGGCGGTCTCGCAGCGCGCCTTGTAGACCGCGGCCAGGATGTCGGCGTTCGCGTGGGCGAGCTTTGCGGCGTCCGGGGCGCGCTTCACCAGGTCGTCGAGGTTGTCCTGGACGGTCTTGGCCGAGTCGGAGACCAGGCGGGCGGTGTCCCCGATGGTCTTCTCGTTGTCCTTCAGGAACGGGCCGGCCGTGCCGTAGACGCCGTTGACCTTGTCGGCGAGCGCCTTCGTGCCGTCGGCGACCTGCCGGGAACCGTCCTGGAGGTCACCGGCGCCGGTGTTGAGCTTCTTCAGGCCCGTGACCAGCTTGCCGCTGCCGCCCTTGGCGTCCTTCAGTCCGTCGGCGAGGTCCTTGGAGCCCTTCTCCGCCTTCCCGATGCCGGTGTTCAGCTTGTCGGCGCCGTCGGCGGCCGTGACGGTCTTGTCGTGGATGTCGGAGAAGGAGACGAAGATCTTGTCCAGGAAGGTGCGCGAGGTCTTGGTGGAGGCGGCCGAGCGGACCTCGTTGAAGACGGTCTTCGAAATCTGGCCGACGATGTAGTTGTTCGCGTCGTTGGTGCGCACCTGAAGGGCGCCGGTCTCAGGGGAGTCGCCGGAACTGGAGGCGATCCGCCGGCTGAGGTCGGCCGGCAGGGTCAGCGACAGGTAGTACGTGCCGTCCTCGACGCCCCTGCGGGCCTCCTCGTCGCTCACCCGGTGCCATGCGAAGGTCCGGCTGTCGCGCAGCCCGTCGACGATGTCGTCACCGGCGCTGATCTTCTTCCCGCCCGCTGTGGCGCCCTTGTCGTCGTTCACCAGGGCCACCGGTATGCGGTCCAGACGGCCGTACGGGTCCCAGAAGGACCACAGGTACAGGGCGCCGTAGAGCAGGGGCAGCACGAGCAGCGCGACGAGGGCGGCGCGCGGCAGCCTCCCGCGCCCGAAGCGCCTCAGTTCCAGCGCGGCCAGCCTAGGCGAGCGCATCGACGTCCTCCTTCGGGTCGCTGTTCCCGCCGCTCCGGTGGGCGTCCGTCTCACTGCGCTTCTCCGCGTCCGCCTCGGCGTCCGCGGGCGCGGTCGGTACGACGACACAGTCACCGGGGGCGGTGCGGCAGACGACCGCCACCGTCGTCCCCGCGCGCGTGAGGGACCGCAGCAGGTCCCACAGCTCGGCGCGCTCGGGGTCCGAGAGCTTCATGTCGATGTCGTCGACGCCGAGCAGCCCGGGCCGGCCGAGCAGGGCCAGCGCGACGGACAGGCGCAGTTCCTGTGGCCGTTCCAGGTCACGCACGGCCGTCCGGGAGCCCTTGGGCAGCGCGTCGAGGTCGAGTCCGGCGGCGGCCAGGGCGGCGTCGACGCGCAGCCGTGCCTCGTGCGCGCGCTGGGCGCGGGGGCGCAGCAGGTCGCGCAGGGAGTCACCGAAGCGGCTCTGCAGCAGGGCCCGTTCGCGCAGGTGCTCGCCGACGGTCAGGGCCGGCTCCAGGTCCGTCACTCCGGTCACGTTGGCGACCGCGCTGACACGACGTAGTCCGGCCATGTGCCGGGGGAGTTTGAATCCGCCGACGGTGGCCACTCCCTCGGTGGGCTTCATCCGTCCCGTGAGCGCGAGCAGCAGACAGGTACGGCCGGAGCCGGACGGTCCCTCGATCGCGATGAGTGAGCCGGGGCCCGCGTCGAGGGTGATGCCTCGGAAGGCCCACCCCCGCGGCCCCTTGAGCCCGAGGCCCTCGGCCCTGACGTGCACGCCGTCCACAAGCCCCCCTGTCGATTCCATGTTTTTGAACTGACTGGTCAGTGCAAAAATACGCCCGAATCTGCGATCGAGGCAAAGGCCCAGGTCAGAACGGATTGTCAGTGCCATACCTCACGATGGGCACATACGGCATTCGTGCCGTCACCCAGACGACAGGAGGTTCGTCATGGCCAATCCGTCCGCAGCCGCCGCCCGCCGGCGCCGCGCCACCGGCCCTGCCCCCTCACTGACCGGCCCGGCGAGCGATGTGCACCCCGTGCTCCGCCGGGCCACGGCCCCGCCCGCCGCCCTCGACCTGCTCGCCCAGGCCCGCGCCGGACTGGAGGAGGCCACCGTCCTGGAAGCGCCGAACGAGCGCTATGCGACGGCCCACCTCGCCGCCCTGCGCACCGCCGCCGCCGTGCTCGCCGCCCGGGGCCGCCCCGAGACCTCCCCGCGCCGCCGCGCCCGGATCCGCAGCGCCTGGGAAGTGCTCCCCGAGATTGTCCCCGAACTGACCGAGTGGAGCGCGCTGTTCGCCTCCGGCGCCGCCCGCCGTGCCCGTGCCGAGGCCGGCATCCGGGGAGCGGCGAGCCGACGGGACGCCGACGACCTGATACGGGACGTCGGGGTGTTCCTGCGCATCGTCGAGCGGATGCTCGTCCTCCAGCCGGTCCTGCCACAGCCCCGCCGGGACTCCGGTGAACCCGACCGTCCGAGAACGCGCGGCGACCTGCCGGACGCGGGCTGACCACCGGCCGGGAGCACGAGTGACCGCGCGCGCCGTGCGAGACCCGCCCGGGCGTACCCGGCCGGGGTGACCAGGCAGGGCACCGGAGGCAATAGGGTGGAGTCACCCGAAGCCGTCCAGCCCTGCCGAGGAGTCAACTGCCGTGTCGGACCCGAGCCGCCCCCGCTCCTCTCTCCGTACCGCCGTGGTCTGGGAGGTCCTCCAGGACGCCCTCGACCGCCGGGTCAAGGCCACGGGACGGGAGTCGCTGGACGTCCTCGACACCGGCGGCGGCAGCGGAAACTTCGCCGTGCCCGTCGCCCGGCTCGGCCACCGCGTCACCGTGGTCGACCCCAGCCCGAACGCACTGTTCGCACTGGAGCGCCGGGCCGCCGAGGCCGGCGTCGCCGACCGGGTCCGGGGCGTCCAGGGCGATGCGCACGGACTCTTCGACGTGGTCGAGCGCGGTGGCTACGACGCCGTGCTGTGCCATGGCGTCCTGGAGTACGTCGACGACCCGGCCGAGGGCGTGCGCAACGCGGTCGCCGCGCTGCGCTCCGAGGGCGTCCTCAGCCTGCTCGCCGCGGGCCTCGGCGGCGCCGTGCTCGCCCGCGCCCTCGCGGGCCACTTCACAGAGGCCCGGCAGGCGCTGACGGACCCCGACGGCCGCTGGGGCGCCGGTGACCCGATGCCCCGCCGGTTCACCGCCGAGCAGCTCACCGCGCTGGTCGAGGGCGCGGGCCTGAAGGTCGGCGCCGTGCACGGCGTGCGGGTCTTCGCCGACCTCGTCCCCGGCGTCCTCGTGGACACCGAGCCCGGCGCCCTCGACGCGCTCCTGAAGCTGGAGGCCGCCGCGGCCGAGCTGCCGGCGTTCCACTCCGTCGCCACCCAGCTGCATGTGCTCGGCGAGACGCAGGGTGCCGCCGAGGCCTGAGCCGACTGCGGTGACCCGCCGCTGATCAGGGCCTTGGCAGCGGATGGAGTACGCCACAAGACGCCCGATCGTGGGGTTTGCGCCGTATGATCGAGGTACACCACCCGGCATGACGGGTCGGCCGCCGGGGAATGGAAGCCTCAGCGAGCCGGGACGGCCATGACGGTTCCGGTTGGCCAATTGGCGTAGAGGGGCGGGTTTCACGGGGGCGATTCCCTGCCTATCCTGAAGGGACCCCCCGGGTCGCCCCGGCGACTGCACGATGAGGAGGACTCCGTGCCGCTCTCGGAGCACGAGCAGCGCATGCTCGAGCAGATGGAGCGAGCGCTGTACGCCGAAGATCCCAAGTTCGCGTCGGCGCTTGAGGGAAGCGGGCTGCGTTCGTACACCCGGCGGCGGGTCTACCAGGCGGTCGCTGGCTTCCTCGTGGGTATCGCGCTCCTCATGGCCGGAATGGTCGCGCAGCTGATCTGGGTCAGCGTGGTGGGTTTCCTCGTCATGCTGGGCTGTGCCGTACTCGCCGTCACGGGCTGGCGCAAGGCACCGAAGCCGGGGGAGCAGCCCGCGGGCGCCGTCCGCCGCCAGGTGCGGCCGAAGCGCTCCATGATGGACCGGATCGAGGAGCGCTGGCAGCGTCGCCGGGACGAACAGGGCCGGTAGCCGTCCGGCCGGTTTGCGCGGGGCCGTGACAGACACCGCCGACAGAAGACGTTGAGGGCGACCACCATCGGTGGTCGCCCTTCACCTTTGTCCCTTTGTCTCAGCTCACGCTTGTCTCAGCCCTGCTGTCGCGACGGCCGGCGCAGACCTGGTCTGGCCGCCGCCCGCGCCCGGAGCGCCGACCAGCGGGCCGCCACCGCCCACAGCACCCGCGCCGACGAGCGGGGCAGGAACAGGGCCCGCAGCCGGGTGCCGGTGCCCACCGTGCCGCGCAGCCCCTCGATCGCCCGGCGCACGTCCTCGGCCAGGCCTGCCGCGGGACGCGGCCGAGGCGCGTACAGCACCTGCTCCACCGCGTCCGCGAGGCGGTGCACCGCGGCACCGGCCGCCGGGTCCAGCTGTCCGAGCCCGACGATCCGGTCGGCCGCCCTGCGCGGGGTCAGCGACTCGTCCGGCGGGATGCCGTGGTCCCAGGCACTGTCCGTCAGCTCCTGCCAGGCGGCCAGGGTGTGGGCCGCCGCGCCCTGCTCGGTGCGGGCGTGCCCGCCCAGCCGCACCGACCGCACCCGCAGCCGCCACAGCAGCGGCGAGAACGGCACCGCCAGCACCACCAGCGCGGCCAGGCCGAGCAGCAGATACCACCCCGGGCCCGGGCCACCGCCGCCGCTGCTCGGGTCCGCCGCGGCGGACGCGGTGGCGCAGCCCTGCAGCTTGACCAGCTGGGGCGTGCAGCTCTCGCTCGCCGAGGGCGCCGCCGAGGGTGCCGTGGACGAGTGGTGCGAGGGCAGGTCCTGGTCCGGCAGCGAGGTGCCGGGCGTGTCCGACTGGGTGTACGACGGCGTCGTACCGCGGGTCGGGGTCGGCTCGAAGCGGGTCCAGCCGACGCCCTCGAAGTACAGCTCGGGCCAGGCGTGCGCGTCCTTCTGGCTCACCGTGACGGTGCCGTCCGCCTGCGGGGTGCCCGGCGCGAAGCCCACCGCGACCCGGGCCGGGATGCCCAGGGTGCGGGCCATCGCCGCCATGGCGAAGGAGAAGTGGACGCAGAAGCCCTCCTTCTTCTTCAGGAAGTTCGCGATGGCGCCCGGGCCGCGGCCGACCTCCACCTGCGTGTCGTACTGGAAGCCGCCGGTGACGGCGAAGTAGTCCTGGAGCTTGACCGCTTCCCCGTAGTGGCTCCGCGCGCCCGCCGTGATCTCCTTGGCGGTCTTGGCGACCACCTGCGGCAGCGCGGACGGCACCTGGGTGTACTCGCGCTTGAGGGCCGCGGGCGGCTCCGGCGCGGAGGACAGCTGCTCCGCGGTCGGCTGCACATCCAGGCTGGTCACCTGGTAGGCAGCCCCCCGTGTGGTCTGGCCGTGGTCGCCGACGACGGCCATGCCGACCGGCTCGTAGCGCCAGCGTCCGCCGATCTTCACCCCGCTCGGCGGGTACGGCATCGGCAGCCAGTCCTGGGCGTACCAGTCCGCCGCCGTGACCGTGGTCGTCACCGTGCTGCGCTTGACGTCCGCGCCGAGGCCGATGGGTGTGGGGAACCGGTCCGGTACCCCGACGATGTGCCGCTGGGCCGGCTTCCAGGTGGTGCCGTCGAAGTCGTCCAGGGAGGCGATCCGCAGATACAGGTCCGAGGTGTCGTTGCTGCTGGTCTTCAGGGACAGCACCTGACGGTCGTTGTCCGTGTTCAGGTTGTCGCGCAGCGCCACCAGCAGGTTGACCGCGCCGCCCCCGGTGCCCCGGCCGCTGCCCACCCCCACGCCCGTGCCGGCGGCGTCGAGCAGGCCGCCCTGCATCGCGGGCAGGGCCAGTGGGACCATCAGGGCCACGCCCAGCGCGACCGCGCCGATCCGGCGTCCCGTGCGCACCGGGGCCACCGCGCCGGCCTCGGGGGAGCCCGGAGAACGGGGAGCGCCGCCGAAGACCCGGCCCCACTGGGCCAGCCGGTCCCGGCCCTCCGCGAGCAGCAGCATGAGATAGCCGGCCGCCGCCACCAGGAACCACAGCCAGTCGGCCCCGCCCTGGGACAGCCCGGCGGCCACCGAGTACAGCGCGAGCAGCGGAAGGCCGGCCGGGGCCGCGCTGCGGAAGGTCACCGCGAGTGTGTCCACCAGCAGGCCGATCAGCAGGGCGCCGCCGATCAGCATCAGCTTGATGCCGTCGGTGAGGGGCGCCGGTATCGCGTACTCGCTGACGTCGTTGGAGCCCTGCTGGAGCAGGTCGGCGAAGTGCCGGAAGGCGTCCGGGCCGGGGATCAGTCCGATGATCGCGTGCTGCCGTGCGAAGACCAGGGTCAGCAGCATCAGCGTGGCCAGCGCCTGCGCCGCCACGGTCAGCGGCCGGCCCAGCGGCACCCGGCGGGCCGCCGCACCCACCCCGGTCTGCACGGCCACCAGCGGCACCAGTTGCAGCAGCCAGGTCGGCTCGGCCACCAGAGGCAGCAGCGCGCAGCAGGCCATCAGCGTGGCCGCGGCCGCGCACAGCGCCAGTCGTGCCCGCCCGCTCATGCCGTCGCCTCCCCGCTCACGGCGGCCAGACCGGAACGTTCCCGGTCCGCCTGCTGCCACAGTCCGTTCAGCGGGGCGCCGCGCGGCACGCTCAGTGCCGTCCAGCCCGCCTCACGCAGGATGCGCAGCCGCTCGGTGTGCCGGTCGTCCGGCCCCGGCACGTCGGCCGACTCGCGCACCCAGGTGTCCGGGTCCAGCACGAAGGCGACGGCACCGCCGCTGCGCCGGCTCATCTTGGCGACCGTCGCGGCCTGCTCCTCGTCCAGATCGCCCAGGAAGGCGACCAGCAGACCCTCGTTGCCGCCGCGCAGCACGTCGTAGGCCCGGGACAGGCCCGTGCCGTCGGAGTGGTCGATCACCGCGAGGGTGTCCATCATCAGCCCGGCCGCCTCCGCGGTCTCCTGGCCGGTGCCCGCGAACCCGTCGGCCCCCTCGCCGGGCGCCACGCTGCCGCTGTCGGTCAGCAGCCGTACCGAGAAGCCGCGTTCGAGCATGTGCACCAGCACCGAGGCGGCACCGGAGACGGCCCACTCGAAGGCCGAGTCGGGGCCCGCGCCCTCGTAGGCGCCGCCCCGGGTGTCCAGCAGCACGGTGCAGCGCGAGCGCCGGGGCTGCTCCTCGCGGCGCACCATCAGCTCGCCGTAGCGCGCGGTGGACCGCCAGTGCACGCGGCGCAGATCGTCGCCGTAGCGGTAACCGCGCGGGATCACGTCGTCCTCGCCGGCCAGGGCCAGCGAGCGCTGCCGCCCGTCGCCGTACCCCAGGGCCTCGCCGCTGAAGCGGACCGGGGCGAGCGGTTCCACGCGCGGGATGACCGTGAGGGTGTCGAACGTCGAGAAGGAGCGGGTCAGTTCGCACATCCCGAAGGGGTCCGTCAGGCGCAGCTGCAGCGGACCCAGCGGGTAGCGGCCGCGCAGGTCGGAGCGGACCCGGTAGGACACCTCGCGGCGGCCGCCCGGCTCCACCCGGTCCAGCACGAACCGGGGGCGCGGACCGAGGACGTAGGGCACCCGGTCCTGGAGCATCAGCAGACCGGTGGGCAACCGGGAGACGTTGTCCATCCGCAGGTGCACCCGGGCCTCGCTGCCCGCCGGCACGCGCGCGGGGGCGAGCCGGCGGGTGCCGGCCACCCGGTAGCGCGTGCGGTACACCACCGTCGCGCAGATCAGCGGCAGCGCGGCCAGCAGCAGGCCGACCCGCAGCAGATCGCTCTGGCCCAGGACGTACGCGCAGATCGCGGCGGCGATGCCGGCCGCCAGGAAGGAACGGCCACGGGTCGTCAGACCCGCCAGGGCCGTACGGACGCCGCCCGTCTCCCCCGGGTCGGCCTCCGCCTCCCCGCTCCCCCCGGCGTTCATCACAGACTCCGCGGGGGCTGCCGGGGATACGCCGGGACGTTCCGCCCGAGGCCGCCGAAGCCCGGTGCCTGCTGGCCCGGTGCCGCGGGCACGGCGGTGCGCTGGAGGATCTCCTGCACGACCTGCTCGGCCGTACGGCGGTTCAGCTGCGCCTGCGCGGTGGGCAGCAGGCGGTGCGCGAGGACGGCGACGGCGAGTGCCTGGACGTCGTCCGGCAGCGCGTACTCCCGGCCGGCGAGGGCCGCGGACGCCTTCGCCGCGCGCAGCAGATGCAGCGTCGCGCGCGGGGAGGCACCGAGTCTGAGGTCGGGGTGGGTGCGGGTGGCGGCGACCAGCTCCACCGCGTACCGCCGGACCGGCTCGGAGACGTGCACGGTGCGCACCGCCTCGATCAGCTTCACGATCTCGTGGGCGTGCGCCACCGGCTGCAGGTCCTCCAGCGGGCTCACCCCGCCGTGGATGTCGAGCATCCGCAACTCGGCCTCCACGCTGGGATAGCCGACGGAGACGCGGGCCATGAAGCGGTCGCGCTGGGCCTCGGGCAGCGGGTAGGTGCCCTCCATCTCGACCGGGTTCTGCGTGGCCACCACCATGAAGGGGCTGGGCAGCTCGTACGTCTGCCCGTCGATGGTGACCTGCCGCTCCTCCATGGACTCCAGCAGCGCCGACTGTGTCTTGGGCGAGGCGCGGTTGATCTCGTCGCCGATCACGATCTGCGCGAAGATGGCGCCCGGCTTGAACTCGAAGTCCCGGCGCTGCTGGTCCCAGATGGACACACCGGTGATGTCCGAGGGCAGCAGGTCGGGCGTGAACTGGATACGCCGCACCGAGCAGTCGATGGACCGCGCCAGCGCCTTGGCCAGCATCGTCTTGCCGACCCCGGGGACGTCCTCGATCAGCAGGTGGCCCTCGGCGAGCAGCACGGTCAGCGCGAGCCGTACGACCTCGGGCTTGCCCTCGATCACGCCCTCCACCGAACCGCGCACCCGCTCCACCGTGGCGGTCAGATCCTCCCCCACCCTCGAATACGCTCGGGCGGGGGGACCCCCATGGCTCGCAGGATCCTCATAGGTCGTCACCCGGCCCTCCTCGGCCCGTACTTTCCGGGCCGACGCTGCTTGCGAAACCGGCCCACCCCGAAACACGGACACCACGCGGGAAAGGTTCCGCGTGATGCCACACCCCGCATTCTTGCCGCCGTTACCGATTCGTGTCACTCGCCTGTGGACAACTGCCCGCACGATGTCGGTCTTACATCTTTTTCGACCGCATTTTCGGTACGGGGGCGGCGGGATGCTTTCGGGGCGGCCGGCCGGTGTGCCCGGTCAGGCCGGGTCCACCTCGCGCAGCGCACCGGTGCGCACGTCGAACACAAAACCGCGTACGTCGTCGGTGTGCAGCAGGAACGGCGAGGTGCGCACGCGCTGCATGGACTGGCGCACGTCCTGGTCGACGTCGCGGAAGGCCTCCACCGCCCACGCCGGGCGCTGGCCGACCTCCATCTCCAGGTCGTGCCGGAAGTCCTCGGTGAGGGACTCCATGCCGCAGCCGGTGTGGTGGATGAGTACGACGCTGCGGGTGCCGAGCGCGCGCTGGCTGATGGTCAGGGAGCGGATCACGTCGTCGGTGACGACACCGCCCGCATTGCGGATGGTGTGACAGTCGCCGAGGTGCAGGCCGAGCGCCTTGTGGAGGTCGAGGCGGGCGTCCATACAGGCCACCACGGCGACCCTGAGGACGGGGCGGGCGTCCATGCCGGGGTCGGCGAACTCGGCGGCGTACCGCTGGTTGGCCTCCACCAGGCGATCCGTCACGGTGTCGCCGTTCGTTATGGCGCCTTCGGATCCAGTGGGAACTGCTGCGGAAGTCGTCATAGTCATGACGTTACTGGTCACGCCCCGTCCTGGCTTGCTGTGAGAGGGGACAAAGAACGTCATCGTGGCTTGTTGTGAGCCAACCCACAGGTGGGACGAATGTGGTCCGGACGGGTGAACACCGTCGAATTGTGGCTTCCGCCGGGATGCGGTAAGCGACGCGCAGGCCGGTTGATTGACCGCGCGACACGGTGGACTAAAGTGACGCGAAGCGGGAGACGCGGCGCTCCCTGCTGGTGAAACCCCGGAGACCCCGGCTCACACCCGGGCCGTCTCCCCACGTGCGCGGCGCGTACGTACGGCTCGGCCTCCTCCCGCTCCGGTCCGGCTGACGCTTCCGGCGCCGGCAGGCCTGACCCTTCACGAGCTGGCGGGGACCCGGCGGTGCGTACGGCTCCGCGCCGGAAGATGAGAGGCCCCCTTGAGCCAGAGTCGACACGTCCCGGTGATGCTCCAGCGGTGCCTGGACCTGCTGGCCCCCGCCCTGGAGCGCCCGGGAGCGGTGGTCGTCGACTGCACACTCGGCCTCGGCGGGCACAGCGAGGCGCTGCTGGCCCGGTTCCCCGAGGCGCGGCTGATCGGCCTCGACCGGGACAAGGAGGCGCTGCGGCTGTCCGGCGAGCGGCTGGCGCCCTACGGGGAGCGCGCCACCCTCGTGCACGCCGTCTACGACGAACTGCCCGACGTACTCCAGCGGCTCCGCATCCCGCGCGTGCAGGGTGTCCTGTTCGACCTCGGGGTCTCCTCCATGCAGCTGGACGAGGCCGACCGCGGCTTCGCCTACGCGCAGGACGCGCCGCTGGACATGCGGATGGACCAGACGACCGGCATCAGCGCCGCCGAGGTCCTCAACACCTATCCGCCGGGCGAACTGGTGCGCATCCTGCGCGCGTACGGCGAGGAGAAGCAGGCCAAGCGGATCGTGGCCGCGATCGTGCGCGGGCGCGAGAAGGAGCCGTTCAGCAACAGCGCCCGGCTGGTCGAGCTGATCCGGGACGCGCTCCCGCAGGCCGCCAAGCGCACCGGCGGCAACCCCGCCAAGCGCACCTTCCAGGCGCTGCGGATCGAGGTCAACGGGGAACTGTCCGTCCTGGAGCGGGCGATCCCGGCGGCGGTGAAGGCCCTCGACGTCGGCGGGCGCATCGCCGTGCTGTCGTACCACTCGCTTGAGGACCGTCTGGTCAAGCAGGTGTTCGCGGCCGGCGCCGCGTCCACCGCGCCGCCCGGGCTGCCGGTCGTGCCCGAGCGCTACCAGCCCCGGCTCAAGCTGCTCACCCGGGGTGCCGAACTTCCCACCGAGGAAGAGGTCGCCGAGAACCGCCGGGCCGCACCGGCCAGGCTGCGCGGCGCGGAGCGCATCAGGGAGGACGTCGAGTGAGCGAGACGGGTCGGTTGGATTCCCGAACTGACCGGGGGAGCCGTGAGTAGAAAACCCGCACTGAGGGGGCGGGCCGCGCGGCTCACCCGGCTCTTCCCGGCCGGCCGCGCCCGGGCCGCCCGCACCCCGTTCGTCCTTCTCGTCGTCCTGCTGCTCGGCGGCGGCCTCATCGGGCTGCTGGTGCTGAACTCCGCGCTCAGCGAAGGCTCGTTCAAACTCGACGCCCTGCAGAAGGAGACGAGGAGCCTCACCGACGAGAAACAGGCCCTCCAGCGGGACATCGACGCCTACTCGGATCCCGCCGCGCTCCAGCGCCGGGCCCGCGAACTCGGCATGGTCCCCGGCGGCGACCCGGCCTTCCTCGGTCCCGACGGCACCGTCAAGGGCGTACCGGGCGTCGCGGGCCCCGGGCCCGCCGCCCTCACTGCCCCGGTCGCCCCCGAGCCCCTGACCCCGGCCGCGGCATTTTCCGCACCCCCGTCCACGCTCGCCTCCGCCCCACCGGCGCAGGGACAGCCCCAGCCCGTCCCCGTGCCCTCCGCCCCGGCAGCGGCCGCACCCCCGTTGCCCGCCATCCCCCAGCCCATCCCCACCCCGACCCCCGGCAGGTGACGGAAGTGTCCGACAGGGAAGCGCCGCGCCGTCGTGTACCCGGGCCTGCGAAGCCGCCGCGGCCGAGGAGTGCCGTGCGGCGGCAGCCCGCGTCCGGTGCGCGTACGGGCCGGCGGCCGAGCGGCCCACGGCCGCCGGCCCAGCGCCCCCTCCGGCTCGGCAGCGCGCGGCCCCGGCTGCGCATGGTCAGCCTCGCCCTGACCCTGGTGCTGCTCGCCTTCGTCGTACGGCTGCTCCAGGTACAGGCCGTCGACGCCAGCGCGTACGCCGCGCGGGCCGAGCAGAACCGGTATGTCGTGCACACCCTGGCCGCCGACCGCGGCGGGATCACCGACCGCAACGGCGTGGCCCTCGCCATCAGCGAGGACGCGTACGACATCACGGCCGACCCCACGATGTTCACCAGGAAGCAGCTGAAGGTCGACGACGGGCCGGAGCAGGCCGCCGCGCTGCTCTCGCCGATCCTCGGGCAGAGCCAGGCCGAGATCGTGAACAAGCTGCGGCCCAAGGACAGCAGCTCCCGGTACACCCGGCTCGCCACCCGGCAGACCCCGCAGGTCTGGAAGCAGATCAAGGACCTGAAGAGCGCGCTCGCCAAGAAGGCGGAGACGGACAACAACACCGCCAACGTGCTGGCCGGCGTCTTCGCCGACCCCAGCAGCCAGCGCGTGTACCCCAACGGTGACCTCGCCGCCGGGATACTGGGCTGGGTCAACTCCGACGGCCAGGGCGGCGGCGGCGTCGAGCAGGAGATGAACAAGCAGCTGGCGGGCAAGGACGGCAAGATCCGCTATGCCCAGTCCGGCGGGCGCGAGGTGCCCACGGCCGGGTCCAACGAGACCCCCGCCGTGCCCGGCTCCGACGTCGAGCTGACCATCGACCGCGACATCCAGTGGGCCGCGCAGAACGCCATCACCGAGCAGGTGAGGAAGTCCGGCGCGGACCGCGGGTACGTCGTCGTCCAGGACACCCGCACCGGCCAGATCCTGGCCATGGCCAACGCACCCGGGTTCGACCCGAACAACCTGTCCAAGGCGGACGCGGAGGCCATGGGCAACGCGGCCCTCCAGGACGCCTACGAGCCCGGCTCCACTGCCAAGGTGATGTCCATGGCGGCCGTGCTGGAGGAGAACGCCGCGACCCCGCTCACCCACGTCGTCGTACCCAACCGGCTGCACCGCGGCGACCGGCTCTTCTCGGACGACGTCGACCACGACACCTGGTACCTCACCCTCAACGGCGTCCTCGCCAAGTCCAGCAACATCGGCACCATCCTGGCCACCGGCCAGCTCGGCAGGACGCAGCCCGAGGCGAACAAGGTCCTCTACTCCTACCTGCGCAAGTTCGGCATCGGCAGCTACACGGGACTCGGCTTCCCCGGCGAGACCCCCGGCATCCTCTCGCCGTACCGGAAGTGGTCCACTTCGCAGCAGTACACGATTCCTTTCGGCCAGGGCTTCTCCCTCAACGCCCTGCAGGCCGCCTCCGTGTACTCGACCATCGCCAACGGCGGGGTCCGGATCCAGCCGACCCTGGTGCGCGGCACCAAGGGCCCCGACGGCCGCTTCACCCCCGCGCCCAAGCCCAGGGAGACCAGGGTCGTCAGCCAGAAGACCGCCACCTCCCTCGCCCAGATGCTGGAGTCCGTCGTGGACGACGAGCAGGGCACCGGCATCAAGGCCCGCATCCCCGGCTACCGGGTGGCCGGCAAGACCGGCACGGCCAACCGTGTGGATCCGGCCACCGGCAGGTACCACGGATACACCTCCTCGTTCGCCGGCTTCGCGCCCGCGGACAAGCCCCGCATCACCGTCTACTGCGCCATCCAGAACGCCACCTCCGGCAGCTACTACGGCGGCCAGATCTGCGGTCCCATCTACAAGCAGGTGATGGAGTTCGCGCTGAAGACCCTGCAGGTGCCGCCGACCGGGGCGCAGCCCGCCAACCTGCCCGTCGACTACAAGCCCTGATCAGCACCTCGGAAACACCAGGAACCAGCCCGTGACAACGATCACCCCGGAACCCGGGAACCAAGGCGCCCTGCGCCCCTCACTTCGCTCCGGAGCGGGTGCGCCGGGTACGCTCACCGCCGTGCCACACGCTGATCAGTCCCAAACCACCCAGAAGGGCGCTTCCGTGACATATCCGGGACCGCCGCGACCGGTCGAGGTCTCCGCCACACCCCTCGCGGAACTGGCCGATCAGCTGGGTGCCGCCGCCCCCGACGCCGCCGCCGAGATCACGGGGATCACCCACGACTCGCGCGCGGTCCGCCCCGGCGACCTGTACGCCGCCCTCCCGGGCGCCCGTCTGCACGGCGCCGACTTCGTCACCCAGGCCGCCGGCCTCGGCGCGTCCGCCGTGCTCACCGACCCGACGGGCGCCGAGCGCGCCGCCGCGACCGGACTGCCGGTCCTCGTCGTGGACGACCCCCGCGCGCGGATGGGGCAGCTCGCGGCCACCATCTACGGCCACCCCGGGCGCGACCTGCTCCAGATCGGCATCACCGGCACCTCGGGCAAGACCACCACGGCCTATCTGGTCGAGGGCGGTCTGCGGACCGCCAAGTCCACCGGTCTCGTCGGCACGGTCGAGATGCGCATCGGCGACGAGCGCATCAAGTCCGAGCGCACCACCCCCGAAGCCACCGATCTGCAGGCGCTCTTCGCCGTCATGCGCGAACGCGGCGTCGAGGCGGTCGCCATGGAGGTCTCCAGCCACGCCCTGGTCCTCGGCCGGGTCGACGGCTGCGTCTTCGACATCGCCGTGTTCACCAACCTCAGCCCGGAACACATGGAGTTCCACTCCGACATGGAGGACTACTTCCGGGCCAAGGCGCAGCTGTTCACGCCGCAGCGCAGCAGGCTCGGCGTGGTCAACGCCGACGACGAGTACGGCCGCCGGCTCGCCGAGGAGGCGACCGTCCCGGTCGTCACCTTCTCCGCCGAGGGCCACCCCGACGCCGACTGGCGCGCTGAGCACGTCCAGGTCGGCCCCATGGACTCGACGTTCACCGTCGTCGGCCCCAACGGCGAGCGCGTACACGCCAAGTCGCCGATCGCCGGTCCCTTCAACGTGGCGAACACCCTCGCCGCCGTCGTCGCGCTCGCCGTGGCCGGCCTCGACCCGCAGGCCGCCGCCGACGGCATCGCCGCCGTACCGGGCGTTCCCGGCCGCCTGGAGCGCGTGGACGCCGGGCAGCCCTACCTCGCGGTCGTGGACTACGCCCACAAGACCGACGCGGTCGAGTCGGTGCTCAAGGCGCTGCGCAAGGTCACCAAGGGCCGGCTGCACGTGGTCCTCGGCTGCGGCGGCGACCGTGACCGGACCAAGCGCGCCCCGATGGGCGCCGCCGCGGCCCGGCTCGCCGACACGGCCGTACTGACCTCCGACAACCCCCGCTCCGAGGACCCCCTCTCGATCCTCGCGACCATGCTCCAGGGCGCGGCCTCCGTGCCCGCGCACGAGCGTGGCGAGGTGCTCCTCTTCGAGGACCGGGCCGCCGCGATCGCCGCCGCCGTGGGCCGCGCCCAGGCCGGCGACACCGTGCTGGTCGCGGGCAAGGGCCACGAGCAGGGCCAGGACATCGCCGGCGTGGTCCGTCCGTTCGACGACCGCCAGGTGCTCCGCGAAGCCATCCAGAAAACCCAGGGATGAAAATCCAGAAGACCCAGGGGATGAACTTGTGATCGCCCTCTCCCTCGCCGAGATCGCAGCAGTCGTCGGCGGGCAGACGCACGACATACCGGATCCGTCCACGCAGGTCACGGGCCCGGTCGTCCGGGACTCCCGGGAGGTGGAGCCCGGCAGCCTGTTCGCCGCCTTCGTCGGCGAGCGCGTGGACGGCCACGACTTCGCGGCGCGGGTCGTCGAGGCGGGCGCGGTCGCCGTACTGGCGTCGCGCCCGGTCGGCGTGCCCGCGATCGTCGTCGAGGACGTCCAGGCCGCACTCGGCGCCCTCGCCCGGCATGTGGTCAAGCGGCTCGGCGCGACCCTCGTCGCCCTGACCGGCTCGGCGGGCAAGACCAGCACCAAGGACCTGATCGCGCAGGTGCTCCGGCGCAAGGCGCCGACCGTCTTCACGCCCGGCTCGCTCAACAACGAGATCGGGCTGCCGCTGACCGCCCTGTCCGCCACCGAGGAGACGCGGTTCCTCGTGCTGGAGATGGGCGCCCGCGGCATCGGGCACATCCGCTACCTCACCGGCCTCACCCCGCCGAAGATCGGACTGGTGCTCAACGTCGGCACCGCCCACATCGGCGAGTTCGGCGGCCGCGAGCAGATCGCGCAGGCCAAGGGCGAGCTCGTCGAAGGCCTCCCGGAGGACGGCGCCGCCATCCTCAACGCCGACGACCCGCTGGTCAGGGCCATGGCCTCGCGTACCAAGGCGAAGGTGGTCCTTTTCGGAGAGTCGGCCGAAGCGGACGTACGCGCCGAGAACGTACGACTCACGGACAGCGGACAGCCCTCCTTCAGGCTTCTCACACCCTCCGGTGCATCCGATGTGACCATGCGCCTGTACGGTGAGCACCACGTGTCGAACGCGCTCGCCGCGGCCGCCGTCGCCCATGAGCTGGGCATGTCCGCGGAAGAGATCGCCACCGCGCTCTCCGAGGCGGGCACCCTCTCCCGCTGGCGCATGGAGGTCACCGAGCGCCCGGACGGCGTGACCATCGTCAACGACGCCTACAACGCCAACCCCGAGTCCATGCGGGCCGCCCTGAGGGCGCTCGCGGCCATGGGCAAGGGGCGCCGCACGTGGGCGGTGCTCGGCCAGATGGCCGAGCTCGGAGACGAGGCGCTCGCCGAGCACGACGCCGTCGGACGGCTCGCCGTCCGGCTCAACGTCAGCAAGCTCGTCGCCGTCGGGGGGATCGAAGCCTCCTGGCTGCAACTGGGCGCATATAACGAGGGTTCGTGGGGTGAGGAGTCGGTGCACGTGTCCGACGCACAGGCGGCGATCGACCTGTTGCGCAGCGAGTTGCGCCCGGGGGACGTCGTACTCGTGAAGGCGTCCCGTTCGGTGGGGCTCGAAAGCGTTGCCCAGGCGCTCGTCGAGACCGGTGCCGAGGGTGAGGTTGCCGCCCGATGATGAAGCAGATCCTGTTCTCAGGAGTCATTGGCCTCTTCCTGACGCTGATCGGCACCCCGCTGCTGATCAAGCTCCTCGCCCGCAAGGGCTACGGCCAGTACATCCGTGACGACGGCCCGCGCGAGCACGCCAGCAAGCGCGGTACGCCGACCATGGGCGGCATCGCCTTCATCCTGGCGACGATCGCCGCGTACTTCCTGAGCAAGCTCATCACCGGTTACCCGCCCACCTACTCCGGGCTGCTGGTCCTCGGCCTGATGTTCGGCATGGGCCTGGTCGGCTTCCTCGACGACTACATCAAGATCGTCAAGCGGCGTTCGCTGGGTCTGCGGGCCAAGGCGAAGATGGCCGGCCAGCTGATCGTCGGCATCTCCTTCGCCGTGCTGTCGCTGATGTTCGCCGACGCGCGCGGCAACACCCCGGCCTCCACCAAGCTGTCCTTCATCACCGACTTCGGCTGGACGATCGGCCCGGTGCTGTTCGTCGTCTGGGCGCTGTTCATGATCCTCGCGATGTCGAACGGCGTGAACCTCACCGACGGTCTGGACGGCCTGGCCACCGGCGCCTCCGTGCTGGTCTTCGGCGCCTACACTTTCATCGGCGTCTGGCAGTTCCAGGAGTCCTGTGCCAACGCGCAGACGCTGACCAACCCGGCCGCCTGCTACGAGGTGCGCGACCCGCTCGACCTCGCCGTGATCGCCTCCGCGCTGATGGGCGCCTGCCTGGGCTTCCTGTGGTGGAACACCTCGCCGGCGAAGATCTTCATGGGCGACACCGGCTCGCTCGCCCTCGGCGGTGTCCTCACCGGTCTGGCCATCCTCTCCCGCACGGAGCTGCTGGTGGCCATCATGGGCGGCCTGTTCGTCCTCATCACCATGTCGGTCGTCATCCAGGTCGGCTCCTTCCGGCTCACCGGAAAGCGCGTCTTCCGCATGGCGCCACTGCAGCACCACTTCGAACTCAAGGGCTGGTCCGAAGTCCTGGTCGTGGTCCGGTTCTGGATCATTCAGGGCATCTGTGTGATCGTCGGACTGGGCCTCTTCTATGCAGGATGGGCAGCGGACAAGTGACCTCCACCTCGGAGCTCTTCGACTTCAAGGGCAAGCACGTCACCGTCGCCGGGCTCGGTGTCTCCGGCGTCCCGGCGGCCAGGGTGCTGCACGCGCGCGGGGCGATCGTCACGGTCGTCAACGACGGCGACGACGCACGCGCGCGTGAACAGGCGGCCGGACTGGAGGCGCTCGGCATCACCGTGCGCCTCGGCGACGGGGCATCCCTGCCGGAGGGCACCGAGCTGATCGTCACCGCGCCCGGCTGGAAGCCCGACAAGCCGCTGTTCCTGGCGGCGGAGAAGGCGGGCGTGCCCGTCTGGGGCGACGTCGAGCTGGCCTGGCGCCTCAGGGGCCCCGACGCGGCGCCCTGGCTGGCCGTCACGGGCACCAACGGCAAGACCACGACCGTGCAGATGCTCGCATCGATCCTGAAGGCCGCGGGCCTGCGCACGGCCGCCGTCGGCAACATCGGCGTCTCCCTGCTGGACGCGGTCCTCGGCGAGGAGACGTACGACGTCCTCGCCGTGGAGCTCTCCAGCTACCAGCTCCACTGGGCGCCCTCCCTGCGGGCGCATTCGGCCGCGGTCCTCAACCTCGCGCCCGACCACCTGGACTGGCACGGTTCCATGGAGGCCTACGCGCGCGACAAGGGCCGTGTCTACGAAGGCAATCGGGTCGCCTGCGTCTACAACGTCGAGGACAAGGCCACCGAGGACCTGGTCCGCGAGGCCGACGTGGAGGAGGGCTGCCGGGCCGTCGGGTTCACCCTCGGCACCCCCGCGCCCTCCCAACTCGGCGTCGTCGACGGCATCCTGGTCGACCGCGCCTTCGTGGAGAACCGGCAGAAGAACGCGCAGGAGCTGGCCGAGGTCTCCGACGTCAACCCGCCGGCCCCGCACAACATCGCCAACGCCCTTGCCGCGGCGGCCCTCGCACGCGCCTTCGGGGTGCCCGCCAGGGCCGTGCGCGAGGGCCTCAGGGCCTTCAGACCGGACGCCCACCGCATCGCGCACATCGCCGACATCGACTCGGTGGCGTACGTGGACGACTCCAAGGCGACCAACACGCATGCCGCCGAAGCATCGTTGGTGTCATATGAATCGATTGTATGGATTGCGGGCGGTCTGGCGAAGGGCGCGACCTTCGACGAGCTCGTCGCCAAGTCGGCGAAGCGACTTCGCGGTGCCGTCCTGATCGGCGCCGATCGCGCCCTGATCCGCGAGGCCCTCGCGCGACACGCGCCGGAGGTACCCGTCGTGGACCTCGACCGGACCGACACTGGGGCGATGCTCCAGGCGGTGACGGAAGCGAAGCGGCTCGCGCAGCCCGGTGACACGGTGCTGCTGGCCCCGGCCTGTGCCTCCATGGACATGTTCACCAACTACAACCAGCGCGGTGACGCGTTCGCGGCGGCGGTCCGCGAACTCGAAGCCTGACCCCGGCCGCCTGCCGGGCGGATCTTGGGAGGGACGCGTGGGACGGTCGACGTTCAGTGGAGGCGCCGATGCCCAGTAGCCGTACCGGCCGGCCACCCGTGCAACGGGCGTCCCGGCGTCCCGCCGTTCCCCGGTCCTCGCACGACAACCCCGTACAGCGGCTGTGCACGCGCGCGCGAAAGGCCTGGGACCGCCCGCTGACCGCCTACTACCTGATCCTCGGCGGCAGTGTGCTGATCATCGTGCTGGGCCTGGTGATGGTCTACTCGGCCTCCCAGATCACCGCGCTGCAGATGTCGCTGCCGGGGTCGTACTTCTTCCGCAAGCAGCTGCTGGCCGCCGCGCTGGGCGGCGTACTGCTGTTCGTGGCCTCCCGTATGCCGGTGAAACTGCACCGGGCGCTGGCCTACCCGATCCTGGCCGGTGCCGTCTTCATGATGGCCCTGGTGCAGGTGCCGGGGATAGGGATGGCGGTCAACGGCAACCAGAACTGGATCTCCCTCGGCGGCTCCTTCCAGATCCAGCCCAGTGAGTTCGGCAAGCTGGCCCTGGTGCTGTGGGGTGCGGACCTGATCGCGCGCAAGCAGGAGCGGAAGCTGCTGACCCAGTGGAAGCACATGCTGGTGCCGCTGGTACCGGTCGCCTTCCTGCTGCTCGGCCTGATCATGCTCGGCGGCGACATGGGCACCGCGATCATCCTCACGGCGATCCTGTTCGGCCTGCTGTGGCTCGCCGGGGCGCCGACGCGGCTGTTCGCCGTGGTGCTGCAGATCGCCGCCCTGATCGGTTTCGTCCTCATCAAGACCAGTGCCAACCGGATGGCCCGGCTCTCCTGCATCGGCGCGACCGAGCCCAAGGCGGGCGTCGCCGACTGCTGGCAGGCCGTGCACGGGATCTACGCCCTCGCCTCCGGCGGACTCTTCGGTTCCGGGCTCGGCGCAAGTGTGGAAAAATGGGGCCAACTCCCGGAAGCCCACACCGACTTCATCTTCGCGGTCACCGGTGAGGAACTGGGCCTGGCGGGGACGCTGTCGGTGCTCGCCCTGTTCGCGGCTCTAGGCTATGCGGGTATCCGCGTGGCCGGACGCACGGAGGACCCCTTCGTGAGGTATGCCGCGGGAGGCGTGACCACCTGGATCACCGCCCAGGCGGTGATCAACATCGGTGCGGTGCTCGGTCTGCTGCCGATCGCCGGCGTCCCCCTCCCGCTGTTCTCCTACGGAGGGTCCGCCCTGCTGCCGACCATGTTCGCCATCGGGCTGCTGATCGCCTTCGCGCGCGACGAGCCCGCTGCGCGGGCGGCGCTTGCGATGCGGCAACCTCGCTTTGGTAGAAAGCGGGCGGGAGGCACCGGCTCCGGCCGGGCGCCTCGGAGATGGAACACGATGCGACGGCGTGCCTCAGCGGCGCGTTCGTCCGGAGAGCGGTGAATTTCGGTGCATGTTGTACTCGCCGGCGGGGGTACCGCGGGCCACATCGAGCCCGCGCTCGCCCTCGCGGACGCCCTGCGCAGGCAGGACCCGACCGTGGGGATCACGGCCCTGGGCACGGAACGCGGCCTGGAGACCAGGCTCGTCCCGGAGCGCGGCTACGAGCTGGCGCTGATCCCGGCGGTGCCGCTGCCCCGCAAGCCAACCCCCGAGCTGATCACCGTCCCGGGCCGGCTGCGCGGCACGATCAAGGCCGCCGAGCAGATCCTGGAGCGCACCAAGGCGGACGTCGTGGTCGGCTTCGGCGGTTACGTCGCCCTGCCCGGCTATCTGGCCGCCAAGCGGCTCGGCGTGCCCATCGTGATCCACGAGGCGAACGCCCGCCCGGGCCTGGCCAACAAGATCGGCTCCCGGTACGCCGCCCGGGTCGCCGTCTCCACGCCGGACAGCAAGCTGCGCGACGCCCGCTACATCGGCATCCCGCTGCGCCGCGCCATCGCCACCCTGGACCGCGCCGCCGCCCGTCCCGAGGGCCGCCACCGGTTCGGCCTCGACCCCAACCTGCCCACGCTGCTCGTCTCCGGCGGCTCCCAGGGCGCCCGGCGGCTCAACGAGGTGGTCCAGCAGGTCGCCCCGTGGCTGCAGCAGGCCGGCATCCAGATCCTGCACGCCGTCGGCCCGAAGAACGAACTGCCGCAGGTGCAGCAGATGCCGGGAATGCCGCCCTATGTCCCGGTAAGTTACCTGGACCGGATGGACCTCGCGTACGCCGCGGCCGACATGATGCTCTGCCGCGCGGGCGCGATGACCGTCGCCGAACTCTCCGCCGTCGGGCTCCCGGCCGCCTACGTCCCGCTGCCCATCGGCAACGGCGAACAGCGGCTCAACGCCCAGCCGGTGGTGAAGGCCGGCGGCGGACTCCTCGTCGACGACGCGGAGCTTACGCCCGAGTGGGTGCAGCAGAACGTCCTGCCCGTGCTCGCCGACCCGCACCGGCTGTACGAGATGTCCCGTGCGGCAAGCGAGTTCGGCCGCCGGGACGCCGACGAGCTGCTCGTCGGCATGGTGTACGAGGCGATCGCCTCGCGCCGTTAGGACCGTATGACGAAAGGGCAGTGAGGGTGGCCGGACCGACTACCGCCGAGCGCGGTGAACGCCAGCAGGAGTCGTCCGGCCCGCCGCCCGGCCGACGGTCCGGGAAACTGCGCCTTCGTACGATCGTCATCCTGGTCGTGGCTGCCGCAGTGCTCTTCGGCGCCGGTGCGGCATGGGTGTTGTACGGCTCCTCATGGCTGCGCGTCGACCACGTGTCGGTGTCCGGCACGCGCGTGCTGACGTCCGCCGAGGTGCGCGACGCGGCGGACGTGCCGGTCGGGGCGCCGATGATGTCCGTCGACACGGGGGCCATCGAGGCCCGATTGCGCCGGAGATTGCCCCGGATCGACACGGTTGACGTAGTCCGTTCCTGGCCCCATGGAATCGGGCTGAAAGTGACCGAGCGCACTCCGGTCCTGCTGCTCCGAAAGGGCGGGAACTTCACGGAAGTCGATGACGAAGGTGTCCGGTTCGCTACGGTTTCGCAGGCGCCGAACGCCATTCCGATGCTGGAATTGTCCGCCTCCCGCACGGGTTCCGGCGCCGCCGGCTTCCGGCGTTTCGGCACCGACCGGCTGGTGCGCGAGGCGGTCCGGGTCGCCGGCGATCTGCCGGCCGCCGTCGCGCAGCGGACCCGGACCGTCCAAGTCCGTTCCTTTGACGCCATCTCGCTGGTGCTGGCCGACGGCCGTACGGTCTTGTGGGGAAGTGGCGAGAACGGCCGCGCCAAGGCACGGACCCTCACAGCTCTCATGAAAGCAGCTCCCGGCGCGCGGCACTTCGATGTCAGTGTCCCCACCGCCCCTGCGTCATCGCGGAGTTGACGCACATCAGCGCAGGCCAGCACCCTGGTTGGGCACTGCTATGGCTGATCACATAGGGTGAAAAGAAAAACGGGAGGTTCGGCGTGTTCGTTGAACGGGCGCCACTTGTCGACTTAGTGTCCTGTTCAGAAGACTCCAGGGAACAGACACACTGGTAACCCTAAACTTCAGGGTTAGGGTTCGGGTCGGCGCTACGGACCGTCCCATTCGGCATCCGTCGTCCCGGCGCGGGGCACCGCACGGCGGCGACAACGTAATTCGAGGCGAGAGGCCTTCGACGTGGCAGCACCGCAGAACTACCTCGCAGTCATCAAGGTCATCGGTGTCGGCGGCGGTGGTGTCAATGCCATCAACCGGATGATCGAGGTCGGTCTCAAGGGTGTCGAGTTCATCGCCATCAACACCGACGCACAGGCGCTGTTGATGAGCGACGCCGACGTCAAGCTCGACGTCGGCCGGGAACTCACCCGCGGACTCGGCGCCGGAGCCAACCCGGCCGTCGGCCGCAAGGCCGCCGAGGACCACCGCGAGGAGATCGAGGAGGTCCTCAAGGGGGCCGACATGGTCTTCGTGACAGCCGGTGAAGGCGGCGGCACCGGCACCGGCGGCGCACCCGTCGTGGCCAACATCGCGCGCAATCTGGGCGCCCTGACCATCGGCGTGGTCACGCGCCCGTTCACCTTCGAGGGGCGGCGCCGCGCGAACCAGGCCGAGGACGGCATCGCCGAACTGCGCGAAGAGGTCGACACCCTCATCGTGATCCCCAACGACCGGCTGCTGTCCATCTCGGACCGCCAGGTCTCGGTCCTGGACGCCTTCAAGTCCGCCGACCAGGTCCTGCTCTCCGGTGTCCAGGGCATCACCGACCTCATCACCACTCCGGGTCTGATCAACCTCGACTTCGCCGACGTGAAGTCGGTCATGTCCGAGGCCGGTTCGGCGCTCATGGGCATCGGCTCGGCCCGCGGCGACGACCGCGCGGTGGCCGCCGCCGAGATGGCGATCTCCTCGCCGCTGCTGGAGGCGTCCATCGACGGCGCCCGCGGTGTGCTGCTCTCCATCTCCGGCGGCTCCGACCTCGGCCTGTTCGAGATCAACGAGGCCGCCCAGCTGGTCAGCGAGGCCGCCCACCCCGAGGCCAACATCATCTTCGGAGCGGTCATCGACGACGCCCTCGGCGACGAGGTCCGGGTCACCGTGATCGCGGCCGGCTTCGACGGCGGCCAGCCGCCGGCCCGCCGGGACAACGTCCTCGGCTCGGCCTCGACTTCGACGGCCCCCCGTCGCGAGGAGCCCGCCCCGGCACGGCCGGCCGAGCCCAGCCGGCCGGCCTTCGGCTCGCTCGGCAGTGTGACGCCGAAGGAGGACCCGGAGCCGGCGCCCGAGCCGGTGCCCGACATCCCGGTCGCCCCGCCGGTGACGCCGGCGCCGCGGACCTACTCGGACAGCGCGGCCGAGGAACTGGACGTTCCGGACTTCCTCAAGTGATAGGACGGCGCGAGAGCGTGAGCGGCGCGCACTTCGCCTTCACCGACCGGTGGGGCGGGGTGAGCGCCGCTCCGTATGAGGAGCTGAACCTGGGCGGCGCGGTCGGCGACGCCCCGGAGGCCGTACGGGCCAACCGGGACATCGCCGCCAAGTCGCTCGGCATCGATGCGGGCCGGGTCGTCTGGATGAACCAGGTGCACGGCGCCGACGCGGCCGTGGTGGACGAGCCCTGGGGCGACCGCCCGGTCCGGGAGGTCGACGCGATCGTCACCGCCCGCCGTGGGCTCGCCCTCGCCGTCCTCACCGCCGACTGCGTGCCGGTGCTGCTGGCCGATCCCGTCGCCGGGGTCGTGGCAGCCGTCCACGCCGGACGGCCCGGCATGGTCAAGGGGGTCGTCCCCGCCGCCGTACGGGCCATGGCCGGACTCGGTGCCGAGCCCGGCCGGATCGTCGCGCGCACCGGACCGGCCGTCTGCGGGCGGTGCTACGAGGTGCCGGAGCCGATGCGCGCCGAAGTGGCCGCCGTCGAGCCGGCGGCGCACGCTGAGACGAGCTGGGGTACGCCGGCGGTCGACGTGAGCGCCGGGGTGCACGCGCAGCTCGACCGGCTCGGGGTGTGCGACCGGGCGCAGTCACCGGTGTGCACGCTGGAGTCGGGCGACCACTTCTCGTACCGCCGTGACCGCACGACCGGGCGGCTCGCGAGCTACGTGTGGCTGGACTGATGGGGTATGACGGACCGTAAGACCGAACTCGCCGGAAATCTGGCGAAAGTGGAGGAGCGCATCACCGCCGCGTGTGTGGCGGCGGGGCGCAAGCGGGAGGAGGTGACCCTGATCGTGGTCACCAAGACCTACCCGGCGAGCGATGTGCGGATCCTGTCGGAACTCGGTGTGCGTCATGTCGCCGAGAACCGTGACCAGGACGCGGCCCCGAAGGCCGCCGCGTGCGCGGATCTTCCACTGAAATGGCACTTTGTCGGTCAATTGCAGACCAACAAGGTTCGTTCAGTGGTTGGTTACGCCGATGTCGTGCAGTCCGTCGACCGCGCCCGGCTCGTCACCGCGCTGTCGAAGGAGGCGGTGCGGGCGGAACGCGAGGTCGGCTGCCTGATCCAGGTCGCGCTGGACGCGGGCGCGAGCGGCCGGGGGGAGCGCGGAGGCGTGTCCCCGCACGGAATCGAAGAGTTGGCCGACCTCGTCGGCGAGGCACCGGGGCTGCGGCTCGACGGACTGATGACCGTCGCTCCGCTCACCGGGGAGTACGCGGGACGCGAACAGGAGGCGTTTCGGCGGCTCATGGATTTGTCGACTGACCTGCGCCGAGCCCATCCGGCTGCAACCATGGTGTCAGCAGGGATGAGTGCGGATCTCGAACAGGCCGTGGCCGCCGGGGCGACACATGTGCGCGTCGGCACTGCGGTACTCGGAGTCCGCCCCAGCCTCGGGTAACGTCGCCAGGAAGTCGGACCACAGCAGAAAATATGGTCAATGCCTGTGAAGACGGGCACAACGACCACGTGGATCGCGGGCACTTGGCAGTCGTCAGCCGATCCACCACAGAGCGGAGGACTCAGAGCATGGCCGGCGCGATGCGCAAGATGGCGGTCTACCTCGGCCTCGTGGAGGACGATGGGTACGACGGCCGCGGATTCGACCCCGACGACGACTTCGAACCCGAGTTGGACCCGGAGCCCGAGCGGGACCACCGACGGCATGAATCGTCACATTCGTCGCACAGCGCACATCAGCCCCAAAGGGATGAAGAGGTGCGAATCGTGCAACCGCCCGCGCCACGCGAGCCGGTGGCCCGTTCGACGGCGCTCGCCGCGGATACCGGACGTCCGGCGCGCATCGCGCCCGTGGCATCCATCACACAAGAACGTCAGTCCCTCGAGAAGAACGCACCGGTGATCATGCCCAAGGTTGTGTCCGAGCGAGAGCCTTACCGGATCACCACGCTTCACCCCCGGACCTACAACGAAGCCCGTACCATCGGGGAACACTTCCGTGAGGGCACCCCGGTGATCATGAATCTGACTGAGATGGATGACACAGACGCGAAGCGACTTGTCGACTTTGCGGCCGGTTTGGTGTTTGGTCTTCACGGCAGCATCGAGCGGGTGACGCAGAAGGTGTTCCTGTTGTCTCCTGCTAACGTCGATGTCACGGCGGAGGACAAGGCCCGCATCGCAGAGGGCGGGTTCTTCAACCAGAGCTGAGACGCAACAACCGGATCGAGGCTCGGAAGAGCATGGAACAGGGGAGAGGGAAGCGCAGGCCATGAGCGTGTTCGTCACGGTGGTCCACACCGCGCTGCTGGTGTTCCTCGCCGTGCTCATCTTCCGGCTGGTCATGGATTACGTGTTCCAGTTCGCCCGCTCGTGGCAACCCGGCAAGGCGATGGTGGTCGTACTGGAGGCCACCTACACTGTCACCGATCCACCGCTGAAGCTTCTGCGGCGGTTCATTCCGCCGCTGCGTCTCGGGGGCGTGGCGCTCGACCTGTCCTTCTTCGTACTGATGATCATTGTCTACATCCTCCTCTCGATCACGGGGAGCTTCGTGGGATGAGGATGGACGATACGGTCTTGCCGACTGCCGATGACTACGTTGAGGTGAAGAGATGCCGTTGACCCCCGAGGACGTGCGGAACAAGCAGTTCACGACCGTCCGCCTCCGAGAAGGCTATGACGAGGACGAGGTCGATGCCTTCCTCGACGAGGTCGAAGCCGAACTGACCCGTCTGCTCCGCGAGAACGAGGACCTGCGCGCCAAGCTGGCCGCGGCGACGCGTGCGGCCGCGCAGAACCAGCAGAACATGCGCAAGGGCCCGCCGGAGCAGGACCAGCAGCAGCATCCTCAGCAGCAGGGCATGCGAGGTCCCGGCGCGCCGGTGCCCGCCGGCATATCGGGCCCGCCGCAGCAGCAGATGGGCGGCCCCATGGGTGGCCCGCCCCAGCTGCCGAGCGGCGCCCCGCAGCTGCCCGCCGGTCCCGGCGGCCAGGGCGGCCCGCAGGGTCCCGGCCCGATGGGCCAGGGCTCGATGGGCCAGGGTCCGATGGGTCAGGGTCCGATGGGTCAGGGCCCGATGGGCGGTCAGCCGCCCATGCAGCAGCAGATGGGTGGCCCCATGGGCGGTCCCATGGGCGGTCCCGGCCCGATGGGTCAGGGCCCCGGTGGCGACAGTGCCGCCCGTGTCCTCTCGCTGGCCCAGCAGACCGCCGACCAGGCGATCGCCGAGGCCCGCTCCGAGGCCAACAAGATCGTCGGCGAGGCCCGCAGCCGCGCCGAGGGTCTGGAGCGTGACGCCCGTGCCAAGGCCGACGCCCTGGAGCGGGACGCGCAGGAGAAGCACCGTGTCGCGATGGGCTCCCTGGAGTCCGCCCGCGCCACGCTGGAGCGCAAGGTCGAGGACCTGCGCGGCTTCGAACGCGAGTACCGCACGCGCCTGAAGTCGTACCTGGAGTCCCAGCTGCGCCAGCTGGAGACCCAGGCCGACGACTCGCTGGCCCCGCCGCGTACCCCGGCCACCGCGTCTCTGCCGCCGTCCCCGGCGCCTTCCATGGCCCCGGCCGGCGCGAGCGCCCCGTCGTACGGCGGCAACCAGACGATGGGCGGCAACCCCGCTCCGTCCGCCCCGTCCTACGGCGGCCAGCAGCAGATGACCCCGGCCATGACCCAGCCCATGGCTCCGGTCCGTCCGCAGGGTCCGTCCCCGATGGGCCAGGCACCCTCGCCGATGCGCGGGTTCCTGATCGACGAGGACGACAACTGAGCACCGGGCACTAGTACGACAACGGCGTCGGCAGCGCTCAATAGGGCGGGCCCCTTGGACTTCGGTCCTGGGGGCCCGCCCTTTTTACGCGGGTTGCGTCACCTGCACTTCAAGAAGGGCCCGGCCTCCTCAGTGGAGACCGGGCCCTTCTCAGGACGGACGGTGCTTACGCCTTGCGCAGCCGGAACGTCAGCGCCAGCCCCTCGTCGGTGAACGGCTCGCCGTAGCTGTCGTCGGCCTCGCCCTGCTGGAAGTCCTTCGACAGGACCTCCTCGGCGATCAGTCCCGCATGCTCGCCGAGCGCGGCGACCACCGCCGGGTCCGTGGACGTCCACCGCAGAGCGATCCGGTCGGCCACATCCAACCCGCTGTTCTTGCGGGCCTCCTGGATCAGCCGGATCGCGTCACGGGCCAGGCCCGCCTGCCTCAGCTCCTCCGTGATCTCCAGGTCGAGTGCGACCGTGGCGCCGGAGTCGGAGGCCACCGACCAGCCCTCACGCGGGGTTTCCGTGATGATCACCTCGTCCGGAGCGAGGGTGACCGTCTCACCGTCGACCTCCACGGAGGCCGTGCCCTCGCGCAGGGCGAGGGAGAGCGCGGCGGCGTCGGCACCGGCGATGGCCTTGGCCACGTCCTGCACCCGCTTGCCGAACCGCTTGCCCAGCGCACGGAAGTTGGCCTTCGCGGTGGTGTCCACCAGCGAGCCGCCCACCTCGGAGAGCGACGCCAGCGACGAGACGTTCAGCTCCTCGGTGATCTGCGTGTGCAGCCCGGGGTCGAGGGACTCGAAGCCGGTCGCCGCGATCAGCGCGCGGGACAGCGGCTGACGCGTCTTGACGCCCGACTCCGCGCGCGTGGCCCGGCCGAGCTCCACCAGCCGGCGGACCAGGACCATCTGCCTGGACAGCTCCGGGTCGATGGCGGACAGGTCCGCCTCCGGCCAGGAGGCCAGGTGCACGGACTCCGGCGCGCCCGGGGTCACCGGCACGACCAGGTCCTGCCACACCCGCTCGGTGATGAACGGGGTGATCGGCGCCATCAGCTTGGTGACCGTCTCCAGCACCTCGTGCAGCGTGCGCAGCGCGGCCTTGTCGCCCTGCCAGAAGCGGCGCCGCGAACGGCGGACGTACCAGTTGGACAGGTCGTCGACGAACGCGGACAGCAGCTTGCCGGCGCGCTGGGTGTCGTACGCCTCCAGCGCCTGCGTCACCTGGTCCGTGAGGGCGTGCAGCTCGGACAGCAGCCAGCGGTCCAGCACCGGGCGCTCGGCCGGGACCGGGTCGGCCGCGCTGGGCGCCCAGCTCGACGTACGGGCGTACAGCGCCTGGAAGGCGACCGTGTTCCAGTACGTCAGCAGGGTCTTGCGGACGACCTCCTGGATGGTGCCGTGGCCCACCCGGCGGGCCGCCCACGGGGAGCCGCCGGCCGCCATGAACCAGCGCACCGCGTCCGCGCCGTGCCGGTCCATGAGCGGGATCGGGTCCAGGGTGTTACCCAGGTGCTTGGACATCTTGCGGCCGTCCTCGGCGAGGATGTGGCCGAGGCAGACGACGTTCTCGTACGACGACTTGTCGAAGACGAGGGTGCCGACGGCCATCAGCGTGTAGAACCAGCCGCGGGTCTGGTCGATGGCCTCGGAGATGAACTGCGCCGGGTAGCGGCTCTCGAACAGCTCCTTGTTCTTGTGCGGGTAGCCCCACTGCGCGAACGGCATGGAACCCGAGTCGTACCAGGCGTCGATGACCTCCGGCACGCGCGTGGCCGTCTGCGCACAGCCCTCGTGCGAGCAGGTGAAGGTGACCTCGTCGATGTACGGCCGGTGCGGGTCCAGGTCCGACTGGTCCGTGCCGGTCAGCTCGGTCAGCTCCGCGCGGGAGCCGACGCAGGTGAGGTGGTCGTCCTCGCAGCGCCAGATCGGCAGCGGGGTGCCCCAGTAGCGGTTACGTGACAGCGCCCAGTCGATGTTGTTGTTCAGCCAGTCGCCGAAGCGGCCGTGCTTGACCGTCTCCGGGAACCAGTTGGTCGTCTCGTTCTCCTGGATGAGGCGGTCCTTGATCGCCGTCGTGCGGATGTACCAGGAGGGCTGCGCGTAGTAGAGCAGCGCGGTGTGACAGCGCCAGCAGTGCGGGTAGCTGTGCTCGTATGGCAGGTGCTTGAAGAGGAGGCCGCGCTGCGACAGGTCCTCGGTGAGCTTTTCGTCCGCCTTCTTGAAGAAGACGCCGCCGACCAGCGGGACGTCCTCCTCGAAGGTACCGTCCGGGCGGACCGGGTTCACGACCGGCAGGCCGTAGGAACGGCACACCTTGAGGTCGTCCTCACCGAAGGCGGGGGACTGGTGGACCAGACCCGTGCCGTCCTCGGTGGTGACGTAGTCGGCGTTCACCACGAAGTGGGCCGGAGCCGGGAACTCCACGAGCTCGAAGGGCCGCTGGTACGTCCAGCGCTCCATCTCGGCGCCGGTGAAGGTCTGGCCCGTGCTCTCCCAGCCCTCGCCGAGCGCCTTGCCCACGAGCGGCTCGGCGACGACGAGCTTCTCCTCGCCGTTGGTCGCGACGACGTAGGTGACCTCCGGGTGCGCGGCGACCGCCGTGTTGGACACCAGGGTCCAGGGGGTCGTCGTCCACACCAGGAGCGCGGCCTCGCCGGCGAGCGGCCCGGAGGTGAGCGGGAAGCGGACGTACACGGACGGGTCCACGACCGTCTCGTAGCCCTGCGCCAGCTCGTGGTCGGACAGGCCGGTGCCGCAGCGCGGGCACCAGGGGGCCACGCGGTGGTCCTGGACCAGCAGGCCCTTGGTGAAGATCTCCTTCAGCGACCACCAGACGGACTCGATGTACTCGGGGGCCATCGTGACGTACGCGTCGTTGAGGTCGACCCAGTAGCCCATGCGGGTCGTGAGCGCTTCGAACGCGTCGGTGTGGCGGAGCACGGACTCACGGCACCTGGCGTTGAACTCGGCGATGCCGTACGCCTCGATGTCCTGCTTGCCGCTGAAGCCGAGCTCCTTCTCGACCGTCAGCTCCACCGGGAGGCCGTGGCAGTCCCAGCCGGCCTTGCGGGCCACGTGGTGGCCGCGCATGGTGCGGAAGCGGGGGAAGACGTCCTTGAAGACGCGCGCCTCGATGTGGTGGGCGCCGGGCATGCCGTTGGCGGTGGGCGGGCCTTCGTAGAACACCCATTCCGGGCGGCCCTCGGACTGCTCCAGGCTCTTGGTGAAGATCTTCTGGTCGCGCCAGAAGTCGAGCACGGCGTGCTCAAGAGCGGGCAGGTCGACCTGTGCGGGCACCTGGCGGTACGTCGGCGCTGTCATCTGCGAGCATCCTCCAACGGACTTGCTGCCTTCCGTCGGAGGGACGAGAGCCTTCGATCCTGCCTACGCCGTGTGCGGCGCGCTCCCGCGGTACCACCCTCCTTGGCCCTCCGTCGCGCCGTACGCGCCGGTGAGCCCCCTCATTGGGGTCGCGAAGCCGGTTCTACTCGCGCTGGCCCTGCGGCTGCGGCTTTCTTCCGGCGGCTCCGGGGTGATCTTCACGTCGCGCTCGCCCCCGGGCTCACACCGTCCCCGGGTCGCTCTCGGCCGCGTACGCCGCTACTCGTCCCCATCCACGCTTTTCGCTCCGCCCAGTGTACGGCGCCGCGCGGACAGCGGCCGACCGGATTTGCGTGCGGTGCCGCGGCGGGCGGTGCGAGGGGCCGGGATGACCCGAATGGCGAGGGGGCGTGCGCCCGGGTCCGGCGAGGCCCGGCTCCGGCGGATTACCCGGCGGGGAGCTGGGCACAACGGATGCAGGCCCGCTGCGCGGGGGGTGCGGGCGGGCGAATCGGGCGGTGTGCCCCGTTGCCGCGGGACTCAAGTCGATTTATCGTCCCAGCACGATTCGCGAGCAAGATCACAATATGTGAAGGGGCCGCGGCCATGGTGGCGAAAGAGACCGCCGTACAGCAGCCGGCGACCGGTCGGCGCAGGGGCCGGGCTGCCTCCGGCGCGGCTGCCTCCGGCGGTGAGGCCAAGGGAGTGGCCGGGACGAAGAGGGTGACCGGGGGGAAGGGCACCGGGGGAAAGGACACGGGGGGAAAGGACACGGGGGGAGCGGGTGCAGAGC
Source organism: Streptomyces sp. NPDC007205 (assembly GCF_040634095.1). Taxonomy (NCBI): domain Bacteria; kingdom Bacillati; phylum Actinomycetota; class Actinomycetes; order Kitasatosporales; family Streptomycetaceae; genus Streptomyces; species Streptomyces sp. NPDC007205. The sequence continues at coordinate 130,826 of NZ_JBEYEW010000008.1, forward strand.
CGGCCGCCGATAGGACGGCCGCGAAGAAGACCACGGTGAAGCAGACGGCCGGTAAGAAGGCGCCGGTCAAGGAAGCAGCCGTCGAAAAGCAGGCCGGAAAGCAGGCCGGAAAGCAGGCCGGAAAGAAGGCGGCTGCGGCTGCCAAGAAGGCGGCCCCGAAGGAAACGGCAGCCAGGACGAGCGCTGCCGGCAAACCCACCGCCAAGGACAAGACCGCTGCCGGGAAGGCGTCGGCCGGGAAGGCGCCGGCCGGGAAGGCGCCGGCCGGGAAGGCGCCGGCCGGGAAGGCGGTCGCCGGCGAGGCGGTGGCGGACCGGGCGGCGGTTCCGAAGAAGCAGGTGTCCAGGAAGGCCGTCGGCAAGAAGACCGCGGTGAAGGTGAAGGGGGTGGCGGAGGCGGAGGAGACGGCCGTCGAGAAGCCGGCGGCGAAGAAGGCCGGCAGCGGGAGGACGGCCGCCGAGGGCGTCTCCACGGAGGCGGCCCACACGAGCAGGGCCAAGAAAGCGGGCGCGGCGCGGGCCGCGAAGCAGACGGGAGCCACGACAGTGGTTGCGAAGAAGACTCCTGGCACGGCCACGGCGGAGACCGCCGTTCCCAAGGCGCGGGTCGCCGCGGCGGAGCCCGGCGAACTGGCGGTGCGCCCCGGTGAGGATCCCTGGACCCCGGAGGAGGTCGTGAAGGCCCGTGCCGAGCTGCTGTCCGAGGTGGAGCGGTTGCAGAACGAGATCAGCTCCTCCGAGGCGTCCCTGGCAGGCCTGATGCGGGACTCCGGCGACGGCGCGGGAGACGACCAGGCCGACACCGGCACCAAGAACATCACGCGCGAGCACGAGCTGGCGCTCGCCGCCAACGCGCGCGAGATGCTGGTCCAGAACGAGCACGCGCTGGAGCGGCTGGACGCGGGTACCTACGGCCTGTGCGAGAACTGCGGCAACCCCATCGGCAAGGCCCGGATGCAGGCCTTCCCGCGGGCCACGCTGTGCGTGGAGTGCAAACAGAAGCAGGAACGCCGCTCCTGAGCGTACCGGGCCGTGCCGTAGTCTCGTCCTCAGTCAGGCACCTAGGTTGAGGGACTCACGTGGCAGAGGCGGAGCGCATCATCGGTACGCCGGACACCCCGGACGACAGCGGCGAGCAGACGGCGGTGGCCGGGGCTGACGGGCAGCAGGCCCCGGCCCCGGTACGGGACCGTCGCGGGCGCCGGATCGCCCTGCTGTTCGCGGTGGCCGCGTTCGCGTACGCCCTCGACCTGATCAGCAAGACGCTCGTGGTCGCCAAGCTGGAGGGGCACGAGCCGATCAAGCTGATCGGGGACTGGCTGGAGCTGAACGCCATCCGCAACCCGGGCGCGGCCTTCGGCTTCGGCGCGGCCTTCACGGTCATCTTCACCCTGATCGCCGCGGCCGTGATCGTGGTGATCATCCGCCTGGCCCGCAAGCTCTACAGCTACCCCTGGGCCATCGCGCTCGGCCTGCTGCTCGGCGGCGCCCTCGGCAACCTCACCGACCGGATCTTCCGGGCGCCCGGCGTCTTCGAGGGCAAGGTCGTGGACTTCATCGCGCCCAAGGGCTTCGCCGTGTTCAACCTGGCGGACTCGGCGATCGTGTGCGGCGGCATCCTGATCGTGCTGCTGTCCTTCCGCGGCCTGGACCCGGACGGCACGGTCCACAAGGACTGACTCTCGCGGGGGGTGCCGGGAGTTATCCACAGCGGGAGTTGTCCACAGGCGCGTTCGGGGCGTTGCCGCCCGTCCGGCATACTCGACGGGTGAGCACGATTCCCGAGATCCGAACCCTGCCCGTGCCCGACGGCCTGGAGGGCGAGCGCGTCGACGCCGCCATCTCCCGCATGTTCGGCTTCTCCCGCACGAAGGCGGCGGAGCTGGCCGCGGCCGGCAAGGTCCAGGTCGACGGCGCGGTGGTCGGCAAGTCCGAGCGGGTGCACGGCGGCGCCTGGCTCGAGGTCGAGATGCCGCAGGCGCCCGCGCCGGTGCAGGTGGTCGCCGAGCCGGTCGAGGGCATGGAGATCGTGCACGACGACGAGGACGTGGTCGTGATCGTCAAGCCGGTCGGCGTGGCCGCGCACCCCTCGCCGGGCTGGTCCGGCCCGACCGTCATCGGCGGTCTCGCCGCCGCCGGGTACCGGATCTCCACCTCCGGCGCCGCCGAGCGCCAGGGCATCGTGCACCGCCTGGACGTCGGCACCTCGGGCCTGATGGTGGTCGCCAAGTCGGAGCGGGCGTACACGTCGCTCAAGCGCCAGTTCAAGGAGCGCACGGTCGACAAGCGCTACCACACCCTCGTCCAGGGCCACCCGGACCCGACGAGCGGCACGATCGACGCGCCGATCGGCCGCCACCCGAACCACGACTACAAGTGGGCGGTCACGGCCGAGGGCAAGCCTTCCGTGACGCACTACGACCTCATCGAGGCGTTCCGCGCCGCCTCGCTGCTGGACGTGAAGCTGGAGACCGGCCGTACCCACCAGATCCGCGTCCACATGTCCGCCCACCGCCACCCCTGCGTCGGCGACCTCACCTACGGCGCCGACCCCACCCTCGCCAAGCGGCTGCGCCTGACCCGCCAGTGGCTGCACGCGGTGCGCCTCGGCTTCGAGCACCCCGGGGACGGCCAGTGGGTGGAGTTCGCGAGCGACTACCCCGAGGACCTGCAGGAGGCCCTCGACCAGGTCCGCGAGGAAACGTACGCGTGAGCGCGCCGTACACCGTGCGGATCGCCGAGGACCCCGCCGACCGCGAGGCGTGCTTCGCGGTCCGCAAGGAGGTCTTCGTCGTCGAGCAGGGCGTCGCCGAGGACATCGAGTACGACGCCTACGACGCGGTCGCCGTGCATGTCCTGGCGGTCCGCGAGGACGGCGTGCCGCTCGGCACCGGGCGGCTGCTGTACGGCGAGGCCGCGGCGGCGAAGACGGGCGGGGACGCGGCGGTGGGCTCCCTGGGGCGGCTCGCCGTCTCGCGCGAGGCCCGCGGGCTCGGTGTCGGCGTGGCCCTGGTGCGGGCGATCGAGGACGCGGCACGCACGCGTGGCCTCACCGCGGTGGACCTGCACGCGCAGACCCACGCCCTGGGCTTCTACGAGCGCCTCGGCTATGCGGCGTACGGCCCGGAGTTCCCGGACGCCGGCATTGCGCACCGGGCGATGCGCCGCGCCCTGTAGGCGCCGGCCGCGTCGTCGGGCGGCAGGCGTTCCCTGCGGCCGGATGGCAGGCTTGAGGCCTGCCGTGTGATCGTCGACCCCCGGAGCGCCGGCCGTGGATCAGTTGGCCCTGTTGTTCGTCCTGCTGCTCGGGGCCCTGGTGAGCGTCCCTGTGGGGGACCGGATCGGGGTGCCGGCGCCGGTGCTGATGACGCTGTTCGGCGGGGCCCTCGCGGTGGCCGACTTCGTGCCCAACGTGGACATCCCGCCGGACCTGATCCTGCCCGGGCTGCTCCCGCCGCTGCTCTACGCCGCTGTACGGCGCACCTCCTGGCGGCAGTTCGCGGCCAACGTCCGCCCGATTCTCCTGCTGGCCGTCGCCCTGGTGTTCGTGACGACGGTGTGCGTGGCGTTCGTCGCCAACGCGATCGTGCCGGGGCTGCCGATCGCCGCCGCCGTCGCGCTCGGCGCGCTGATCGCCCCGCCCGATCCGGTCGCCGCGACCAGCGTCGCCGGACAGCTCGGGCTGCCGCGCCGCCTGGTGTCGATCCTGGAGGGCGAGGGTCTCTTCAACGACGTCACGGCCATCGTGCTGTACCACGTGGCGATCGCCGCGGCCGTGAGCGGTTCGTTCTCGCCGTGGCGGGCCGGCCTGGACCTGGTGCTGTCCGCCGTCGTCGCGGTGCTCGTGGGCCTGGTGCTCGGCTGGGGCGCGAACCGGCTGATGGACCTGTTGGGCGATCCGACCCTGCAGATCGGCATGACCCTGCTGGTGCCGTACGCCTCCTATGTGCTCGCGGAGAAGCTGCACGGCTCGGGGGTGCTGGCGGTGCTCACCACGGCGCTCTTCCTCGCCGAGTACGCCACCGACGCCGACGACGTGATGACCCGGCTGGCCGGGCACACCTTCTGGGACATCATCGACACGCTCGTCACGGGCGTCGCCTTCGGGCTCATCGGCCTGGAGCTGCACAACGCCATCCGCACGGCCCAGGGGCGGTGGGGCGAGATGCTCGGCTGGGCGGCCGCCGTCGTGGGCGTGGTGATCGTCGTACGGCTGCTGTGGCTGCTGCCGGCGACCTGGCTGACCAAGCGGCTGCACGCGCGGCGGGACTACGACGAGGAGATCCCGGTGAGCTGGCGGGAGACCGTCGTGATGTGGTGGTCCGGGATGCGCGGGGTGGCCTCGGTGGCGCTGGCGCTTGCCGTTCCGCTGAAGACCGCTGACGGATCCCGGTTCCCCGACCGGGACGAGATCGTCTTCATCGCCTTCGGGGTGATCATCGTCACACTGGTCCTGCAGGGGCTCACGCTGCCGTCGCTGGTGAGGTGGCTCGGGGTGCGGGCCGACTCCGAACGGGAGAAGGAGTTCGAGAAGGAGCTGGCGGTGCGGGCGGCCAAGGCGGCCAAGCGCCGGCTGCGGGAGATCGAGCAGGTGGAGGACCTGCCCGAGGACCTGTCCGAGCAGATGCTGCGGCGCGCCTTCGACATCGGGATCCGGATCAGTCCCGACATGGGGGAGGAGGAGCGCAGGGAGGCCCAGCACCAGCGGGCCCGGCGGCTGAAACGGGTGCGGAACATCCAGAACGAGATGCTGAGCGCGGCGCGGCACGAGGTGCTGGCGGCCCGCAGCGAGCCGGGGGCGGATCCGGAGATCGTGGACCGGGTGCTCCGGCATCTGGACGTGCGGAGTCTGCGGTGACCGTGCCCACGTGTCGCACAAGCGGCCTGTGGACAACTCGGAGCGGACGTCGAAGGGGACGTCAGCCGCGGCGGGTGCGCGGGACGTCGTAGTCCTTGCGGAGTGAGGCGCCGTCGCGGTACGGGAGGCGGTGCGGCGGGAGCACCGCCTCGGAGGTGTTGACGCGGGGAAGCGCGTAGGCGTGCTCGGTCATCAGCCAGGTGATCATCTGCTCGCGGACCGTGACCCGCACCGTCCAGATGTCGTCGGCGTCCTTCGCGGTCACCAGGGCGCGCACCTGGATGGTGGTGGGTGTGCTGTCCGTCACCACCAGGCCGTAGGCGCGGCCGTCCCACGCCGGGCACTGGCGCAGGATGTCGCGCAGCTTCTCGCGCATCGCCTCGACGGGCGCGCTGTGGTCGAGGTGCCAGTAGACGATGCCCGTCATCTGCGGGGTCCCCCGTGACCAGTTCTCGAAGGGCTTGGAGGTGAAGTACGACACCGGCATGGTGATCCGGCGCTCGTCCCAGGTGCGTACCGTCAGAAAGGTCAGCGTGATCTCCTCCACCGCGCCCCACTCGCCGTCCACGACGACGGTGTCGCCGATCCGCACCATGTCACCGAAGGCGATCTGCAGCCCGGCGAACATATTGGACAGGGTCGACTGGGCGGCCACACCGGCGATGGCGGCGATGATGCCCGCCGAAGCGAGCAGTGAGGCGCCGGCCGCGCGCATCGCCGGGAAGGTCAGCAGCATGGCGGCGATCGCCACGACGATCACGATCGCGGACACCACCCGCATGATCAGCTCCACCTGTGTGCGCACCCTGCGCACCCGGGCGGGGTCCCGGTGCGCGCGGGCGTAGCGGCTGTAGGTGGTCTCGACGATCGCCGCCGCGATCCGGATCACCAGCCAGGCGGCGGAGCCGATCAGCACCAGCGTCAGCGTCCGGCCGATGCCGGCCTGGTGCCGCTCCAGCAGCTTCGCCTGGTCGTAGGACCCGCGCAGCAGGGCGGCGCACAGCACGAGCTGGTACGGGACTCGGCCACGGCGCAGCAGCCCCCACAGCGGGGTGTCGCGGTCACGCGCGTCGGCCTTGCACAGCAGCCGGTCGGTGGCCCAGCCGATCGCCAGGGTGATCAGCACCGAGCCGCCGATCACGATCACAGGTCGGAGCAGGTTCTCCATGCCTCCGCTTCTAACCGGCGCTCGGCGGCCATGAACATGTGAGTTCGGCGGGTTCGTGGGTACGGCGGCTCCGGCGGCGCCCGCACCGGCTGGCACCATGGCCTCATGAACATCATGCTTTTTCACTCGACCTACGGCCTCAGGCCCGCGGTGCGCGACGCCGCGGACCGGCTGCGTACGGCGGGCCACGAGGTGTGGACGCCCGACCTCTTCGAGGGGCGCACGTTCGGCACCGTCGAGGAGGGCATGGAGTTCAACGAGCGGATCGGCAAGGAGGAGCTGCTGAAGCGGGCCGTGCTGGCGGCGGCGCCGTACTCGGAGCGAGGGCTGGTGTACGCCGGGTTCTCGCTCGGCGCCTCCATCGCGCAGACCCTCGCCCTCGGCGACGACAAGGCGCGCGGGCTGCTGCTCCTGCACGGCACGTCGGACATCGCGCCGGCCGCGCACGTGGACGGGCTGCCGGTGCAGCTGCATGTGGCCGAGCCGGACCCGTTCGAGACGGACGACTGGCTGAGCGCCTGGTATCTGCAGATGGGCCGGACCGGAGCCGATGTGGAGGTCTACCGCTACGCCGGCGCCGGGCACCTCTACACCGACCCCGGGCTGCCGGACTACGACGCCGAGGCCGCCGAGGCCACCTGGCGGGTGGCGCTCGGCTTCCTCGACAGCCTGCAGTCGGTGTAGCCGGCGGCTACACCGGGTCGTAGGTCCGCTCGACCTTCTGGGTGCCGCTGCGGGTGCGGTAGGAGCGCACCCACGTGGAGGTGGCGTTCGCGTCGGTGCGGTCGGACAGGACGTAGTAGTCCATCTGCGTGCGGTCGGCGGTGATGTCCAGCACGCCGTAGCCGTGCCGGTCGGTGTCCACCCAGTGGACGTGCCGGTTGGCGGCCTCGATGACCGGCGCGGCGAGCGCGGAGACCGTGCCCTCGGGGACCTTGACGATGTCGTCGAGGTTGTCGGAGGTCACCGACGTGATGACGAACTCGGTGGCCGCCGACGGCGACAGCGGATAGGTACCCGCGTCCACCGGCACGTCGTTGGCCCAGGACATGTGGATGTCGCCGGTCAGGAAGACGGTGTTGCCGATGGCGTTCGAGCGCAGGTGGTCGAGGAGTTCGCGGCGGTCGTGCGTATAGCCGTCCCACTGGTCGGTGTTGACGCCGATGCCGTCCTGCGGCAGGCCGAGCAGCTTGGCGAGCGGCTTGAGCAGGTCGGCGGTGAGGGAGCCGATGACGAACGGCGCGATCATCACGGAGTTGCCGACCAGCCGCCACCTGGTGTCGGAGGCCTTCAACCCGGCCTTCAGCCAGTCCAGTTGGGCCCGGCCGGTGATCGTCCGGTTCGGGTCGTCCACCGAACCGCTGCCGGCGGACGCCTGCTGGGAGCGGAAGGAACGCAGGTCCATCAGGGACAGGTCGGCGAGCTTGCCGAAGCGCAGCCGCCGGTAGGTGGTGCCCTCGATGGCGGGGCGGACGGGCATCCACTCGAAGTAGGCCTGCTTGGCGGCCGCCTTGCGGGCGGTCCAGGTGCCCTCGGCGCCCTCGGTGTGGTTGACCGCGCCGCCCGACCAGGCGTTGTCGGCGAACTCGTGGTCGTCCCAGATCGCGACGACCGGCACCTTCAGGTGCAGGGCCTGCAGATCGGGGTCGGTCTTGTACGTGGCGTGCCGGATGCGGTAGTCGGCGAGCGTGATGATCTCGTTCGCGGGGGCGTGCGGGCGGACGACCGTGCCGCGCGCCGCGTACTCGCCGGACTTGTACTCGTAGATGTAGTCGCCGAGGTGCAGCCAGGCGTCCAGGTCGTTGCGGGCCGCGAGGTGGCGGTAGGCGGCGAAGTAGCCGCCCTCCCAGTTGGCGCAGCTGACCACGCCGAAGCGCAGCCCGGACACGTTCGCGTCCGCCGCGGGCGCGGTGCGGGTACGGGCCACCGGGGATTCGGTGCCGCCGGCCGAGAACCGGAACCAGTAGTCGGTGGCCGGTTCCAGGCCCCGGACGTCGGCCTTCACGGTGTGGTCGGAGGTGGCGGTCGCGGTGACGGACCCCTTGGCGACGATGCTGGTGAACGCCTTGTCCCTGGCGACGACCCAGTTCACCTCGGTGTCCGGGCCGACGCCCGAGCCGGGCGTGGCCTCCGGCGTCGGAGTCACCCGGGTCCACAGCAGGACGCCGTCGGGCAGCGGGTCACCGGAGGCGACACCGTGCAGGAAGGCGGGGGCCCGGTCGGCGGCGCGCGCCGGCAGGGCGGCGGCGAGCGGCCCCGCCAGCACAGCAGTCGCCGCCGCGGCCTTGACGACCGTACGGCGGCGCGGTGCGAGGGAGTTGAGGCCCTTGGCGGCCTCGGATGCTCTGTATCGACTGGTCACGACCGATCAGGTTACTGATCGGTATGGGCAAGAGCGGGCGAACCTCGAAAGTTCGCCCGCTCTTCACGTGAAAGGCGATTTCCGACGAGCCGTCAGCCCTTGAGGGCCGCGTCCACCAGCTTGTTGAAGTCGGCCACGGTCATGGGCGGGTGACCCTGGCTGTCGGTGGTGAGCATCTTGCCGTTCATGACGAAGCTCGGGGTGCCGGTCACGCCGTCCTTGTTGGTGTCCCAGGTCTTCGACATGGCCAGCGCCCAGGCGTCGTAGGTGCCCTTCTTCACGGCCTGCTCGAACGCGGTGTTGTTCTTCAGCGCCGGGACGGTGTCGGCGATTTCGATGAGGTAGTCGTCGCTCTTGAACTTGTCGTCCGTCTCGGCGGGGTGGTACTTCGCGGAGTACAGCGCGCTCTTGTACGCCAGGAACGCCTCCGGGCTGACGTTCAGCGCGGCGCCCATGGCGCTCATGGCGTTCTTGGAGCCCACGCCGTTGGCGCCGATCTTGCCGTCCCTCAGCGAGTCGCCGTCGAGGAACGTGCCGCCGATGTACTGGATCTTGAACTTGCCGTCGTCGATGTCCTTCTTCACGGTCGGGCCGACGGCCTGCTCGAAGGAGGCGCACACGGGGCAGCGCGGGTCCTCGTAGACCTTGAGGGTCTTCTTGGCGGTGTCCTTGCCGATGACGACCGTGGTGCCGTTCGTGCCCGTGGTGTGGGCGGGAGCGACGACCTTGGCGTCCTTCAGGCCCTCCCAGTAGCTGGGCTGGTTCGCCTGGATGATGGCGTAGCTGATGCCGAAGACCGCGCCCAGTACGGCCACCGCCGAGGCGGCCACGACGAGCTGCCGCTTGGCCTTGTCGCGCTTGGCCTGCCGCTCGCGCTCCTGGCGCAGCCGCTCCCGGGCCGCCGTCTTCGCCGCCTGGCCGTTCCGCTTGCTCATGTTGGTGATCTCCATGTGGGACGCGCACATGTCGTACGCGGGATACGTGTGGGGGACTGGTAGTGCTCAGTGCTGCCGCTCAGCTGGCGGCGGCAGCGGGCGAGCACGGCGGTCCACGGCGTCCCAGGGAGTGCACGAAAAGCCGGTCGCGGGCGGCAGCCCGGCGCGGAGCCGGGCGCGGCAGCCGGCGGACCGGGGTCAGCCGGACGGTGACCGCGGCCACCGCGAGCAGCAGCGGCCGGAAGGTGGTGGCGGCGACCGCGCGCAGCAGCTGGACCAGCGCCCGCTCGCCCCGGCGCAGCCAGGCGGCGGCGAGCAGGCCCACGCCGATGTGTGCGGCGAGCAGCAGCCAGGCGGCCGCCGGACTGGCGTGCGCGAGCAGCGCCCCCGGGCGGCCGTGGGCCCCGGTCACCTGGGCCAGCGGGGTGCCGACGGCGCCGCCCTCGCACAGCACCTTGAAGCCGAAGGCGTGCAGCGGGCCGGCGACCGGGCCGCCCGCCCTGCCGTAACAGGTGTGCTGGCCGGTGGTGAACACCGTGTCGGCGGCCAGTTCCAGCGGGATCAGCAGGGCCGCGATCCGGCCGAAGCCGCGTTCGCGGCCCGCCAGCGCGTACGCGGTGACGAACACGCCGGCACAGACCGTCAGCACGGACGCCACCGGCAGCGGGGCCCGCGACAGCAGTACGTGCGACGCGGTGCTGAGCGTCACGACGACAGCCGTGAACAGCGCCGCGCGCACGGCTCTGAGCTGGGTCCCGGATATGTCCATGGTGAAAGAAGAGTCTGTCACGTACGCGGTTAAGGGACCCCTAAAGGGTGTCTGTGAGTGCGCGAAGGTTACAGCCCCGGAATCCGGCCGTTGCGGAACAGGTCGACGAAGACCTGGTGGTCGGCACGCGCGCGTGCGCCGTAGCTGTGCGCGAAGTCCACCAGGAGGGGCGCGAAGCCCTCCTCGTCGGCCGCGAGCGCCGCGTCGATGGCCCGCTCGGTGGAGAACGGCACCAGGGACTCGCCGGACTGGTCGTCCGCCGCCGCGTGCATGGTGGCGGTGGCCCGGCCCAGGTCGGCGACGACGGCCGCGATCTCCTCGGGGTCGTCGATGTCGCCCCAGTCCAGGTCCACGGCGTACGGCGAGACCTCGGCGACCAGCTGGCCCGCGCCGTCCAGCTCGGTCCAGCCCAGCCACGGGTCCGCGTGCGCCTGCAGGGCGCGCTGGGAGATGACCGTGCGGTGGCCCTCGTGCTGGAAGTAGCCGGCGATCGCCGGGTCCGTGATGTGCCGGGAGACGGCCGGGGTCTGGGCCTGCTTGATGTAGATCACGACGTCGTTCTCCAGGGCGTCGCTGTGCCCCTCCAGCAGGATGTTGTACGACGGCAGGCCGGCCGAGCCGATGCCGATGCCCCGGCGGCCGACCACGTCCTTCACGCGGTAGGAGTCCGGGCGGGCCAGGGAGGAGTCCGGCAGGGTCTCCAGATAGCCGTCGAAGGCGGCCAGGACCTTGTAGCGGGTCGCGGCGTCCAGCTCGATGGAGCCGCCGCCCGGCGCGAAGCGGCGCTCGAAGTCGCGGATCTCGGTCATCGAGTCCAGCAGCTCGAAGCGGGTGAGCGAGCGGGCGGCACGCAGCGCGCCCAGCAGCGGGCCCTCCGCGGTGTCCAGGGTGAACGGCGGCACCTCGTCGCTCTTGGCGCCCGTGGCGAGGGCGTGGATGCGCTCGCGGTAGGCCGCCGCGTAGACCGTCACCAGCTCGGTGATCTGCTCGTCACTGAGCGCCTTCGCGTACCCGATGAGCGCGATCGAGGCCGAGAAGCGCTTCAGGTCCCAGGTGAACGGGCCGACGTAGGCCTCGTCGAAGTCGTTGACGTTGAAGACCAGGCGGCCGTTGGAGTCCATGTACGTGCCGAAGTTCTCGGCGTGCAGATCGCCGTGGATCCACACGCGCGAGGTGCGGTCGTCCAGGTACGGGCCGCCGCGCTGCGAGCCGAACTCTTTATTCGCCGTCAGGTCGTGGTAGAAGAGGCACGCCGTGCCCCGGTAGAACGCGAAGGCCGAGGCCGCCATCTTCCGGAACTTCACCCGGAACGCGGCCGGGTCGGCGGCCAGGAGCCGGCCGAAGGCGGTGTCGAAGACGGCGATGATCTCCTCGCCGCGCTGCTCGTCGCTGAGCTGGGGTGCCGACATCGCTGGGTGCCTCCTGGTGCATTACCTGTACGACAGCGTTTCTGCCGTCTCCAACGGGCGACGCCACGCGGCAGTGCCCGGTTCCCGCATGAAGGTACGCGGGGATCCCCCGCGAGTGTCAGTGCCGGGGCATAGACTTCGACGCTGACCCCCAGAACTGTCCCCCGCCCGCCGCCCAGTGTTTCCGTTGGAGGCCATACCGTGTCAAAGCCGCCGTTCACGCACCTGCACGTCCACACCCAGTACTCGCTGCTGGACGGTGCCGCGCGGCTCAAGGACATGTTCAACGCCTGCAACGAGATGGGCATGACGCACATCGCCATGTCCGACCACGGCAACCTCCACGGGGCGTACGACTTCTTCCACTCCGCGAAGAAAGCCGGAATCACCCCGATCATCGGGATCGAGGCGTATGTCGCGCCCGAGTCCCGGCGCAACAAGCGCAAGATCCAGTGGGGCCAGCCGCACCAGAAGCGGGACGACGTCTCCGGTTCCGGTGGTTACACCCACAAGACGATGTGGGCCGTGAACAGGACGGGTCTGCACAACCTCTTCCGCCTCTCCTCGGACGCCTATGCCGAGGGCTGGCTGCAGAAGTGGCCCCGGATGGACAAGGAGACCATCGCCCGGTGGTCCGAGGGCATCGTCGCCTCCACCGGCTGTCCCTCGGGCGAGGTGCAGACCCGGCTGCGCCTCGGCCACTTCGACGAGGCCCTCAAGGCCGCCGCCGAGTACCAGGACATCTTCGGCAAGGACAAGTACTTCCTGGAGCTGATGGACCACGGCATCGAGATCGAGCGCCGGGTCCGCGACGGCCTGCTGGAGATCGGCAAGAAGCTCGGCATCCCCCCGCTGGTCACCAACGACTCGCACTACACCTACGCGCACGAGGCGGGCGCCCACGACGCCCTGCTGTGCATCCAGACCGGCAAGAACCTCTCCGACCCCGACCGCTTCAAGTTCGACGGCACCGGCTACTACCTGAAGTCCACGGACGAGATGTACGCCATCGACTCCTCGGACGCCTGGCAGGAGGGCTGCGCCAACACGCTCCTCGTCGCCGAGATGGTCGACACCACCGGCATGTTCGAGAAGCGCGACCTCATGCCCAAGTTCGACATCCCCGAGGGCTACACCGAGGTCACCTGGTTCAAGGAGGAGGTCCGCCGCGGCATGGAGCGCCGCTTCCCCGGCGGCATCCCCGAGGACCGCCAGAAGCAGGCCGACTACGAGATGGACACCATCATCTCGATGGGCTTCCCCGGCTACTTCCTCGTCGTCGCCGACTTCATCATGTGGGCCAAGAAGCAGGGCATCGCGGTGGGCCCCGGCCGAGGCTCCGCGGCCGGCTCGATCGTCGCCTACGCCATGGGCATCACCGACCTCGACCCGATCCCGCACGGCCTGATCTTCGAGCGGTTCCTCAACCCCGAGCGCATCTCGATGCCCGATGTCGACATCGACTTCGACGAGCGCCGGCGCGTCGAGGTCATCCGGTACGTGACCGAGAAGTACGGCGCCGACAAGGTCGCCATGATCGGCACCTACGGCACCATCAAGGCCAAGAACGCGATCAAGGACTCCGCGCGCGTGCTGGGCTACCCGTACGCGATGGGCGACCGCATCACCAAGGCCATGCCCGCCGACGTCCTCGGCAAGGGCATCCCGCTGTCCGGCATCACCGACCCCAGCCACCCCCGCTACTCGGAGGCCGGCGAGGTCCGCGGGATGTACGAGAACGAGCCGGACGTGAAGAAGGTCATCGACACCGCGCGCGGCGTGGAGGGCCTGGTCCGGCAGATGGGTGTGCACGCCGCCGGCGTGATCATGTCCAGTGAGACCATCACCGAGCACGTCCCGGTCTGGGTGAGGCACACCGACGGCGTGACCATCACCCAGTGGGACTACCCGAGCTGTGAGTCGCTCGGCCTGCTGAAGATGGACTTCCTGGGCCTGCGCAACCTCACGATCATGGACGACGCGGTCAAGATGGTGAAGGCCAACAAGGGCCTCGACATCGACCTGCTCTCCCTGCCGCTGGACGACCCCACGACCTTCGAGCTGCTCCAGCGCGGCGACACCCTCGGCGTCTTCCAGTTCGACGGCGGCCCCATGCGCTCGCTGCTCAGGCTGATGAAGCCCGACAACTTCGAAGACATCTCCGCCGTGTCGGCCCTGTACCGCCCGGGCCCGATGGGCATGAACTCCCACACGAACTACGCCCTCCGCAAGAACGGGCAGCAGGAGATCACGCCGATCCACCCCGAGCTGGAGGAGCCGCTCAAGGAGGTCCTGGACGTCACCTACGGCCTGATCGTCTACCAGGAGCAGGTGCAGAAGGCCGCCCAGATCATCGCGGGCTACTCGCTCGGCGAGGCCGACATCCTCCGCCGCGTCATGGGCAAGAAGAAGCCGGAGGAACTGGAGAAGAACTTCGTCATCTTCCAGGCCGGCGCCCGCAAGAACGGCTACAGCGACGAGGCCGTCCAGGCGCTCTGGGACGTGCTGGTCCCCTTCGCCGGCTACGCCTTCAACAAGGCGCACTCCGCCGCGTACGGCCTGGTGTCGTACTGGACCGCCTACCTCAAGGCGAACCACCCCGCCGAGTACATGGCCGCGCTCCTGACGTCCGTCAAGGACGACAAGGACAAGTCCGCGGTCTACCTCAACGAGTGCCGCCGCATGGGCATCCGGGTGCTCCCGCCGAACGTCAACGAGTCCGAGGCGAACTTCGCGGCCCAGGGCGACGACGTGATCCTCTTCGGCCTGTCCGCCGTGCGCAACGTCGGCACCAACGTCGTCGAGTCGATCATCAAGTGCCGCAAGGCCAAGGGGAAGTACGCCTCCTTCCCCGACTACCTCGACAAGGTCGACGCGGTGGTCTGCAACAAGCGCACCACCGAATCCCTGATCAAGGCCGGCGCCTTCGACACGATGGGGCACACCCGCAAGGGGCTCACGGCGCAGTACGAACCGATGATCGACAACGTGGTCGCGGTCAAGCGCAAGGAGGCCGAGGGGCAGTTCGACCTCTTCGGCGGCATGGGCGAGGACACCGGCAGCGAACCCGGCTTCGGACTCGACGTGGAGTTCTCCACCGACGAGTGGGACAAGACGTATCTGCTCGCCCAGGAGCGGGAGATGCTCGGTCTGTACGTCTCCGACCACCCGCTCTTCGGTCTGGAACACGTCCTCGCCGACAAGGCCGACGCGGGCATCGCCCAGCTCACCGGCGGCGAGCACGGGGACGGCGCGGTCGTCACCATCGGCGGCATCATCTCGGGCCTGCAGCGCAAGATGACCAAGCAGGGCAACGCCTGGGCGATCGCCACCGTCGAGGACCTCGCCGGTTCCATCGAGTGCATGTTCTTCCCGGCGACCTACCAGCTGGTGTCGACCCAACTCGTCGAGGACGCCGTCGTGTTCGTCAAGGGCCGCCTCGACAAGCGCGAGGACGTGCCCCGGCTCGTCGCCATGGAGCTGATGGTCCCGGACCTGTCCAACGCGGGCACCAACGCGCCGGTGATCCTCACGATCCCGGCCACCCGGGTCACCCCGCCCATGGTCAGCCGCCTCGGTGAGATCCTCAGCCACCACAAGGGCGACAGCGAGGTCCGCATCAAGCTCCAGGGCCCCCGCAAGACCACCGTCCTGCGCCTGGACCGGCACCGGGTCAAGCCCGACCCGGCGCTGTTCGGCGACCTGAAGGTGCTGCTCGGCCCGTCCTGCCTGGCCGGCTGAGCCGATGACGTGTGAAGGGGCGCACCCCGGTCGGGTGCGCCCCTTCACTGTGCCTGGGCTTCAACTGCCCTTTAGTTGTGACCGAAGCTCTTCTGCTTCTTGCGAGCAACATCCGCCGGGCTGCCCTGGATGTGCGCCACCGGAGACTCGTGGGTCTCCTGCGACCGCTGTGCGTGCTCGTGAGCCTGCTCGGCCTTCGGCACGCGGTTCTGCGGGCCACCCTGCTTGCGGTTCTTGTTCTTGGCCATGGTGATCTGCCTCCTGTGGGGGATCTAGGGGCCAGGGCCGGGACCAGATTCACATACGCTGACATCAGGCGCATGTCGGATAATTACCGTCTGTAACAGGGGTGGTGGGCGAGCGGGATTCGACAAACGCCACGCCGAAGATCGAGTTCGGGCCGTTAACCTCCGCGTGGTCGGGCAGACTCGAAGGAAGTCCGAAGCAAAACCTCCCGGGAAGAGGGTGAGTCGCGTGGACCGCTGCATCGTCCTGGTGGACGCCGGGTACCTGCTGGGCGCCGCCGCCAGCCTCCTCGCAGGTGAGCCCTCGCGGTCCCGGATCACCGTCGATCACCCCGCGCTGATCCAGGCCCTGCGCGAACGCGCCGAGTCGGAGACCGAGCGCCCGCTGCTGCGCATCTACTGGTTCGACGGCGCCCCCGACCGTGTCCCCCAACCGGAGCACCGCCGGCTGCGCGTGATGCCCCGTGTCACCGTCCGCCTCGGCGCCCTCACCCGCAGCGACGGACGCTGGGCGCAGAAGGGCGTGGACGCCGCCATGCACGCCGAGCTGACCGAGCTGGCCCGCAACCGCGCCTGCTCCGACATCGTCCTCGTCACCGGCGACGGCGATCTGCTGCCCGGCATGATGGCTGCGAAGGAACACGGCGTCGCCGTCCACCTGTGGGCCGTCCAGGCCGCCGACGGCGACTACAACCAGTCCGAGGACCTGGTCGCCGAGGCCGACGAGCGGCGCGTCCTGGACCGCGCCTGGATCACCCAGGCCGTCCGCGCCAAGGAACTGACCGGCGTCTGCGCCCCGCCGCCCGCGCCCCGGCCCGAGATCGCCGCGATCCTCTCCGCTCCCCTGCCCGAGTCCGCGCTCGCCGCGGCGGCCGAGCGGTCGGCCGAGCAGGGCGCGCCCCCGGCCGCCGCGACGGGGAACGGCGCCCAGGAGCGGGCCGCCGCCTCCAAGGGCGTACCCACGCCGAAGGACCTGGCCGCACTGCGCGCCCCCGGCAGCCAGCCCGTCCAGCACCCCGCGACCGCGACCCTGCGCTGGTCCTCCGACAAGGGCTGGGTGGACCGGCCGGGCGGGGTCGCCGAGCCGCCCGATGTCGCCTCCATGCCGACGCTCGCCCAGCTCACCACGGCCGAGCAGCGGTGGGCCGACCGCGAGGAGGACATCACCACCGTCGGCGGCGACCCGTACGAGGTGGGGCAGGTCTTCGCCCGCCGCTGGATTTCCCGGCTCGGCGACCAGGGACATCTGCAGAAGCTGTCGCAGATGTACCCGCGCATCCCGCACCGCATCGACGGGGAGCTGCTGCGGTACGCCGCACGGTTCGGGCTGCTCGCCCACAAGGACGACCAGATCGACGAGCACGACCGCTACGCCATTCGGGCGGGCTTCTGGCGGGAGATCGACGTTCCGGCCGCGGCGGAGAGCATGGCGGGGGAGTGAGCCGGCTTCGCTGTCTCGGCTGAGCGCCGTTGCGGCGGGCCTTCTTACGGGGCACGTACAGAAGTGGCCCCAAAGGCGAGTAAAGGCCCCCGACCCCGTACCCTCGTCCCTTGTGAGTACGCGCGCGGCACAGGCACTTCGGCATGACGAGGTCGTACGCGTGCGCGGGCTCCGGAAGACCTATCCGGCCGTGAAGGGACGGCGCGGCGTGCCGGGCACCCCCGCGGTGCGGGCCACCGACGGGGTCGAGCTGGACGTGCGGCGCGGCGAGGTGTTCGGGCTGCTCGGGCCGAACGGCGCCGGCAAGTCCACGCTCGTACGGCAGCTCACCGGACTGCTGCGGCCGGACGCCGGCAGCATCGAGATCCTCGGGCACGACATCGTCCGGCACCCGGAGCGCGCCGCGCGCATCCTCGCCTACCTGGGCCAGGAGTCCTCCGCGCTGGACGAGCTGACCGTATCCCTCGCCGCCGAGACCACCGGACGCCTGCGCGGCCTGGACGTGCGGCGGGCGCGGGCCGAGCGGGACGCCGTACTGGAGGAGCTGGGGCTCACGCCGATCGCCGGGCGGGCGCTGAAGAAGCTGTCCGGCGGGCAGCGACGGCTCGCCTGCCTCGCCGCCGCCCTCGTCGGCGAGCGGCCGCTGCTTGTGCTGGACGAGCCGACCACCGGCATGGACCCGGTGGCCCGGCGCGCGGTCTGGGCGGCCCTGGACCGGCGGCGCGCCGAGCGCGGTACGACCGTGCTGCTGGTCACCCACAACGTCATCGAGGCCGAGGCCGTGCTCGACCGGGTCGCCGTCGTCGACCAGGGCCGCGTCATCGCCTGCGACACCCCGGCCGGGCTGAAGGAACAGGTCGCCGGGGAGGTGCGGGTCGAGCTGGTGTGGCGGGAGCGGGCGCCGCTGGAGGTGCCCGAGGTCGCCGTGCTGCGGGAACGCGCGGTGGAGTCCGGGCGGTGCTGGACGCTCCGGCTCGCGCCCGAGGAGGCCCGTGCCGCCGTCGCCACCGTGACGGGCGGGGCCGCCTTCGCCGCGCTGGACGACTTCACGCTCGCCACGCCCAGCCTGGAGGACGTGTACCTGGCACTGGGCGGCGCGGCACGCCAGGGGCTGGTGAAGGCGTGAGCGCGGCGGTCGTGCCATGCGTATGGGTCTGTACGGCGGTCTACGCGACCGCCGTAGGGAAGAGGAGCAGCTCGACGTGAGTGTCGTACCCGCGGGGGTTCTGCCGGGCAGTGCCGCGGCCGTGCCGGAGACGGTACGGGGCCCGGCCGAACTCGGGCCGCCCGCGCGGCTGTGGCCGTCGCTGGTGGCCGTCTACCGGGCGCAGCTGTCCCGGGCCCGGGTGGCGCGGATCCCGCTGCTGTTCGTGGCCACCTTCCAGTCCGTCGGCATCACCGTGATGATGCGCGGTGTCGTCGACAGCGGCGGTGAGGCCCAGTCGGTGGTGGCGGGCTCGGCGGTGCTGGTCGTCGCGTATGTGGCGCTGAATCTGCTGTCGCAGTACTTCGGGCAGTTGCGGGCGAGCGGCGGGCTCGATCATTACGCCACGCTGCCCGTGCCGCCGGCCGCGGTGGTGCTGGGCGCGGCGGCGGCGTACGCCTCCTTCACGGTGCCGGGGACGCTGGTGACGGCCGTCTTCGGGTGCGTGCTGTTCGGGCTGCCGCTGTCCAACCTGTGGATTCTGCTGGCCGTGATCCCGCTGGCCGGGGCCGCGCTGTCCGGGCTCGGCGCCGCCTGCGGGCTGCTCGCGCCGCGGCCCGAGCTGGCCACGCTGCTCGGGCAGCTGGGCATGTCGGCGGCGCTGCTGCTGGGGGTGCTGCCGGCCGACCGGATGCCGGAGGTCATCCGGCTGGCACGGGATCTGCTGCCGTCGACGTACGGCGTGGAGGCGTACGCCCGGACCTTCGGGGCCCACCCGGACTGGGCCGTGGTCCTCGTCGACCTGGGGGTGTGCGCGGGTGTCGGAGTCGTCTCGCTGGCCGTCGCGACCTGGGCGTATCGCAGGGCCGCCGTCCGGTGACGCGGCGCACGGCGCCACCTGGCACGATGGCAGGGTGACCGCACCGTTGACTCCGCCACCGCACGACGACTCCCCGCACGACGTCCGGCAGGCACCGCCGCCTGCCGGGACGCCGGGTGAGGAAAGGTACGAACAGGACGGCCCCGGGATGAAGAGCGAAGTGCGGGATGCCGCCGTGATCACGGTGGCCGTGGCTTTGGGCGGGGTGCTGCTGGGGCTGCTGTGGTGGTGGCTGGCGCCGCATGTGCCGTTGGTCGGCGACCGGGTCGGGAACGGCTGGGTGGTCTATCTCAAGGACAGCGAGGGGGAGCAGGCGGTCGGGGTGGACGGCACGTTCACCCTCCTGGGACTGGGCTTCGGGGTCGTCAGCGCGGTGGCGGTCTTTCTGCTGCGGCGGCGTGGGGGTGTGCCGATAGCGGTGGCCCTGGGACTGGGCGCGCTGCTCGGGTCCTTGCTGGCGTGGCGGCTGGGGGCATGGCTGGGGCCCCAGTCCGATGTGCTCGCGCATGCGAGGGCGGTGGGGAAGGGGGTCACCTTCTCGGCGCCGTTGAAGCTGGGGGCGAAGGGTGCGCTGCTGGCGTGGCCGTTGGGTGCGCTGCTGGTCCACCTCGGGCTCACGGCGTTGTTCGGGCCCCGGGATCCTGAGCTGCCGTATCCGAACCAGCCGTGACCAGGGGGGATCCGCCCCCCTGGCCCTCCGGTTCGCACCACCCGGCCGCGCCCGTCAGCCCCGTCCGATGGGTGCCAGTACCGCGGCCGTCAGTTTCGCCAGATCCGCTGGGGCCAGCTCCACTTCCAGGCCCCGGCGGCCCGCCGACACGCAGATGGTCTCGTGGGCGTTCGCCGAGTCGTCGAGGACCGTCGGGAGTCTCCTGCGCTGGCCGAGCGGTGAGATACCACCCCGTACGTACCCCGTGGTCCGCTCCGCCAGCGTCGGGTCGGCCATGGTCGCCCGCTTGCCGCCCACCGCCGCCGCCAGGGCCTTCAGGTCGAGGGAGCCGGACACCGGGACCACCGCCACCGTCAGGGCGCCGTCGACGTCCGCCACCAGGGTCTTGAAGACGCGGTCGGGGGAGACGCCCATGGCCTCGGCCGCCTCCTCGCCGTAGGAGGGGTGGGAGGGGTCGTGGTCGTAGGCGTGGACCGTGAAGTCCAGTCCGGCCGACGTCAGGGCGACCGTCGCGGGGGTGCCCCCGGGCTGCTGCTGTTTCTTCGGCTTCTTCGCCATCGGTGCGTGCTGGTCTCTCAGTTCAGACTGGTCGGCGTACGCGTCAGCTCGAACGCGGGCAGTGACGGCAGGCTACGGATGATGGCCGTCTCCGCGCGAAGGAGTTTCAGCTCGTCACGCAGCCGGGACGCGGTGTCGGGTGCCTGGAGCAGCCGTTGCTTGGTCGGTGTGTCGTGCACCATCGCCGCCGCCACCAGGTAGGAGACCACAGAAGGGTCGTCCGGGAGGTCCGCGCCCGTCGACAGCGAGCGTTCACGGGCGCCGGCCAGCCGCTTCTGGTACTGGCGGAAGGAGCGCAGTACCCCCTCGGCCAGCGCGCCCGCCTCGTCACCCGGCTCCTCCGGCAGCTCCTCCAGCTCCGCGGTCAGGAACGGCCCCGACGCGTCGACCGAGAGCAGCCGTACCCGGGTCGTACCCGTCGCCAGTACCTCGAAGGTGCCGTCGGCGCGCTCCCGGATGGTCGCCGCGTCCGCCACACAGCCCACCCCGTGGAAGGCCTTGAGCGGGTCCGGGCCGAAGCCCGCGGACGGCCCGCGTTCGGGCTGTGCCGTGGGGTCCGGCATGCCGGGGGCGCTCGGCGCCACCTCGTGGCCGTCGCGGATGGCCATGACGGCGAACCGGCGCGGCTCGTCCTCCGGGGTCTTGAGCAGCTCACGCATCATGGCGCGATAGCGCTCCTCGAAGACGTTCAGCGGCAGCACGAGTCCCGGGAACAGCACCGTGTTCAGCGGGAAGAGCGGGAGACGGGCGGTGGTCACGGCGCCCCAGCCTAGTGGTCACCGGCGCGGTCGTGTCCGCCGAGCCCGCCGAGCGGGACCGGCGGCCGGGTCATCAGCCCCGCGGGGACGGGCCGGGGACCCGGCGTCAGCAGGTGTTCGCGCAGCCGCAGGAAGTGGCCGAGCGGGTCGTCGGAGAAGCGCTCCCAGGGGAAGGACGTGGCGTACGGGCCGATCAGGCACAGCTGGTCGCGGGCGTCCTCCCAGCGGTCCAGGCGCATCAGGACGTACAGGAGCTTGTTGCGGATCTCGGCGGGCCACGGGTCGGCCGCCGGGAAGCGGGCGGACAGCGCCAGCGCCCGGTCGGCCGCGGCGTCCAGCCGGGGACGCGGGATCTCGGGACCGCAGCCGTCGGTCAGGCAGCCGAAGGCGGCCCGGGCCGGCAGGGCCTGGACCAGCGCGTCGGCCGGGGCGTCCTGAGCGGCCTGGTCGGCGAAGTCGAAGCACTCGCGGTGTGAGGCACGCGGGGTGTGGGGGGTGTCCCCCCACTGGACGCAGCAGGAGGCGGCCAGATAGCGCAGGGCGGCCACATGGCAGCCGTAGTGGTGCGGGGCGCGTCGGACGGCCGCCTCCCACAGCTCCTCGAAGTACCGGTGGCCGGCCCGCGAGCCGCGCGCGTGGTCCAGCGCGATCCGCCAGGGCACCGGGTCGCGGTCGTCGGCGCGGGCGGCGGCCGTGATCAGCGGGCTCACCTCGCGCAGCAGCTCGGCGCGGGCCGGTGAGGGCCAGGCGCGGTCCACCGCCAGCTGCGCCCGGACCAGCAGCAGGCCGGGGTCGCGCGGGGCGGCGGCGCGCCAGGACTCGAACCACTCGGAGCGCGAGCCGGCGAAGGCGGCCAGGCGCCGTACGTACCGGTCGTGGTTCTCCCAGGCGGCTGTGGCGCGGGTGACGGCCAGCAGGCGGGCCGCGGCGTCGAACTCGCCCCGGCCGGCCAGGACCAGGGCGGGCGAGAGCCGGTCGTCGGGCGCGTCGAGCACGGTCTCGTCCCCGGACGGACGGCCGGCCGGACGTGCGGAGCGTTTGGCCATCCGGGTGGGGCGGATGAACGAAGGCAGCAGAGCCATGGTGCTGACCATTGAAAGACCGCAGGTCGGCAGCGCGCCAGAGCCTTCGGGCAAGTCATGGAAAGTTGTATGGCCGACGGTCAAGGACCGGTAAAAGTGATAGTTCACCTTTTGTGTCGGGTGGGCACACCTTGCCCCCCGATGTTCCTCAGCCCCGTCTCAACAGCCGGCTCGCCCCCGCCGCCACCGTCGTCGCCAGGATCCAGCCGAGCAGGACCATCACCGCCGCCAGCCACTGCCAGGCGCCGCGCAGCTGCCACTGGCCGACCTGGCCGAAGTCGATCACCGGCAGCAGCAGGTCCAGCGTGAACAGGGCCGGGCTCCAGTACGGGTGGCCGTCGTGGTTCATCGGCGGATGGTCCGCGTGTGTGAACGCCAGCGTGCCCGCCGCCCACAGCACCGCCATCCACACGGCGGCCCGGCCCGGCCGATAGCCGTAGGCGACCGTCCAGTCCTGGACGTATCCCCAGATCTTGGCGGCCGGTGGCAGCGTCTCGCGGCGCCGGCGCTGCTTGGCGAGCAGCACCTCCCGGGCGTCCTCGTCCTCCCCGGCCGACCGCAGGACGGCGGCCAGCCGCTCGTACGGTTCCGGGTTGTACTCGGCGGTGGCCGCCGCCACCCAGTCCAGGCGCCGGGTCAGCGGGAACGGGCCCCGCGGGACCAGGTTCTCGTACGTGAAGCCGCCCATGTGCAGACTGCCCGGGCCCGGCCAGCTGGCCGCGCGGTCCACCAGGTTGACGATCCGCGCACCGGACAGCAGCACCTGGCCGCACTGCGGGGCGTCCCCGAGGAAGCGCAGCTCCGGCGTCTGCAACCGGCGCATCGACAGCACCTGGTCGTCGCTGAGGACGAACCGCGCCCGCTCCAGGTCGACGGCGTCCCCGAACCGTCCGTCGTCCAGCCGCAGCCCGCCCCGGCACTCGAACGGCTGGATCCGTGTCCCGCGGGCGGGTGTCGTGCCGCTCAGCAGTGAGCTGCCCACGCCGGCCGGGGTCAGGTACAGGGTGCGCTCGACGGTGAGCTGGGGGGCGTTCAGGGCGTAGCGGGAGTACGGGTTGTCGAGCTTCGCGCCGCGCAGGCTGAGCGAGACGCCGACCTGCGCGGCACGCAGGCTCAGCTCGCCGTGCGACTCCAGCAGCTCCGCCTGCAGGTCCTGGCCGACCGTGAGGCCGTCCGCCGCGATCGACCGCCCGCTGCGGTCGCGGTACACGACCGACTGGTTGAGCAGCAGATCGGTGCCGATGTGCGCGTCCGTCAGCCGGACGCCGTGCTGGAAGCGGCAGCGCGGCAGATGCAGATCGCCCTCGGTGTGCACCCGGGCGGCCTCCAGGCGCGGCACCGCGCACTCCACCAGGCGCAGGGTCGTGAAGCGGGCTTCCGGCAGCCGGACCTCCTCGTCGAAGCGGCAGCCGCGCAGCTCGACGTACGGCTGCACCGTGCCGCCCGAGAGGTCCAGCGTGTCCGTGATCCGCACGCCGGTCAGCTTCAGCGAGGACACCCGGCCCGCGAGCGCGGGCGGACCGTCCAGCAGCAGCCAGGCCACGATCCGCGCCCGCACCGCGCGCTCCGGACCCCACGGGTGCCCGCCGTGCGGGTCGTCCACGACGGCGTCCCCGCTGCTCAGGTCGTACACAGTGCCGTTGCGGAAGGCCTGCCACATGCCCGCCTCGGCCGCGGTCAGCTCGTCCGGCAGGTCTCCGGCGACGAAGCCGGCCCCCTCGGTCACCTTTGTCCTCTCCTGGTCCCGTACTTTCGTACAGCCGTTCATGCCCGCTGGGTGATGTCCGGAACACTAAAGGTGAGGGTGATCTTCCGAGTTCGGCCACGTTCTGTATCAGCCATTGATACGCGCCACCGGCTCGCGACACCGGTCTGAGAGAATTGGGACTGTGATTTCCCGAATCGATCTGCGAGGCGACGCCCTTCCCGAGGGCCCCGCCCTGCGCGACCTGCTGCCCCGAGCCGACTTCGACGTTCAGGCCGCCCTGGAGAAGGTGCGTCCGATCTGCGAGGCCGTGCATCATCGTGGTGACGCGGCGCTGATCGACTTCGCCGAGAAGTTCGACGGAGTACGGCTGGAATCCGTCCGTGTCCCGGCCCAGGCGCTCACCGACGCGCTGGAGGCCCTCGACCCCGCCGTGCGCGCGGCCCTGGAGGAGTCCATCCGCCGCGCCCGCCTGGTCCACCGTGAGCAGCGCCGCAGCACGCACACCACCCAGGTCGTGCCCGGCGGCTCCGTCACCGAGAAGTGGGTGCCGGTCGAGCGCGTCGGGCTGTACGCGCCGGGCGGCCGCTCCGTCTACCCCTCGTCCGTGATCATGAACGCCGTACCGGCGCAGGAGGCCGGCGTCGAGTCCATCGCGCTCGCCTCCCCGCCCCAGGCGGAATTCGAAGGGTTGCCGCACCCGACGATCCTCGCCGCGTGCGCGCTGCTCGGCGTGGACGAGGTCTACGCGGCGGGCGGCGCCACCGCCGTCGCGATGTTCGCCTACGGCACCGAGTCCTGCCCGCCCGCCAACATGGTCACCGGCCCCGGCAACATCTGGGTCGCCGCCGCCAAGCGCTTCTTCACCGGCAAGATCGGCATCGACGCCGAGGCCGGCCCGACGGAGATCGCGGTCCTCGCCGACGACACGGCCGACCCGGTGCACGTGGCCTCGGACCTGATCAGCCAGGCCGAACACGACCCGCTCGCGGCGGCCGTGCTGGTCACCGACTCCGTCGAGCTGGCGGAGGCGGTGGAGAAGGAGCTGGCGCCGCAGGTCGCGGCCACCAGGCACGTCGAGGACCGGATCGTGCCCGCGCTGAAGGGCCGGCAGTCCGCGATCGTGCTGGTCGACGGGATCGAGGAGGGCCTCCGGGTCGTCGACGCGTACGGCGCCGAGCACCTGGAGATCCAGACCGCCGACGCCGCCGCGGTCGCCGACCGGGTGAAGAACGCCGGCGCGATCTTCATCGGCCCCTGGGCCCCCGTATCGCTCGGCGACTACGCGGCCGGGTCCAACCACGTCCTGCCCACCGGCGGCTGCGCCTGCCACTCCTCGGGCCTGTCCGTGCAGTCCTTCCTGCGCGGTATCCACATCGTCGACTACACGAAGGACGCGCTGGCCGAGGTCGCGCATCACGTGGTGACGCTGGCGGAGGCGGAGGACCTGCCGGCGCACGGCGCGGCGATCAAGGCGAGGTTCGGCTGGAAGGTACCCGAGAGCAAGTGAGCGACGTGAGGATCGACGATCTTCCCGTACGGGACGAGCTGCGCGGCAAGTCCCCTTATGGCGCGCCCCAGTTGGACGTCCCCGTACGGCTGAACACCAACGAGAACCCCTACCCGCTGCCCGAGCCGCTGGTCGAGCGGATCGCGGAGCGGGTCCGGGAGGCCGCCCGCGACCTGAACCGCTATCCCGACCGGGACGCGGTCCAGCTGCGCACCGAGCTGGCCGCGTATCTGACGAGGACCGGGAAGTACCCGCTCGGCATCGAGAACGTGTGGGCCGCCAACGGCTCCAACGAGGTCATCCAGCAGCTGCTGCAGACCTTCGGCGGACCGGGCCGTACGGCCATCGGATTCGAGCCGTCGTACTCGATGCACTCACTCATCGCGCGCGGCACGGGCACGGGCTGGATCTCCGGGCCCCGCAACGAGGACTTCACGATCGACCTCGCCGCCGCCGAGCGGGCGATCGCCGAGCACAAGCCGGACGTCGTCTTCATCACCACCCCCAACAACCCCACGGGCAACGCTGTCCCGCCGGAGACGGTCCTCGCGCTGTACGAGGCGGCCCAGGCGGCCAGGCCGTCGATGGTGATCGTGGACGAGGCCTACATCGAGTTCAGCCACGGCGACTCGCTGCTGCCGCTGCTGGAAGGCCGCCCGCACCTGGTCGTCTCCCGGACGATGTCGAAGGCGTTCGGCGCGGCCGGGCTGCGCCTCGGTTACCTCGCCGCCGACCCCGCGGTCGTCGACGCCGTCCAGCTCGTCCGGCTGCCGTACCACCTGTCGGCGATCACCCAGGCGACCGCACTGGCCGCGCTGGAGCACACCGACACGCTTTTGGGTTACGTCGAGCAGCTGAAGGCGGAGCGGGACCGGCTGGTCGCCGAGCTGCGCGCGACCGGATACGAGGTCATCGAGTCCGACGCGAACTTCGTGCAGTTCGGCCGGTTCGCGAGCGCCCACGAGGCCTGGCAGAAGATCCTCGACCGGGGCGTCCTGGTCCGGGACAACGGCGTACCGGGGTGGTTGCGGGTGTCGGCCGGCACCCCGGACGAGAACGACGCGTTCCTCGACGCGGTCCGTGAACTGAAGAAGGAGCTTGAGGCATGAGCCGCGTTGGACGCATAGAGCGCACCACGAAGGAGACCTCGGTGCTGGTCGAGATCGATCTCGACGGCACCGGCCGCACCGACATCGCCACCGGCGTCGGCTTCTACGACCACATGCTCGACCAGCTCGGCCGGCACGGTCTGTTCGACCTGACCGTGAAGACCGACGGTGACCTGCACATCGACTCCCACCACACCATCGAGGACACCGCCCTCGCGCTCGGCGCCGCCTTCAAGCAGGCGCTCGGCGACAAGGTGGGCATCTACCGCTTCGGCAACTGCACGGTCCCGCTGGACGAGTCGCTGGCGCAGGTGACGGTCGACCTGAGCGGCCGGCCCTACCTCGTGCACACCGAGCCCGAGAACATGGCGCCGATGATCGGCGAGTACGACACCACGATGACCCGGCACATCCTGGAGTCCTTCGTGGCCCAGGCGCAGATCGCGCTGCACGTGCACGTGCCCTACGGGCGCAACGCGCACCACATCGTGGAGTGCCAGTTCAAGGCCCTGGCCCGGGCGCTGCGCTACGCCTCCGAGCGCGACCCGCGCGCGGCCGGCATCCTCCCCTCCACGAAGGGCGCGCTGTAAACCCATGAACGGTCTTTCGACCCTGCTGATCGTCGTCGGTCTGTTCCTGGTCGGCGGCATCATCTCCTTCGTCAAGCAGAAGATGCCCACGAGCCTCATCGTGCTGCTCTCCATCGGCGCGGGCCTGTGCCTCGTCGCGGGCGTCATGCGGCTGGAGGTGTGGAGTTGAGCGCTGTTACGAAAAAGGTCGTCGTCTTCGATTACGGCTTCGGCAACGTCCGCTCCGCCGAGCGTGCGCTCGCGCGCGTGGGCGCCGAGGTCGAGATAACGCGTGACTTCGACAAGGCCATGAACGCCGACGGACTGCTCGTGCCGGGCGTCGGCGCGTTCGCCGCCTGTATGCAGGGCCTGCGCGCCGCCCGCGGTGACTGGGTCGTGGACCGTCGGCTGTCCGGCGGCCGGCCCGTGATGGGTATCTGCGTCGGTATGCAGATCCTTTTCGCGCGCGGCATCGAGCACGGCGTGGAGGCCGAGGGCCTGGACGAGTGGCCCGGCACGGTCGCCCCGCTCCAGGCCGACGTCGTGCCCCACATGGGCTGGAACACCGTCGAGGCCCCCGCCGACTCACAGCTGTTCGCCGGCCTGGACGCCGACGCCCGTTTCTACTTCGTGCACTCCTACGCCGTCCACGACTGGGCCCTGGAGTCGCACAACCCGGTGATCGAGGCCCCCAAGGTCACCTGGTCGACGCACGGCAGGCCGTTCGTGGCCGCCGTGGAGAACGGCGCCCTGTGGGCCACCCAGTTCCACCCCGAGAAGTCCGGCGACGCCGGCGCCCAGCTCCTCACCAACTGGATCGGAACCCTGTAGACCATGGCCAAGCTCGAACTCCTCCCCGCCGTCGACGTCCGTGACGGCCAGGCCGTCCGCCTCGTGCACGGCGAGTCCGGGACCGAGACCTCCTACGGCTCCCCGCTGGAGGCCGCCCTCGCCTGGCAGCGGTCCGGCGCCGAGTGGCTGCACCTGGTCGACCTGGACGCCGCCTTCGGCACGGGCGACAACCGTGAGCTGGTCGCCGAGGTCAGCCGGGCGATGGACATCAAGGTGGAGCTGTCCGGAGGCATCCGCGACGACGCCTCCCTGGCCGCCGCCCTGGCCACCGGCTGCACGCGCGTGAACCTGGGCACGGCAGCGCTGGAGACCCCCGAGTGGGTCGCCAAGGTCATCGCCGAGCACGGCGACAAGATCGCGGTCGGCCTGGACGTGCGCGGCACCACCCTGCGCGGCCGCGGCTGGACCCGCGACGGCGGCGACCTCTACGAGACGCTGGAGCGCCTCGACAAGGAGGGCTGCGCCCGGTACGTCGTCACCGACATCGCGAAGGACGGCACGCTGCAGGGCCCGAACCTGGAGCTGCTGAAGAACGTGTGCGCGGCGACGGACCGCCCGGTGGTGGCCTCGGGCGGTGTGTCGTCCCTGGACGACCTGCGGTCCATCGCCGAACTGGTACCCCTCGGTGTCGAGGGCTCCATCGTCGGGAAGGCCCTGTACGCGAAGGCGTTCACCCTGGAAGAGGCCTTGGAGGCTGTGTCGTCATGACGTCCGAAGCCGTACGGCGCGTGCAGAGCGAAAGTCCCTGGGAAGAGAGTTTCGGTTTCGCACGTGCCGTGGCGGCGGGCGACCGTGTGCTGGTGGCGGGCACGACGTCCTTCCGGGGCGATGTGCTGTACGGCGAGGGCGACCCGTACGAACAGGCCAAGGTGGCCTTCACCAGCGCCATCGAGGCGATCGGCGAGTTGGGACTCGGCATCGACTCCGTCATCCGTACGCGGATGTACCTGACCCATGTGCGGGACGTGGACGCCGTCGGCCGGGCGCACAAGGAGATGTTCGACT
Source organism: Streptomyces sp. NPDC007205 (assembly GCF_040634095.1). Classification (NCBI taxonomy): domain Bacteria; kingdom Bacillati; phylum Actinomycetota; class Actinomycetes; order Kitasatosporales; family Streptomycetaceae; genus Streptomyces; species Streptomyces sp. NPDC007205. Next base: position 159,595 of record NZ_JBEYEW010000008.1, read on the forward strand.
CCGTACGCCCGGTCTCGACCCTGCTCGTCGTCGACGGCTTCGTCGACCCGCGCATCCTGGTCGAAGTAGAACTCGAAGCATTCAGAGGAGCCTGAGCAGTCATGACCCTGGCGGTCCGAGTCATCCCCTGCCTGGACGTGGACAACGGCCGGGTCGTCAAGGGAGTCAACTTCCAGAACCTGCGCGACGCGGGCGACCCCGTCGAGATGGCCAAGGTGTACGACGCCGAGGGCGCCGACGAGCTGACGTTCCTGGACATCACCGCGTCCTCGGGCAACCGGGAGACGACGTACGACGTGGTGCGCCGCACCGCCGAGCAGGTGTTCATCCCGCTGACGGTCGGCGGCGGTGTCCGCACGGCCGAGGACGTGGACAAGCTGCTGCGGGCGGGCGCCGACAAGGTGGGCGTGAACACCGCCGCGATCGCCCGCCCCGAACTGATCCGTGAGATCGCCGAGCGCTTCGGCCGTCAGGTGCTGGTGCTGTCGGTGGACGCCCGCCGCACCGAGTCGGGCTCCTTCGAGGTCACGACGCACGGCGGCCGGCGCGGCACCGGCATCGACGCCGTCGAGTGGGCGCACCGCGCGGCCGAGCTGGGCGCCGGCGAGATCCTGCTCAACTCCATGGACGCGGACGGCACCAAGGACGGCTACGACCTGGAGATGATCGCGGCCGTCCGCAAACACGTGACCGTCCCGGTGATCGCGTCCGGCGGCGCCGGCGCACTGGCCCACTTCCCGCCGGCCATCCAGGCCGGCGCGGACGCGGTACTTGCCGCGTCGGTCTTCCACTTCGGAGACCTGAGGATCGGCGAGGTGAAGCAGACACTGCGGGAGGCCGGTCACCCGGTGCGGTGACGCCGCGCTGACCTCCGGCACGAGAAGAAGACACGAAAGAGAAGTTGCGCAAAATCTGTTGTGCAACTTCTCTTTCCTATCTACCGTCGGGGTATGGCTCATGAAGAGGAGCGCCGGATCACGGACGTGGGCACCCTGAAGGCGCTTGCCCACCCCCTGCGCATGAAGCTCTACCGGCTGCTGTTCATCGCCGAGGCGGCCACCGCCTCCCAGCTCGCCGAACAGGTCGACGAGGCCGTCTCCCTGGTCAGCTACCACCTGCGCAAGCTTGCCGAGCACGGGCTGGTGGAGGAGGCCGAGCCGCGCCGCGCGGACGCCCGCGAGCGCTGGTGGCAGCCGTCCTCCGAAGGCGTCTCCATCCGCGACCAGGACTTCCAGGACGCCCCCGAGAAGGTGGCCGCCCATCTGGCGGCCTCGCGCATGTTCCTGGAACAGCGCGCCGAGATGTACCGCAGGTACCTGGACGAGCGCGCCCACTGGGGAGCGGAGTGGAATGGCGCCGCCCACGACTCCGAATCGCTGCTCAGACTGACCGCGGAGGAACTGGCCGGGCTGAAGAAGGACCTGCACGACCTGCTCAAGCGCTATGACGAGCAGGGGCGCGCCCGTGAGGCCGTCGGCGACACCCAAGGGCGCGAGCACGTCGCGCTGCACGTGTACGGCTTCCCGTTCCGCGTCTGAGAGGACCCCCTGCCGTGACCGCCGTGCTGACACCGCCGGAGACCGCGCCGCAGGCCCACCGCGACCCCAACGTCCGCCGCTGGCTCGCTGCCTACACCTCCTCGATGCTGGGCGACAACGTCTACTACCTCGCCCTGTCCTGGGCGGCCGTGCGGGCCGGGACGCCGGCGCAGGCCGGGCTGGTGATGTCGGCCAGTGCGCTGCCCAGGGCCGTGCTGATGCTGGGCGGGGGAGTCGTCGCCGACCGGTTCGGGCCGCGCCGGGTGGTCATCGGCAGCGACGCCGTGCGCTGCGCCGCCGTCCTCGCCGTGGCCGCCCTGCTGTCCCTCACCCGCCCCGGCCTGTGGCCGCTCGCCCTGCTGGCGTTGGTCTTCGGTACCGTCGACGCCGTCTTCATGCCCGCGGTCGGCGCCCTCCCGGCCCGCCTCACCGAAAAGGACCAGCTGGCCCGGGTCCAGGGCATGCGCGGCCTCGCCATCCGTCTCTCCAGCGTCGTCGGCGCCCCGCTCGGCGGCCTCGGCGTGGCCCTCGGCGGCGCGGCCGCGGCCTTCGCGCTCGCCGGCCTCTTCATCGCCGTCTCCGTCCCGCTGCTGCTCTCCGTACGGATACGGGACCTGCCGACGGGCCGGACGCCCGGACAGCCGGGGACAGCCCTGGGCGACACGTCCGAGGCGCCGGGGGCCGCATGGGGAGACACCGAGGTGCCGGGGGCCGCATGGCGCGACACGTCCGAGGCGCCGGGGACCGCCCGGAGCGACGCACCTGCGGCGCCGGGGGCTGCCCGGGATGACAGATCTGTGGCGTCGGGCGCGGCCCGGGACGACACGTTCGGTGCGACGGGCACGGTGTGGAGCGACCTTCGCGACGGTCTGCGCCACATCCGCCGCCACCGCGTCCTCGCCCCGCTGATGCTGGTCATCGCCCTCGGCGACCTGGGCTTCGTCGGCCCGCTGAACGTCGTCCTGACCTTGCTCGCCGACCATCGCGGCTGGGGCGCCTCCGGCATGGGCTGGGTGCTGGCCGGATTCGGGGCCGGCGCGGGAGCCGCCTCGCTGCTGCTGACGGTGCGAGGGCGGCTGCCGCGTGCCGGACTGGTCACCGGGTGCACGTGTGCCGCGGGCTCCGTGGCCGTCGGCGCCCTCGCCTTCGTGTCGAGCCTGGCCGCGGCCGTCGGTACGGCCCTGCTCGTCGGCCTGCTCGCCGGGCTCAGCGGCGCCCTGTGCGGGGCCCTGCTGCAGACGCAGTCCGACCCCGCCCGCCTGGGCCGCGTCACCGCCGCCTCCAGTCTGATCAGCCTGGGTGTCACCCCGCTGAGCATGCCCGTCGCGGCGGCCGCGATCGGCGCCTGGGGGCTCGGTCCGGTCTACGTGGTCAGTGCCGCCGTCTGCGGCCTCGGCGGGCTCGTCGCCCTCGTCGTACCGGCTCTGCGCCGCGCGGAGCTCCCCGGCTGACCGCGGTTCACTCCTTCGGCCGAACCGGCTGCACCGGATCGCCGTTGCCCGCCCCCGGCATCACAGGCCCAGCTGCCTGGACTCGTGCAGCGTGGCGATCGCGTCCGCCTCGCCGTCCACCTGCACCTTCGCCGCGTTCTGCCGGCCGAACGCGAACATCAGCAGCTCCGACGGCTCTCCGGTCACCGTCACCACCGGGGTGCCCCGGTGCGCCACCGCCGTCTGCCCGTCCGGGCGGCGCAGCACCAGCCCCGTCGGCACACCCCGGGCCACCAGCCGCGCCGTGCGCTCCAGCCGGGACCACAGGGCGTCCTGGAACACCGGGTCCAGCTCACGCGGGGTCCAGTCCGGCTGGGCGCGGCGGACGTCCTCGGTGTGGACGTAGAACTCGACGATGTTGGCCGCTTCGTCGACCTGCTTGAGCTGGAACGGCGAGAAGCGCGGCGGGCCGGTGCGGATCAGCTGGATCAGCTCCTCGTACGGCTTCGCGGTGTACTCGGCCATCACCTTCTCCAGGCGCGGCGCGAGCTGCTTGATCAGCGTGCCCCCGGCCGCGTCCGGGCGGCGCTCACGCACGATCACATGCGCGGCCAGGTCCCGGGTACGCCAGCCCTCGCAGAGGGTCTCGGCGTCCGGACCGACGGTTTCCAAGAGGTCGGCGAGCAAAAGCCGTTCACGCTTGGCAAAGGTCGACATGCAGTCAGCCTACGACCCCGTGGAAGGTCCGCCCAATGGACAGAGCCGGTCACTGTCGGTGCCGCGCGGCACAATGGCACCCATGACCAGTACGACCGGGATGCCCCGGCCCAGCAGCCTCGACCCGGAGATCGCCGCCCGTCTCAAGCGCAGCTCCGACGGTCTCCTGCCCGCCATCGCCCAGCAGTACGACACCGGTGAGGTGCTCATGCTCGGCTGGATGGACGACGAGGCGCTGCACCGCACGCTGACCACCGGCCGCTGCACCTACTGGTCCCGCAGCCGCCAGGAGTACTGGGTCAAGGGCGACACCTCGGGTCACGTCCAGTGGGTGAAGTCGGTCGCGCTGGACTGCGACGCAGACACCGTGCTGGTCAAGGTCGACCAGCTGGGCGCGGCCTGCCACACCGGCGCGCGCACCTGCTTCGACGAGGACGTGCTCCTCAAGGACGCCGACCAGGACGACGACCAGGACGCCGGTTCCGCCGCTTCGGCATCCGGTCAGTAAGGTCAGCCGCCATGGACCTCGAGACCTTCCGCAAGCTCGCCACCGACCGGCGTGTCATCCCGGTCACGCGCAAGCTCCTCGCCGATGGCGACACCCCGGTCGCGCTCTACCGCAAGCTCGCCGCGGAGCGCCCCGGCACCTTCCTGCTGGAGTCCGCGGAGAACGGCCGCTCCTGGTCCCGCTACTCCTTCGTGGGAGTCCGCAGCGCCGCCACGCTGACCGCGCGCGAGGGACAGGCCCACTGGCTCGGCACCCCGCCCGTCGGCGTCCCCGTCGAGGGTGACCCGCTGGCCGCCCTGCGGGCGACGATCCAGGCCCTGCACACCCCCCACCAGGAGGGCCTGCCACCCTTCACCGGCGGCATGGTCGGCTACCTGGGCTACGACATCGTCCGCCGGCTGGAGAAGATCGGCCCCGGCGAGCGCGACGACCTGCACCTGCCCGAACTGACCATGCTCCTGACCAGCGACCTCGCCGTCATGGACCACTGGGAGGGCTCGGTCCTGCTGATCGCCAACGCGATCAACCACAACGACCTCGACACCGGCGTGGACGAGGCCTACGCCGACGCCGTGGCCCGCCTCGACGCCATGGAGGCCGACCTCACGCGCGCGGTCGCCCAGCCCCCGGCCGTCCTGCCGCCCTCCGAGCTGCCCGAGTACACCGCGCTGTGGGGCGGCCCGGACTTCCAGATGGCCGTCGAGGACATCAAGGAGCGCATCCGCGCGGGCGAGGCCTTCCAGGTCGTGCCCTCGCAGCGCTTCGAGACCCCGTGCACGGCGAGCGCCCTGGACGTCTACCGCGTCCTGCGGGCCACGAACCCCTCGCCGTACATGTACCTGTTCCGCTTCGACGGGTTCGACGTCGTCGGCTCGTCCCCCGAAGCCCTGGTGAAGGTCGAGGACGGGCGGGCGATGGTCCACCCCATCGCCGGTACCCGGCCCCGCGGGACCACGCCGCAGCAGGACCAGGCCCTCGCCGAGGAACTGCTCGCCGACCCCAAGGAGCGCGCCGAGCACCTGATGCTCGTCGACCTCGGGCGCAACGACCTCGGCCGGGTCTGCGAGCCCGGCTCGGTCGAGGTGGTCGACTTCATGTCCATCGAGCGCTATTCGCACGTGATGCACATCGTCTCCACCGTCACCGGCAAGGTCGCCGAGGGCCGTACGGCCTTCGACGTGCTCACCGCCTGCTTCCCGGCGGGCACCCTCTCCGGCGCGCCCAAGCCGCGGGCGATGCAGATCATCGACGAGCTGGAGCCGGCCAGGCGCGGCCTGTACGGCGGCTGTGTCGGCTATCTGGACTTCGCCGGCGACTCCGACACCGCGATCGCGATCCGTACGGCCCTCCTGCGGGACGGCACGGCGTACGTGCAGGCCGGAGCCGGCATCGTCGCCGACTCCGACCCGTTGGCGGAGGACCAGGAGTGCCGCAACAAGGCGGCGGCGGTCCTCCGCGCGGTGTACACGGCCAACAGGCTCAGCTCATAGAAGAGTTCAGCCGGTGAACGCGGCGGTGCCGTTCGGGACGCCGAGCCCGGACGGGCCGTCGTACCCGGTGGTGCCGGTGCACAGGTACGACCCGCCGCAGCTGCCGTTGGAGCCGCTGGTCACGTCGTACAGCGCCGAGGTGTGCGCGTACGGGAAGGACGCCGGGTACGAACCGGAGGACGGGGCGCCGCCCAGCGCGTAGGTCGCCGCGATCAGCGGGGAGGAGGCGCTGGTGCCGCCGAAGACCATCCAGCCGGTGGCCGAGCGGTAGCTGTCGTAGACCGCGACCCCGGTGTTCGGGTCGGCGACCGCCGAGACGTCCGCGACCGTGCGGCCCGCGCAGCCGGTGTCCTTCTGCCAGCTCTGCTTGGCGTCGTACGTGGAGCAGCCGGAGCCGGCCCCGCTCCACACCGTGTCGTTCCAGCCGCGGGAGGTGGACGCGGTGCTCAGGGACGTACCGCCGACCGCGGTCACGTACTTGGAGGCGGCCGGGTACTCCACGCCGTAGCCGTTGTCGCCGGAGGAGACGGTGATGGCGACGCCCGGGTGGTTGAAGTAGCTGGAGTCGTACGTCGCGTCGCTGGAGGACTCCGAGCCGCCGTAGCTGTTGGAGACGAACTTCGCACCGAGGCGGACCGCGGTGTTCACGGCAGTGCCGAGGTTGGTCATGCTTGCCGAACTCGCCTCCACCAGCAGGATCCTGCAGTTGGGGCAGGCCGCGCTGACCATGTCGAGGTCGAGGGAGATCTCCTCGGCCCAGCCGGAGTCGGCGCGCGGGTAGTGGGTGCCGCCGCTCTGGTCCACCTTCCGGAAGCAGCCGCCCGCGGTGGTGCAGGCGGACAGGCCGTACCGGGAGCGGTAGACGGCGAGGTCGGACTCGGCGTTCGGGTCGTCGTAGGCGTCGACGATCGCCACCGTCTGGCCCGAACCGCCGCTCGCCGCGGGCAGGTTGTACGCCGCCTGCAGCGAGGCGGGGCCGTAGCCGGAGGGCGCGGCGGCCGCGGTCAGATCGCTCTCGGCGTGCGCCGACTTCGGGGTGCCCGAGGTGACCTGGAGGGCGTTACAGGCCATCTCGCCCTTCTTCGCCGGGGCGGCACAGGCGTGCGCGACGGTGACGCCGTGGGACGGGGAGGCGGTGGCCCGGGCCGCCTGGCCGGCCGGTGCGGCCAGGGCGAGGGCGGCCGTGGCGAGCGTGGCCACGGCGGTGAGGGAAACGGTTCTGCGCAACGTACTCCTCCACGAGGTGGGTGAACCGGGAAGGGCTGTGGGGGGTGCGCGATGCCACCACGGCGCGGGGTGTCGCGCCGAGGTCGCGCAGAACCTACGGATGTCGGGGCCACGTCAACAAGGCGACGGTTGAAGACGGGACCTTCCTTTGCCGTGCCTGGAGAATTCATGTGCCGTTCCTGAGCCTGTCGTGACGGAAGGCTGGATTCCCCATGGGTTGACGGACCCGGGTGACGGTTCGCAGCGGGTTGAGGCGATAGTGGAGTACATGACTGCTGCTGTACCTCACCCCCGCTCGGAAGCGGACGGACCCACCCGGTCCGGCCGGCGGAGCCTCGCCCTCGCCCTCCTGTGCGGTGCGCTCGGCGCGGCCGTGGCGCTGCTCGCGACCCGGCAGCGCTGGGCGGAGGGCACCGCGACGGTGGCCGGCGGCGCGTTCCCGCTCACCGCCAAGGGCAGCGACGTCACCGGCATCCCCGCGGCCCTCGCCATAGTGGGCCTCGCCGCGCTCGTCGCCGTCTTCGCCGTCCGCAGGGCCGGCCGGTTCGCCGTCGCCGGGCTGCTCGCGCTGTCCGGAGCCGGTATCACGGCCGCCGCCCTCTTCGCCGCCTCGGACAGCTCGGCACTGGACGAGAAGGCCGCCCAGGCGAGCGGCGACACCTCCGCCACCGTCGCCGCGCTCAGCCACACCGGCTGGCCGTACGTCGCGGCCGTCGGCGGCGCGCTGATCCTGCTCGCCGGCCTGCTCGCGCTGCGCTACGGCAGCCAGTGGCCCGCCATGTCCGGCCGCTACGAGCGCGGCACCGACCGCCCGCGCCGCAAGGCACGGCCGGTCGACCCGGAGCGGCCCGAGGAGATCTGGAAGGCCCTGGACCGGGGCGAGGACCCGACGGGAGCCTGACCCACCGCGGATGTGGCGAAGCAGACGCCACCCCCGCGTCCGGCACACGCGCCCGTACGGGACAATGGACGACGAGCGTCCGGCTCGGACAGTGACGGACGGGCCCCGAGCGGTACGACCCGTACGACACTCCCCTGGGACACCTACACAGCAACGAGGAGCACAGACATGGCGGGCAGCAGCCACGGCCACACCCCGGCCGCCTGGACCGGTGTCATCATTACCTTCATCGGTTTCTGCGTCTCGGGCGCCTTCATGGTGATGGCCAACGCCGTCGGCTTCTGGGCCGGCATGGTGCTCATCCTCGCCGGCGCGGTGGTCGGCGGCATCATGAAGGCCATGGGCCTCGGCGCGGACCGGAAGCCCCTCAAGATGGCCGAGGGCCCCGTCGCGACCCGTGAGCCGGTCGCCGCGGAGAGCTGAACGCACCCACCGCTTCCGCGAGGGGCGGCCCGCATCCGGAGAGGATGGGGCCGCCCCTCGCGGTGTGCGGATCGCGCGCGTGGTGCCGACGCGCAGGAGACAATGGTCGCGTGAACGCCGACAGTCTCCCGGTCCCGCAGGCCGTCCCGTATGACGCCGTTGCCGACCCGCTGTGGCGGCGCCTCGCCCTCCCGGCCGGGCTCCTCACCGCCGTCGCCGGAGCCTTCGCATACGTCGGTGCCGTGGACCCGAACGAACCCGGTCACTACCCCGTCTGCCCGCTGTACCGGCTCACCGGCCTGTACTGCCCCGGCTGCGGCGGCCTGCGCAGCGCGCACGCCTTCGTCCACGGCGACCTCCTCACCGCCCTGCACGACAACGCGCTGGGCGTCGCCGCCTACCTGGGCTTCGCCGTGCTGTGGACCGTGTGGGTGATCCGCGCGGCACGCGGCCGGCCGATGCGCGTGGACCTGGGACCGGTGCACCTCTGGGCCGCCGGCGCGGTGCTGCTGGTGTTCACGGCCGTCCGGAACCTGCCGTCGGGAGGCTGGCTGCATCCCTGATCAAGCGGTGGACGTCCAGGGAGTGGGACCGGCGTCCACCGGATGCGAGGGCTCCGCGCCGCTGCGGATACCATCGCAGTGACCACAGGTTTTCCACACCTGAAGGAACCACCGTCTGAAAGGGGGCCGCTCGCGTGAGTGTGCTCGACGAGATCATCGACGGAGTCCGTGCCGACCTCGCGGAGCGGCAGGCACGCGTCAGCCTCGACGAGCTCAAGGAGCGCGCGGCCAAGGCCCCCGCCGCCAAGGACGGGGTGGCCGCGCTCAAGGGCGACGGCGTGAAGGTGATCTGCGAGGTCAAGCGCTCCAGCCCCTCCAAGGGCGCGCTGGCCGCGATCGCCGACCCGGCCGGGCTGGCCGCGGACTACGAGGCGGGCGGCGCGGCCGTCATCTCCGTCCTCACCGAACAGCGCCGCTTCGGCGGCTCGCTGGCCGACCTGGAAGCCGTCCGCGCGCGCGTGGACATCCCGGTACTCCGCAAGGACTTCATCGTCACCTCGTACCAGCTGTGGGAGGCCCGGGCGTACGGCGCCGACCTCGTGCTGCTGATCGTGGCCGCGCTGGACCAGCCGGCCCTGGAGTCGCTGATCGAGCGGGCGGTCTCCATCGGCCTCACCCCGCTCGTCGAGGTCCACGACGAGGACGAGGTCGAGCGGGCCGTGGACGCGGGCGCCAGGATCATCGGCGTCAACGCGCGCAACCTGAAGACGCTGGAGGTCGACCGCGGCACGTTCGAGCGGGTCGCACCGGAGATCCCGGGCCACGTCGTCAAGGTCGCCGAGTCCGGTGTCCGTGGCCCGCACGACCTGATCGCCTATGCCAACGCCGGCGCCGACGCGGTCCTGGTCGGCGAGTCCCTGGTCACCGGCCGTGACCCGAAGACCGCCGTCTCCGACCTGGTCGCCGCGGGCGAACACCCCGCTCTGCGGCACGGGCGGGGCTGACCGCCGGTAGGCTGGTACCGATGACTCCCACCGTGACGACCATGGACCGGCACGCCCGCCTGGCACGCGGCTGCCGCCCAAGGGGCTGCCGCGCCCCCGCGAGGCGTGTCCACGGTCGCAGGGTGCGGTACGTCATCGGCGACGAACCTGGGCAGGTGAACGGCCGTCGATGGCAGCGCGCCCCAAAGGGGCGCGGGGAACTGCGCGACCAGCCACACACGGCCTGAGGTCGTACGACTGACTCCGCCCCCACGGCGAATAGTGTCTTTTCACACACACTCACCGTGAGGTTCTGGCATGCCCAGCAATTTCTTCTACCCCGACCCGGAGGGTCAGGTCCCCAGTGCTGAGGGCTACTTCGGCGCGTTCGGCGGCAAGTTCATCCCGGAGGCCCTCGTCGCCGCCGTGGACGAGGTCGCCGTCGAGTACGACAAGGCCAAGCAGGACCCCGAGTTCGCCCGGGAACTCGACGACCTGCTGGTCAACTACACGGGCCGTCCGTCGGCGCTGACTGAAGTACCCCGTTTCGCCGCGGAAGCGGGTGGCGCCCGCGTGTTCCTCAAGCGCGAGGACCTCAACCACACCGGCTCCCACAAGATCAACAACGTGCTCGGCCAGGCCCTGCTCACCAGGCGGATGGGCAAGACCCGGGTCATCGCCGAGACCGGCGCCGGCCAGCACGGCGTCGCCACGGCCACCGCCTGTGCCCTCTTCGGCCTCGACTGCACCATCTACATGGGCGAGATCGACACCCAGCGCCAGGCCCTGAACGTGGCCCGTATGCGCATGCTCGGCGCCGAGGTCGTCGCGGTGAAGTCCGGCAGCCGCACCCTGAAGGACGCCATCAACGAGGCGTTCCGCGACTGGGTCGCCAACGTGGACCACACGCACTACCTGTTCGGGACCGTCGCCGGACCGCACCCCTTCCCGGCCATGGTCCGCGACTTCCACCGGGTCATCGGCGTCGAGGCCCGCCGCCAGCTGCTGGAGCGCGCCGGGCGCCTCCCGGACGCCGCCGTCGCCTGCGTCGGCGGCGGCTCCAACGCCATCGGACTCTTCCACGCCTTCATCCCCGACGAGGGCGTCCGCCTCATCGGCTGCGAGCCGGCCGGACACGGCATCGAGACGGGGGAGCACGCGGCCACCCTGACCGCGGGCGAGCCCGGCATCCTGCACGGCTCCCGGTCCTACGTCCTGCAGGACGACGAGGGCCAGATCACCGAGCCGTACTCGATCTCGGCGGGCCTGGACTACCCGGGCATCGGCCCGGAGCACTCCTACCTGAAGGACTCCGGCCGCGGCGAGTACCGCGCGGTCACCGACGACGCGGCCATGCAGGCCCTGCGCCTGCTGTCCCGTACCGAGGGGATCATCCCGGCCATCGAGAGCGCCCACGCCCTGGCCGGCGCCCTGGAGGTCGGCAGGGAGCTGGGCAGGGACGGCCTGATCGTCGTCAACCTCTCCGGCCGCGGCGACAAGGACATGGACACCGCCGCCCGCTACTTCGGGCTGTACGACACCGACGCCGAGGTCGCTGCCAACGCCGCCGACACCGCCGAGATCGAGGGGGACGCCAAGTGAGCGGGAACATCCAGCTGTTGACCGACACCCTCGCCGCCGCCAGGGCCGAGGGCCGGTCCGCGCTCATCGCCTACCTCCCTGCCGGGTTCCCGACCGTGGACGGCGGCATCGAGGCGATCAAGGCCGTCTTCGAGGGCGGGGCGGATGTCGTGGAGGTGGGTCTGCCGCACAGCGACCCCGTCCTCGACGGCCCGGTCATCCAGACCGCCGACGACATCGCCCTGCGGGGCGGCGTCAGGATCGCCGACGTCATGCGGACGGTGGGCGAGGCGCACGCGGCGACCGGCAAGCCCGTGCTCGTCATGACGTACTGGAACCCCATCGACCGGTACGGCGTCGAGCGGTTCACCGCCGAGCTGGCCGAGGCGGGCGGCGCGGGCTGCATCCTGCCCGACCTGCCGGTGCAGGAGTCGGCCCTGTGGCGGGAGCACGCCGAGAAGCACGGCCTCGCGACGGTCTTCGTCGTGGCGCCGAGCAGCAAGGACGGGCGGCTCGCCGAGATCACCGCGGCGGGCAGCGGCTTCGTCTACGCGGCCTCGCTGATGGGTGTCACCGGCACCCGCGAATCCGTCGGCGCGCAGGCCCAGAACCTGGTCGAGCGCACCCGCGCCACCGGCAGCGGGCTGCCCGTCTGCGTCGGACTCGGCGTCTCCAACAGCGCCCAGGCCGCCGAGGTCGCGGGCTTCGCCGACGGTGTGATCGTCGGTTCGGCGTTCGTGAAGCGGATGCTGGACGCCCCCGACCACGTGTCGGGTCTCGCGGCGGTCCGCGAGCTGGCCGGGGAGCTGGCGAAGGGCGTGCGCGGACAGGCGTGACCGCCGGCCGTTTTCCCTATCAGAACATTCGGTCACTCGAACGAGTGGACCTGGGACCGGGGAGGCGCGCTGCGCCTCCCCGGTTCGTTCTGGGGGTGTGAGTGAGAAGAACCGTGACGGAAAGCGCACCGCCCGGGAGCGGCTGGCGGTCGAGCGCGAGAAGCAGAGGGCCGCGGACAAGCGGCGGCGCACGCTCATCGTGGGCGCGAGCATCGTCTGCGTCCTGGGCCTCGCGGCGGTGGTCGGCGTGCTCGCCGCGAACGCCGGCAAGGACAAGGGCGCGAAGGCGGGCCCGGTCGTGGCGCCCTCGGGCGCGCAGGGCAAGGACAGCCTCGCGATCCCGGTCGGCAAGGACGGCGCCAAGTCCACGCTCACCGTCTGGGAGGACCTGCGCTGCCCGGCCTGCCAGGCCTTCGAGATCGCCTACCGCCCCACGCTCCACCAACTGGTCGACTCCGGCAAGCTCAGAATCGAGTACCACCTGGTCCGGCTGATCGACGGCAACCTCGGTGGCACCGGCTCCCTGCGCGCGGCCAACGCCGCGGCCTGCGCCCAGGACACCGGAAAGTTCCGCGACTACCACGACGTGCTGTACGCGAACCAGCCCAAGGAGACCGTCGACGCGTACGCCGACAACACCAAGCTGACCGAGCTGGCCGGAAAGGTCGGCGGGCTGAACACCCCCGCCTTCCAGAAGTGCGTCAGGAACGGCACCCACGACAGCTGGGTGAACAAGTCCCAGAACGCCTTCAAGAACGGCGGCTTCACCGGCACGCCCACGGTCCTGCTCGGCGGGAAGAACATCTACCAGGACCAGACCATGACGCCGGCCAAGCTCAAGCAGATGGTGGAGGCGGCCGACCGCGGGTAAGGACCACCGTGGTCCCGTCCGGTTTTCTCACGCCCCCGTTATGGACCCGTAGCCGGGCCGCTTGCCGTCCCCACGGCCCGGCACGGTAGCGTCGGACCTGCCATGGAACTTTCCTACATTCCCAGCCCGTCGCGCGGGGTGCTGTACCTCGGCCCCATCCCGCTGCGCGGCTACGCCTTCTGCATCATCATCGGCGTCTTCGTGGCCGTCTGGCTCGGCAACAAGCGCTGGATCGCCCGCGGTGGGCGGGCCGGCACCGTCGCCGACATCGCGGTCTGGGCCGTGCCCTTCGGCCTGGTCGGCGGCCGGCTGTACCACGTGATCACGGACTACGAGCTGTACTTCAGCGACGGCCGTGACTGGGTGGACGCCTTCAAGGTGTGGGAGGGCGGTCTGGGCATCTGGGGCGCGATCGCGCTCGGCGCGCTCGGCGCGTGGATCGGCGCGCGGCGCCGGGGCATCCCGCTGCCGGCATACGCCGACGCCGTCGCGCCCGGCATCGCCTTCGCGCAGGCCATCGGCCGCTGGGGCAACTGGTTCAACCAGGAGCTGTACGGCCATGAGACCCACGTTCCATGGGCCCTGCACATCACCTCCTCCGAGGGCGGCCGGGTGCCGGGCTACTACCACCCGACGTTCCTCTACGAGTCCCTGTGGTGCGTCGGTGTGGGTCTGCTGGTCATCTGGGCCGACCGCCGCTTCAAGCTGGGCCACGGCCGCGCGTTCGCCCTGTATGTCGCCGCGTACTGCGCGGGCCGCAGCTGGATCGAGTACATGCGCGTCGACGACGCCCACCACATCCTGGGCGTCCGCCTCAACGTCTGGACCGCGCTGATCGTGTTCCTGCTCGCGGTGACGTACCTCGTCGTGTCGTCGAAGAAGCGGCCGGGCAGGGAAGCCGTGGTGGAGCCCGAGGCCGTTGCCGAGGTGGCCGGTGGGGAGCCGGAGGCCGCTGCCGAAGCGGAGGACAAGGGCGAGCCCTCCGATGCGGAGACGAAGGACGAGACCGAGTCGGCGACGAAGAAGAGCTGACCGCGGGTCGTATGACGCCGAGGGCGCCCGGGGTTCTCCCGGGCGCCCTCGGCGTGTGCGGGCGAGGTCAGCCCCGGTACGCCAGTGACAGGGTGCGCCGGGCCATCGCCACCACCGCCGCGTCGATGAAGCGGCCGTCGGGGAGGGCCTGGGCGCCCTCTTTCACGGCCGCTGCCTTGAGGATCGTCTCGGCGTGCTCGGTCTCCGCCGGCGTGGGCAGGTAAGCCCGTTCGATCACCGGCAGCTGCCGGGGGTGGATCGCGGCGCGGCCGAGGAAACCGAGAGCGCGGCCGTGGGCGCAGGACACGGCGAGGCCGTCCAGGTCGCGGATGTCGGGGTGGACCGACTGCGGCGGTGGGGCGAGGCCGGCGGCACGGGCGGCGACGATCACCCGGGAGCGCGGCCAGTCGAGGCCGGCGTCGGCCCGTACCCCCAGGTCGGCCCGCAGGTCCGCCTCGCCGAGGGCGATGCCCCGCAGCGCGGGGTGCGCGGTGGCGATGGCGTAGGCGTGCTCGATGCCGAGCGCCGTCTCCAGCAGGGCGTACAGGGGGACGGGGGTGGCCGCGGCGGCCTGCCTGATCTGCGCCGGGGTGGTCACCTTCGGAAGCCGCAGACCCGAAAGGCCGGGGAGCGCGGCCAGAGCGCCCAGGTCGGCGGCGGCCCAGGGGCTGTCCAGGGCGTTGGCGCGGACGTGCACCGGGACCGGCTGGGGCTCGGTGAGGAGCTCGGCCGTGGCCGCGCGGGCGTACACCTTGCGGTCCTGGGCGACCGCGTCCTCCAGGTCGATCACCACCACGTCGGCGCCCGCGGCCAGCGCCTTGGCCACCACGGCCGGGCGGTCGCCGGGGACGTATAGCCAGGTGAGCGGGGCCCGGGTCACAGGGCTCCCTCCGCGCGCAGCGCGGCGATCGCGGCCGGGGTGAGGCCCAGCTCGGTGAGCACGGCCTCGGTGTCGGCGCCGTGCGGACGGCCTGCCCAGCGGATCGCGCCGGGGGTCGCGGAGAGCCGGAAGAGCACGTTCTGCATACGCAGCGGCCCCAGCTCGGGGTCGGTGACCGTGGTGATCGTGTTCAGGGCCTGGTACTGGGGGTCGGCCAGGACGTCCCGCACGTCATGGATCGGGGCCGCCGCGGCCTCGGCCTTCTCGAAGGCGCTGAGGACCTCGGTGCGGGTGCGGGCGGCGATCCAGGAGCCGACGGCCTCGTCCAGGACGTCGGCGTGCGCGGCACGGTCCGCGCCGGTGGCGAACCACGGTTCCTCGATCAGCTCAGGACGGCCCACCAGGCGCATCACCCGCTCCGCGACCGACTGCGCGGAGGTGGAGACGGCGACCCAGAGACCGTCGGCGGTGCGGTAGGTGTTGCGCGGGGCGTTGTTCGCGGAGCGGTTGCCGGTGCGTTCCTGCACCTGACCGAGCTGGTCGTACCAGGTGGGGTGCGGGCCGAGGACCGACAGCATCGGCTCGATGATCGCCATGTCGACGACCTGCCCGGCGCCGGTGCGCTCCCGTGCGGACAGCGCGGTGAGCACGGCGTAGGCGGTGGCCAGGCCCGCGACCGAGTCCGCGAGCCCGAACGGCGGGAGCGTCGGCGGCGCCTCCGGCTCGCCGGTGAGCGCGGCGAAGCCGCTCATCGCCTCGGCGAGGGTGCCGAAGCCGGGGCGGTGCGCGTACGGGCCGAACTGGCCGAAGGCCGTCACCCGGGCGAGGACCAGCCGAGGGCCGGCGGCCGACAGCTCCTCCCAGCCCAGCCCCCACTTCTCCAAGGTCCCCGGGCGGAAGTTCTCGATCACCACGTCGGCGGTGGCGGCGAGCCGCAGCAGGACGGCACGGCCGCCGGGCGTGGACAGGTCCAGGGTGATGGTCCGCTTGTTGCGGCCGAGCACCTTCCACCACAGACCGATGCCGTCCTTGGCCGGGCCGTGCCCGCGGGAGGGGTCCGGCCGGTCCGGGTGCTCGACCTTGATCACCTCGGCGCCGAAGTCACCGAGCAGCGTGGCGGCCAGCGGGCCCGCGAACAGCGTCGCCAGGTCCAGCACCCGCAGACCGGTCAGCGGCGGTGCCGGCGTACCCATGTGCGCGGTACTCATGCGTGCCGTACTCATGCGGTGCACTGGGCGTCGATCTCCGGGCGGTACGGCATCGACACCGACGCCCCGGCCCGCTGGACGGAGATCGCCGCGGCGGCCGCCGCCCAGGACAGGGCCTCGCGCACCGGTTTCTCCTCGGCGAGGGCCACCGCGAGCGCGCCCACGAAGGTGTCGCCGGCGCCGGTGGAGTCCACGGCGGTCACCCGCGGCGCCGGGATCACGAGCGGCTCGGTGCCCCGGGCCAGGTAGAGGCTGCCGGTCGCGCCCAGGGTGACGACGACCTCCGGTACCAGGTCCAGCAGGGCGGCGGCGGCATCGCGCGGGTCGGTGCGGCCGGTGAGCGTGACCGCCTCGAACTCGTTGGGCACCAACAGGTCGGTGACCGCGAGGAGTTCCGGCGGCAGCGGCCGGGCGGGCGACGGGGTGAGCACCGTACGGACCCCGTGCCGGCGCGCCGCCTGAGCGCCCGCGACGACCGCGGCCAGCGGGATCTCCAGCTGCAGCAGCAGGGCGTCGGCGGAGGCGATCACGCCCTCGTCGCCGGGGGAGAGGTGGTCGACGGTGCCGTTCGCGCCGGGGATGACGACGATGGAGTTGGCGCCCTCGTCGTCCACCACGATGTGCGCGGTGCCGGACGGGCCGTCGACCGTGCGCAGGAAGTCGGTGTCCACGCCGGAGTGTTCGAGGGTGTCGCGCAGTCGCAGGCCGAAGGCGTCGTTGCCGACCGCGCCGATCATCGAGACGGTCGCGCCGGCGCGGGCGGCGGCGATCGCCTGGTTGGACCCCTTGCCGCCGGGGATGGTGTGGAACTCGCGTCCCGTCACGGTCTCGCCGCGCTGCGGGGCCTTCGTGACATAGGTGACGAGGTCCATGTTGGTGCTGCCGAGGACGACGATGTGGGTCATGAGCGGGTCGCCTCCAGATGGGTGAGGTGGGCGAGGGTGTCGAAGCCGGTGCCGTCGAAGTCGCCGACGGTGCCGGCGAGCCGGTTCTTCAGCGGGGCCCGCCAGCGGTCGGGCAGGGCGGCGGGCGCGCCCGCGAGCAGTCCCGCGATGCTGCCGGCCGTGGCGCCGTTGGAGTCGGTGTCCCAACCACCGGACACCGCACGGCAGATGGAGCCGGTGAAGTCACCGTCCGCGTGGGTGAGGGCGGCGGTGAGCAGGGCGGTGTTGGGCAGGGCGTGCACCCAGTGGTGGGCGGGGGAGTAGCGGGCGTGGAGTTCGTCCACGATGTCGTCGAAGTCCTCGTGGACTCCGGCCAGTTCGACGGCGTGGCCGATCGCCCGCGCGAGCCGGGAGCGGGGCGGGATCACACGCCGGCCGGTGCGCAGACAGGAGTGCACGTCCTGGGTGCCGGTCGCTGCGGCGGCGATGACGGCGGCCGTGAACATCGCCGCGTAGACGCCGTTGGCGGTGTGGGTGAGGACCGCGTCACGGTGCGCCTGTTCGGCGGCGGCGGCCGGGTCGCCGGGGTTGGTCCAGCCGTGCACGTCGGCGCGGATCAGGGCGCCGATCCACTCCCGGTAGGGGTTGCGGTGGCGGGCGGTGTGCGGGGGTTCGATGCCGGAGAGGAGGTTGCGGCAGGCGATGCGTTCGGCGGTGAAGGTGCGGCCGGGCGGGAGCTCGTCCAGCCAGAGCCGGGCCACGTCGCCGGTGTGGAAGCCCTTTCCGTGGCGCTGGAGGAGCAGCAGATTGAGGAGGGGGTAGGTGAGGTCGTCGTCCTCGGGCATGCCGTCGATGTTCTCGGCGAGGGAGGTTCCGGCTGAGCGGCGGTTCCAGGGGTATGCGGTGAGGAGGTCTTCTGGGACGCCGACGGCGGTGAAGTAGGTGGTGAGAGGCCAGTTGCCGGCTGCGCGGGCGAGGGCGCGGATGCCGTCGAGGGGGAGTTTTTCGACGGGTTTGCCGAGCAGACAGCCGATGGCCCGGCCGAGCCAGGCGGCTTCGAGGGCGGTCCGGTAGCGCTCCGAAGAGGCGAGGGGCGAGACATGGTGCGGCTTCGCCGCGTGGGCGCGGCCGGCCACGTACTGCCCGTGGTCGGACGACGGCCATTGCCTGCACAGGGACTTGATGTGTTGCAGGTCTGTCGGCTCGTCCTCGGAGAGGCTACTGGGCAGGTCGGCGAGTTCGTCCAGCAAGTCCTCCGCGAGGAGACGGAGATAGCGGGACGCCCGATGGGCGGACGCCCCCGCGCGTGGCGGCGCGTCCGGGCCGCCCGCCGCTCGCCAGCGCGCCTCGATCGCCGACGGTTCCCGCCCGTCCAGGCGGGCCTGGTTCAGTTCATGGCCCAGCAGATCCTCCGGCTGGACCCAGGTCAGTCGGAGCATGCAGATCCTCCGAGGGCCGTGAACGCCCGCTCATGGGCGCGGCGCCGCCGTACGTCGCGTGCGAAGACCTCCCGCGTGACCTCGGTGAGCGTCCGGGCCGGCGCCCACAGGTCCAGGCGGCTGGCCTCGGCGACCGTCTTCGCCCAGTCCTCCGGCACGGGGGAGCCGAGGGCGCCCGCGAGGGCACCGGCCATCGTGGCGATCGAGTCGCAGTCGCGGCCGTAGTTGACCGCGCCGAGGACCGCGTGCCGGTAGTCGCCGCCGGAGACCAGCATCATGCCCAGCGCGATGGGCAGTTCCTCGACCGCGTGCAGCCGGGAGGGGCGGCGGGCGGCGAGGGAGGGGGCGCGGTAGTCCGGGCCGACGGTGTCGTACGGGGCCACCGCCGCGCGCAGGGGTCGTAGCGCCGACTCGAAGTCGCTGTGGCCACGGGCCACTTCGCACACCTTCTCGATCGCCTCGCGCGTGCCGTCCTTCGCCAGGGACAGGCAGGCGCCGACGACGGAGTCGGGGGTCGCGCCCGGTGTCGCGGCGGCGGCGACGGCCGCGGCGAGGACGCCGGCCGCCTCACGTCCGTACGACGACTGGTGCGCGCCGGCGATGTCGAGCGCCTCGGCGTAGGCGGCGGCCGGGTTGGCCGCGTTCACCAGGCCGACGGGGGCCATGTACATCGCCGCGCCGCAGTTGACGATGTTGCCGACGCCCGCCTCCCGGGGGTCGGCGTGGCCGTGGGCGAGCCGGGTCACGAGCCACTTCTCGGCGAGGAAGAGGCGGTGCAGGAGCAGAGCCTCGGTCTCCAGCTCCGGGATCCAGCGCGGGTTCGTCATCAGGTCCGGGACCAGGTGGTCGGCGACGGCGTACGCGTCGAGGTGGTCGCGGACGCGGGCGTAGACCCGGATCAGCGCGTGGGTCATCAGGGTGTCGTCGGTGACGTGGCCGTCGCCCTTGTGGTAAGGGGCGATGGGGCGGGCGGTGCGCCAGGCGTCACCGTGCCAGGGGCCGACGATGCCGTGGACGCGACCGCCGTGGCGCTCGGTGATCTGCTCCGGGGAGTAGCCCTCGACCGGGCCGCCGAGGGCGTCGCCGACGGCTGCTCCGACGAGGGCACCGGTGATCCGCTCATCGAGGCTGTGCACAGGACTGCCCGAAGGCGGCCGACTGCTTTCTTCGTCTTCGAGTCCTTTGGACTCCTTGGGCGTCATGTCTCGAATCATCCCCCTGGCTGGGCCGGTTGTGCGGCTTCCAGGAGTCCGGCGAGTTCCACCAGGTCGGTGCCGGCGAGGCGGGGCAGCGCGCAGCCGGACAGGGTGCGGCAGGCGTCCCGCCAGGTCTCCGGGATGGCCGCGCCGCCGCCGAGCGCGCCGGTGAGGGCGCCCGCGAGGGCGGGGGCGGAGTCGGCGACCCGGGACAGACAGGCGGCGGCGGGTACGGCGTCGGCGATACGGCCGCCGGCGGCGGTGGCCAGGGCGAGGGCCACCGGGACGGTCTCGGCGGCGGCGATGCCGTAGCTGTAGACGTGGTCGACGATCTGGTGCTCCAGGAGCGGGACGAGGGCGAAGGCGGACTCGCTGTCCTCGGCGAGGGCGAGCGCGTGGCGGGCGTTGCGGCCGATCTCCGTGTCGGCGGGGAGTTCGGCGAGCGCGGCGGTCACGCAGGTGTCCGTCGTGGCGTCGGCGAGGGCCAGGGCGAGCGCGGCGGCCATGGCGCGGGCGCCGTGCACGCCGTCGCCGTCCTGGGTGTAGCGGGCATCGAACTCGGCGAGGGCGGCGGCGCGTGCGGGGTCGCCGGGGTGGGCGACGGCGAGTACGCAGGCGCGCACGCAGGCGGCGTCGTCGAAGTAGTGCGGGTTGTCGTGGCCGGTGGCGGGCGGGCGCAGGCCGGTGGCGAGGTTGCCGAGGCCGGCGCGGACCGAGATGCGGGCGCGCAGGGGGAGCACGGCGGACTCGACCTCGGGTGCGCGGTCCGCCGCCGCGGCGACTTCCGCGGCCACGGCGGTCCAGGTGAGGTCGATGGCGGCGCGGGTACGGCGCTCTCGGCTGAGGTCGCCGAGGACGTCGTCGTCACCGGCCCGCAGCACCGCCTCCGCGGCGAAGGCCGCCCACTCGGCGTCGTCGGAGGGGCCCAGGCGGAGGGGCTCGGGGGGCTGGTTCAGGGCGATCGGTACGGGGAGGGTGGTGGTGGCGTTCTGCTCGGCGAAGGTGTCCAGTTCGCGGGTGAGACGCCGGGTCCACTCGGGCATACGGGCGGCTCGGTGCCGGGCTGCCGGCCAGCCGGCGGCGTCGCCTGCGGCCAGCCCGAGCAGGAGCCCCTCGATACGGCGCGCTCTCATGACCGGCCCTCGCTGTCCTGCGTGCCGGAGTTCCCCGCCCCGACCAGGGAGCTTCGCCCACCCGTCCAGCCATCCGGCTCGGAGGGCTGAGGGGTGGGCGCGCACGGCCCGGGTGAGCCGTCCGGCTCGGCTCCGGGCGGGAGCGGGGCGGGAGGCGAGCCCGGCGGGGCAGCCCCCGCCTCCCTCGCGGGCGAGTTCCCCAGAACGCCCCCTGCCCTCTCCGAAGGCGAGCCCCGCAGGACCGCCCCTTCCCGGAGCGCCCCTGGGGGAGCGGTCCCGGTTTCTTGTGGTGGTGCCTTGGGGAGGGCTGCGAGCGCCCCGTCTTGAGGTGCTGGGGGGAGAGCGGGTCCCGTTTGTTCTGGTGGCGTCTCGGGGAGGGTTGCCGTTGCTCCGTCTGGGAGTGCCGCCGGGAGAGCTGCTCCCGCTCCGTCTGGGAGTGCCGCCGGGAGAGCCGTTCCCGCTCCGTCTGGGAGTGCCGCCGGG
>NZ_JBEYEW010000008.1:180955-228075 GCF_040634095.1 Streptomyces sp. NPDC007205
GTCTGGGAGTGCCGCCGGGAGAGCTGCTCCCGCTCCGTCTGGGAGTGCCGCCGGGAGAGCCGTTCCCGCTCCGTCTGGGAGTGCCGCCGGGAGAGCTGCTCCCGCTCCGTCTGGGAGTGCCGCCGGGAGAGCCGTTCCCGCCCCGTCTGGGAGTGCCGCCGGGAGAGCTGCCCCCGCCCCGTCTCGAAGCGCCGCCGGGAGAGTTGCCCCTGCCCCCTCCCGAAGCGCCCCCGAGAGAGCAGCCCCCGCCCCTTCCCCAAGCAACCCAGACACCGCACCGCCCGCTCCGTCCCCAAGCAGCACAGGTACCGCGCCCCCCGCCCCTTCCTGCAGCGAGCCCGGACGAGCGTTCCCCGCTCCCTCCCGCAGCGAGCCCGGACGAGCGTCCCCCGCTCCCTCCCGCAGCGAGACCGGAAGCGTGACCCTCATCCCCCACTTCCCGCCCTCCCCCGGTACCAGCAGCTCCGCAACGTCCAGGATGTGATGGCCGGTCATGGAGGGGAGACAGTGGCCGCGGGCCGGGCCGATGGGGGTGGCCCAGTGGGGCGGGATCGCCGTGATGCCGTGGGTCGCGCCGGACAGGGCGCCGGCCACCGCCGCCGTCGTGTCCGCGTCGCGGCCCATGTTGACGGCGGTCAGGACGGCCTGCACGAAGTCGCCGTCGGCCGCCGCGTACGCGCCGAAGGCGAGGGCGACCGCCTCGGGGGCCAGGTCGGTCCAGGGATAGCCGCCGATGACGACCGCGCAGCGGACCGCGCGTTCGCCGCGGTGCGACACGGCCACCGCGCGCCGCAGGGAGCGGGCCGTCCAGGAGTCCTCGGGGATCACCGCCAGGGCCGAGGCGATCACCACCGGAACCGGCGCGCCGGTCATCGCCGCCGCCACCCCGGCCGCCACCGCCTGGCCGCCGTAGATGCCCTCGCCCTCGTGGCTGACCGAGCCGTCGATCGCCACCAGGCGGGCCGCTTCGGCGGGACGGCCGGCCGCGAAGACGCCGAAGGGGGCCGCACGCATCGCCAGGCCGTCGCTCCAGGCGTGCCGGTGCTGGGCCGAGATCGGGGCCGCAAGGCCGCGGCGCAGGTTCTCCAGGGTGCCGCGCTCACTGAAGCCCGCGCCCCGGAAGGGGCCCTCGGCCCGGTCGGCGATCCACTCGTGCCAGGCCGCCTCCACATGTGCCGGAGTCAGCGCCGAGCCGTGCCGGGCGAGCAGCAGGCCCGAGAAGATCGCATACTCCGTGTCGTCCGTGCCGCACGGCTTCTCCGCCACATACCCGGTGATGCGGCCCCAGCGGGCGCGGATCTCGGACGGCTTGAGGTTCTCCGCGGGCGCGCCCAGCGCGTCCCCGACGGCCAGGCCGAGCAGCGCGCCGCGGGCCCGCTCGCGGAGTCCGGCGGCGTCGTCGGGCGCCGGGAGCGGGGGAGTGCAGGCGATCGACACCATGGGCGGCCTCCTTCACGGGACCACGAAGACCCTTTGCGGATGTGTCCCACGGCGCGCGCCCGGGCCAGCCTCCGCAGCGCCGGAGTCACCCACTCGGCATCTGAGCGCAATCACGCGCGGATGAGCAAAATGGCAAACGGTGAGGTAAAGGCGCAGGTTAGCCCAGCCTTTCCTTGCTGGCGGGAGAGGAGGATTCGGCGTAGGTTCAGGGTTGTCGAAAAGTAGAACTCGTCCAAAGTTAGCTTTGGCTAAGCTATCCGGGGGTCCCCATGGCCGTCATCGAAACGCAGGCCGCGCTGCACGAGGCGCACCGCGACAACCACACGCACCGCGACGTCAACGGCGGCTGGCTGCGCCCCGCGGTCTTCGGTGCGATGGACGGCCTCGTCTCCAACCTCGCCCTGATGACGGGTGTCGCCGGCGGGTCCGTGAGCCATCAGACCATTGTCATCACCGGGCTGGCGGGGCTGGCCGCCGGTGCCTTCTCCATGGCGGCCGGTGAGTACACCTCGGTCGCCTCGCAGCGCGAGCTGGTCGAGGCCGAGCTGGACGTCGAGCGCCGTGAGCTGCGCAAGCACCCGCAGGACGAGCAGGACGAGCTGGCGGCGCTGTACGTCTCCCGCGGCGTGGAGCCGGAGCTGGCCCGGGAGGTCGCCCGCCAGCTGTCCAAGGACCCCGAGCAGGCCCTGGAGATCCACGCCCGGGAAGAGCTGGGCATAGACCCCGGCGACCTGCCCTCGCCGCTGGTCGCCGCCGTCTCCTCGTTCGGCTCCTTCGCCCTCGGCGCACTACTGCCCGTGCTGCCGTTCCTGCTCGGCGCGACGGCGCTGTGGCCCGCCGTGCTGCTCGCCCTCGCCGGGCTCTTCGGCTGCGGTGCCGTGGTGGCCAAGGTGACCGCGCGGAGCTGGTGGTACAGCGGTCTCCGGCAGCTCGCGCTGGGCGGTGCCGCGGCCGGTGTGACGTACGCCCTGGGCAGCCTGTTCGGAACGGCCGTAGGATAGCGGCGCCGGTACTTATGCGTCGGGCCGCATAAATAGCCGTTACTCACTGGTTTCAGATGCGTGACCACCGGGCATGAGCCGTAAGCGCTGCAGGCAATGACGCCTGCCGCACCCCTGTGGGGAGAGTGAAGACGCTCCCCCCGCCTCTCGGGCCGCCGGACGCCGATCCGATCGATCCTGTTGCGACGGTCCCCCCATATGTCTGCCGCGCCCTGCGGCACCCGCCGCGGACCGTGCGGCACCGTTGCCATGGACCCCGTGGCGTCCGCATGTTGGAACGGAGTATCCGCTTCCCGGGTACCACCCCATCATGTAATCTGCACGAAATTTTGCACTCCACGCAGAGGGCCAACGTCGTCCCTCGGCACTTGCCACATGCCTCATGACGACGACGGGAGAGCCGATGCGTACGCCGCGCCAGCCGTCCCAGCATTCCGCGAATGGCCAGAACTGGTCGTTCATGGATGCTCGCCCTGCTGCGCAGGGTATGTACGACCCCCGCAACGAACACGACGCCTGTGGCGTCGGTTTCGTCGCCACCCTTACCGGCGAGGCGTCCCACACGCTGGTCGAGCAGGCGCTCACCGTGCTGCGCAACCTGGAGCACCGCGGTGCCACCGGCTCCGAGCCCGACTCGGGCGACGGCGCGGGCATCCTCTCCCAGGTGCCTGACGCCTTCTTCCGCGAGGTGGCCGGATTCGACCTTCCCGCGGCGGGCTCCTATGCCGTAGGCATCGCCTTCCTGCCGGAGGAGGGGACGACCGACGTCGTCTCACACATCGAGACGATCGCGGCCGAGGAGGGCCTCACCGTCCTCGGCTGGCGTGAGGTCCCGGTCGCCCCGGAGCTGCTGGGCGCCACCGCCCGCTCCACCATGCCGGTCTTCCGGCAGATCTTCGTCGCCGACCGCGGCGCCAGCGAGGGCATCGCGCTGGACCGCAAGGCGTTCGTGCTGCGCAAGCGCGCCGAGCGCGAGGCCGGTGTCTACTTCCCGTCGCTCTCCGCGCGCACGATCGTGTACAAGGGCATGCTGACCACCGGCCAGCTGGAGCCCTTCTTCCCGGACCTGTCCGACCGCCGCTTCGCCTCCGCGATCGCGCTCGTGCACTCCCGCTTCTCCACGAACACCTTCCCGTCGTGGCCGCTCGCGCACCCGTACCGCTTCGTCGCGCACAACGGTGAGATCAACACCGTCAAGGGCAACCGCAACTGGATGCGCGCCCGCGAGTCCCAGCTGGCGTCCGACCTGTTCGGTTCCCAGGAGACCCTGGACCGCGTCTTCCCCGTCTGTACGCCGGACGCCTCCGACTCCGCCTCCTTCGACGAGGTCCTGGAGCTGCTGCACCTGGGCGGCCGTTCGCTGCCGCACTCCGTGCTGATGATGATCCCGGAGGCGTGGGAGAACCACGCCTCCATGGACCCGGCCCGGCGCGCCTTCTACCAGTTCCACTCCACGATGATGGAGCCCTGGGACGGCCCCGCCTGCGTCACCTTCACCGACGGCACCCAGGTCGGCGCCGTGCTCGACCGCAACGGCCTGCGCCCCGGCCGCTACTGGGTCACCGACGAGGGCCTGGTCGTCCTCGGCTCCGAGGTCGGCGTCCTCGACATCGACCCGGCGAAGGTCGTCCGCAAGGGCCGCCTGCAGCCCGGCAAGATGTTCCTCGTCGACACCGCCGAGCACCGGATCATCGAGGACGACGAGATCAAGGCCTCCCTCGCCACCGAGAAGCCGTACGCCGAATGGCTGGAGGCCGGCGAGATCGAGCTGGGCGACCTGCCCGAGCGCGAGCACATCGTCCACACCCACGCCTCGGTCACCCGCCGCCAGCAGACCTTCGGGTACACCGAGGAGGAGCTGCGCGTCATCCTCGCGCCGATGGCCCGCGCCGGCGCCGAGCCGATCGGCTCCATGGGCACGGACTCGCCGATCGCGGCCCTGTCCGAGCGCCCGCGCCTGCTCTTCGACTACTTCACCCAGCTGTTCGCGCAGGTCACCAACCCTCCGCTGGACGCGATCCGCGAGGAGCTGGTCACCTCCCTGCGCTCCTCGCTGGGCCCGGAGGGCAACCTGCTGGAGCCCACGGCCGCCTCCTGCCGCTCGGTCACCCTGCCCTTCCCGGTGATCGACAACGACGAGCTGGCCAAGCTCATCCACATCAACGCCGACGGCGACATGCCCGGCTTCAAGGCCGCGACCCTGTCCGGTCTGTACCGGGTGAGCGGCGGCGGTGAGACGCTGGCGGCTCGTATCGCGGAGATCTGCTCCGAGGCCGACGCCGCCATAGAGAACGGCGCCCGCCTGATCGTCCTCTCGGACCGCCACTCGGACGCCGAGCACGCGCCGATCCCGTCGCTGCTGCTCACCTCGGCCGTCCACCACCACCTCATCCGCACCAAGCAGCGCACCCAGGTGGGCCTGCTGGTCGAGGCCGGTGACGTCCGCGAGGTCCACCACGTCGCCCTGCTCATCGGCTACGGCGCCGCCGCCGTCAACCCGTACCTGGCGATGGAGTCCGTCGAGGACCTGCTGCGCGCGGGCACCTTCCTCAACGGTCTGGAGCCCGAGAAGGCCATCAAGAACCTGATCTACGCCCTCGGCAAGGGCGTCCTGAAGGTCATGTCGAAGATGGGCATCTCCACCGTCGCCTCCTACCGCGGCGCCCAGGTCTTCGAGGCCGTCGGCCTGGACGAGGCCTTCGTCGAGAAGTACTTCAACGGCACCGCCACCAAGATCGGCGGCGTCGGCATCGACGTCATCGCCGAGGAGGTCGCCGCCCGCCACGCCAAGGCCTACCCGGCCTCCGGCATCGCCCCGGCGCACCGCGCGCTGGAGATCGGCGGCGAGTACCAGTGGCGCCGCGAGGGCGAGCCGCACCTGTTCGACCCGGACACGGTCTTCCGCCTCCAGCACTCCACGCGTACGGGCCGCTACGACATCTTCAAGAAGTACACGTCCCGCGTGAACGAGCAGTCCGAGCGCCTGATGACGCTGCGCGGCCTGTTCGGCTTCAAGTCGGACCGCCAGCCGATCTCGATCGACGAGGTCGAGCCGGTCAGCGAGATCGTCAAGCGCTTCTCGACGGGCGCCATGTCGTACGGCTCCATCTCCAAGGAGGCGCACGAGACCCTCGCCATCGCCATGAACCAGCTGGGCGGCAAGTCCAACACCGGTGAGGGCGGCGAGGACCCGGAGCGCCTGTACGACCCGGCGCGCCGGTCCGCCATCAAGCAGGTCGCCTCCGGCCGCTTCGGTGTCACCTCCGAGTACCTGGTCAACGCGGACGACATCCAGATCAAGATGGCCCAGGGCGCCAAGCCCGGTGAGGGCGGCCAGCTGCCCGGCCACAAGGTCTACCCGTGGGTCGCGAAGACGCGTCACTCGACGCCGGGCGTGGGGCTCATCTCCCCCCCGCCGCACCACGACATCTACTCCATCGAGGACCTGGCCCAGCTGATCCACGACCTGAAGAACGCGAACCCGCAGGCGCGGGTTCACGTCAAGCTGGTCTCCGAGGTCGGCGTCGGCACGGTCGCCGCGGGTGTCTCCAAGGCCCACGCGGACGTGGTCCTGATCTCCGGCCACGACGGCGGTACGGGTGCCTCCCCGCTGACGTCGCTGAAGCACGCCGGTGGTCCCTGGGAGCTCGGCCTCGCCGAGACCCAGCAGACGCTGCTGCTCAACGGCCTGCGCGACCGGATCGTGGTCCAGACGGACGGTCAGCTGAAGACCGGCCGGGACGTGATCATCGCCGCGCTGCTCGGCGCCGAGGAGTTCGGTTTCGCGACCGCTCCGCTCGTCGTCTCCGGCTGCGTGATGATGCGTGTCTGCCACCTGGACACCTGCCCGGTCGGCATCGCCACCCAGAACCCGGTCCTGCGCGACCGCTTCGCCGGCAAGGCCGAGTACGTGGTGAACTTCTTCCGGTTCATCGCCGAGGAGGTCCGCGAGCTGCTGGCCGAGCTGGGCTTCCGCTCCATCGAGGAGGCCGTCGGCCACGCCGAGGTGCTGGACGTCGAGCGCGCGGTGGACCACTGGAAGGCGCAGGGCCTGGACCTGGAGCCGCTGTTCCACGTGCCGGACCTGCCCGAGGGCGCTGTCCGCCACCAGCTGATCGCCCAGGACCACGGCCTGGAGAAGGCCCTGGACAACGAGCTGATCAAGCTGGCCGCCGACGCCCTGGCCGCCTCGGACGTCACCGAGGCCCAGCCGGTGCGCGCCCAGGTCGCCATCCGCAACATCAACCGCACGGTCGGCACCATGCTCGGCCACGAGGTGACGAAGAAGTTCGGCGGCGCGGGCCTGCCCGACGACACCATCGACATCACCTTCACCGGCTCCGCCGGCCAGTCCTTCGGCGCCTTCCTGCCGCGCGGTGTCACGCTGCGCCTGGAGGGCGACGCCAACGACTACGTCGGCAAGGGCCTCTCCGGCGGCCGTGTCATCGTCCGCCCGGACCGGGCCGCCGACCACCTCGCCGAGTACTCGACCATCGCGGGCAACACCATCGGCTACGGCGCCACCGGCGGCGAGCTGTTCCTGCGCGGCCGTACCGGTGAGCGGTTCTGCGTCCGCAACTCCGGCGCGCTGGTCGTCTCCGAGGGCGTGGGCGACCACGGCTGCGAGTACATGACCGGCGGTCACGCGGTCGTCCTCGGTCCGACCGGCCGCAACTTCGCGGCGGGCATGTCCGGCGGTGTCGCCTACGTCATCGACCTCGACCGCGACAACGTCAACGTCGGCAACGCCGACTCGGTCGAGGCGCTGGACGAGACGGACAAGCAGTGGCTGCACGACGTGGTGCGCCGCCACGCCGAGGAGACCGGCTCGACGGTCGCCGAGAAGCTGGTCGCCGACTGGGACGTGGCCGTGGAGCGATTCAGCAAGATCATCCCCAGCACGTACAAGGCAGTGCTCGCCGCCAAGGACGCCGCCGAGCGAGCCGGTCTCTCCGAGACCGAGATCACCGAGAAGATGATGGAGGCGGCGATCAATGGCTGACCCGAAGGGCTTCCTGAACCACGGCCGTGAGGTCGCCAAGACCCGTCCCGTCGGTGAGCGCGTCAAGGACTGGAACGAGGTCTACGTCCCCGGCTCCCTGCTGCCGATCATCAGCAAGCAGGCAAGCCGCTGCATGGACTGCGGCATCCCGTTCTGCCACAACGGCTGTCCGCTGGGGAACCTGATCCCCGAGTGGAACGACTACGCCTACCGCGAGGACTGGGCGGCCGCCCAGGAGCGCCTGCACGCGACCAACAACTTCCCGGAGTTCACCGGTCGCCTCTGCCCGGCCCCCTGCGAGTCGGCGTGTGTGCTCGGCATCAACCAGCCGCCGGTCACCATCAAGAACGTCGAGGTCTCGATCATCGACAAGGCGTGGGAGACCGGGGACGTCGCCCCGCAGATCCCGGAGCGCCTGTCCGGCAAGACGGTCGCGGTCATCGGCTCGGGCCCGGCGGGTCTCGCCGCCGCCCAGCAGCTGACCCGGGCCGGCCACACGGTCGCCGTCTACGAGCGCGCGGACCGCGTCGGAGGCCTCCTCCGGTACGGCATCCCCGAGTTCAAGATGGAGAAGCGGCACATCAACCGCCGTATCGAGCAGATGCGCGCGGAGGGCACCCGCTTCCGCACCGGCGTCGAGATCGGCCGTGACCTCAACGCCCGCGACCTGAAGAAGCGCTACGACGCGATCGTGATCGCCGCCGGCGCGACCATGGCCCGCGACCTCCCCGTCCCCGGCCGTGAGCTCAAGGGCATCTACCAGGCGATGGAGTACCTGCCCCTGGCCAACAAGGTCCAGGAGGGCGACTACGTCACCGCCCCGATCTCGGCCGAGGGCAAGCACGTCGTCGTCATCGGCGGCGGTGACACCGGCGCGGACTGCGTGGGCACCGCCCACCGCCAGGGCGCGGCCTCCGTCACCCAGCTGGAGATCATGCCCCGCCCGAACGACGAGCGGCACCCGACGAACCAGCCCTGGCCGACCTTCCCGATCCTCTACAAGGTCACCTCGGCCCACGAGGAGGGCGGCGAGCGGATCTACTCCGCCTCCACCACCCACTTCGAGGGCGACGAGGACGGCAACGTGCAGTGGCTGCACCTGGCCGAAGTGGAGTTCGTCGACGGCAAGCTGACCTCCAAGCCGGGCACCGAGCGCAAGATCCCCGCCCAGCTGGTGACGCTGGCGATGGGCTTCACGGGCACGGACCGGGAGAACGGCCTGGTCGACCAGTTCGGCCTGGACCTCGACGAACGCGGTAACATCGCCCGCGACGCCGACTTCCAGACCAACGTGCCGGGTGTGTTCGTCGCCGGTGACGCCGGCCGCGGACAGTCCCTCATCGTGTGGGCGATCGCGGAGGGCCGCTCGGCCGCCCGCGGTGTCGACCGGTTCCTGACCGGTGCCAGCGACCTGCCGGCCCCGATCCGCCCGACGGACCGCGCCCTGGCGGTCTGACGGCACCCCGAAGAACGTCCCGTACAACGGCGTACGGAACACTGACGGCGCCTGCCCTACTGTCCCCGACCGGACGCCCGGGCAGGCGCCGCCGCATGCCCGCCCACCGGCTCACACCGTCGGGGACCCCCTGGGCCGCGCGCCGCTCGCCGTCCCGCCGGCCTGAGTCACGCCCCTGAGTCGGTCCGCCCCCCGTTCGGTCGCGACCTCGGCGAGCGGGAATCTGCCTCGTCTCCCTTGAGCGCGTCGTCGAGCACCGCCTGCCGGCACTCCTCCGGTGTGCCCCACGCCGTACGCAACGCGCGGGCCTTGGTCAGCCACAGGGACAGGTCGTACTCCGCGGTGTAGCCGATCGCGCCGTGCAGCTGCAGTGCCGTACGGGCCGTGCCGTACGCCGCCTCGCACGCCGTGAGCTTGGCCGCGGCCACGTCCGCGGGGCGCAGGGAGAGCGCCGCGCCGAGGACCAGGGGGCGGGCGAACTCCAGGGCGGTCCTGGCATCCGCGAGGCGGTGCTTGACCGCCTGGAAGGAGCCGACGGGGACGCCGAACTGGGTGCGCTGGCGGACGTACCCGACCGTGCGGTCGAGCAGGGCGAGTCCGACGCCGAGGGCCTGCGCGGCGGTGGCCAGACGGGCCCGGGTGAGGGCGCGGTCGCGCGGCGGATCGGGCGTGAGGAGTTCGCCGTCCGGGGCGAGCGGGGTGAGGCGGCGGGCGGGGTCGAGGGAGCGGCGCGGGGGGCCGGCGGCCGTGGTGGACAGGTGGAGACCGTCGGCGGTGAGCGCGAGGCGGAGGGTGGCCGCGTCGGCGTCGAGGGCGTGTCCCGTGGGTGTTCGCACGGTTGCTCCGGTGCCGGGGGGGTGCTGTCCGGTGGGCGCCGCCACCGTCGCCAGATCCGTCCCGGCCGCGAGCCCCGGCAGGAAGCGCCTGGCCGAGGGAAGGTCCTGGACGAGTGCCGCCGCGACGACCGTCTCCACCAGTGGCCCCGGTACCGCATGCCGCCCCAACTCCACGAAGGCCAGTGCCAGTTCGACGGGACGCGGGCCCAGCCCGCCGTACTCCTCCGGCACCGCGAGGCCGAACACCCCGGCCTCGGCGATCCGCGACCACAGCGCGCGCCCGCTCGCATGGTCGCCGCGGCTCCAGTCCCGGATCACCGCCGGGGTGTCCGCGGCGGACAGCATCGCGTGCAGGGAGTCGGTGAAGGCACGCTGTTCGGCGTCGAGGAGGAAGCGCATCAGCGGCGTCCCTTCGGCAGGCCGAGCAGCCGCTCGGCGATGATGTCGCGCTGGATCTCGTTGGTGCCCGCGTAGAGGGGACCGGCGAGCGAGAAGACGTACCCCTCGGACCAGTCCGTGTCCGCCGACTCGCCTTCCGGGCCCAGCAGATCGAGGGCCGTCTCGTGCAGCGCGAGGTCCAGCTCGGACCAGAAGACCTTGTTCATGCTGGCCTCGGGGCCGAGTTCCGAGCCCTCCAGGAAGCGGGAGGCGGCGGCGTAGGTGAACAGCTGGTAGGCGCGGGCGCCGATCAGGGCGTCGGCCACCCGGGCGCGGGCGTGTTCCGGGCAGCCGCGCGCCCGCCACAGCT
This sequence comes from Streptomyces sp. NPDC007205, assembly GCF_040634095.1. Lineage (NCBI taxonomy): Bacteria > Bacillati > Actinomycetota > Actinomycetes > Kitasatosporales > Streptomycetaceae > Streptomyces > Streptomyces sp. NPDC007205. The sequence goes on from NZ_JBEYEW010000008.1 coordinate 191,439, forward strand.
CGACCAGCCGGTGCGCCGAGGCGAGGAAACGGCCCGGTGAGCGCAGCGTCAGCCCCCGTTCGTTGCCGGTCGTGGACATCGCGATCCGCCAACCCTGGCCGGGCTCGCCGATGACGTCCTCGTCCGGCACGAACACGTCGTCCAGGAAGAGTTCGGCGAAGGCCGGCTTGCCGTCCAGGCGGCCGATCGGACGGACCGTGACACCCGGTGCCCGCAGGTCGAACATCAGGTACGTGAGCCCCTGATGGGGTTTCGGGGTGTCCGGGTCGCTGCGGAACAGGCCGAAGGCCCGGTCGGCGAAGGCCGCCCGCGAGGACCAGGTCTTCTGCCCGCTGAGCAGCCAGCCGCCGTCCGTCCGCAGCGCCCTGGAGGTCAGCGAGGCCAGGTCGGAACCCGCCTCCGGCTCGGACCAGGCCTGCGCCCAGACCACCTCGCCGGTGGCCATCGACGGCAGCACGCGCGCGCGTTGTACCTCCGTGCCGTGGTCGAAGAGCGTCGGGGCGAGCAGGCTGACGCCGTTCTGGCCGACCCGGCCCGGCGCGCCCGCCGCCCAGTACTCCTCCTCGAACACCAGCCACCGCAGCAGCCCCGCGTCCCGGCCGCCGTACCCCTTTGGCCAGGACACCACCGACCAGCGGTCCGCGGCCAGTTCGGCTTCCCACGCGCGGTGTGCCGCGAAGCCCTCCGCCGTCTCCAGTGACGGCAGCGGGGTGCGCGGCACATGCGCCTCCAGCCAGCCCCTGGCCTCGGCGCGGAACTTCTCGTCGGCCTCGGAATGGGACAGATCCACCGCCGTCGCCTCCCTTCCGACAGCTTCCCTAACAAGTGTTTGGTAGGTTAGCGTGGCCCTATGACAGGCGTCGAGAGCCCGGCCTATGTGCCCGGGCACGGACTGCTCAGGGGCCGCACCGCCGTCATCACCGCGGCGGCCGGCACCGGCATCGGCGGAGCGACCGCGCGCCGCTTCCTGGAGGAGGGCGCGCATGTGCTGATCAGCGATGCCCACACGCGCCGGCTGAAGGAGCACGAGGCCGAACTGAGCCGCAAGTTCCCGGCCCGGGTGACCGCCGTGCCGTGCGATGTCACCGACGAGGGCCAGGTGCGGGCCCTGTTCGAGGCAGCCGTGGCCGAGCACGGGCGGCTGGACGTCGTCGTCAACAACGCGGGCCTGGGCGGCACTTCGGACCTCGTCGACATGACCGACGAGCAGTGGTCCCGGGTGCTGGACGTCACGCTGAACGGCACCTTCCGGTGCACGCGCGCCGCCCTGCGGGCGATGCGGGAGACCGGCGGCGGGGTGATCGTCAACAACGCCTCCGTCGTCGGCTGGCGCGCCCAGGCCGGTCAGGCGCACTACGCCGCCGCCAAGGCCGGGGTGATGGCCCTGACCCGATGCGCGGCGATCGAGGCCGCCGCGTACGGCGTGCGGGTCAACGCGGTGGCCCCGAGCCTCGCCATGCACCCGCACCTGGCGAAGGTCACCTCGCCCGAACTGCTGCGGGAGCTGACCGAACGGGAGGCCTTCGGGCGGTACGCCGAGCCCTGGGAGGTGGCCAACGTGATCGTCTTCCTGGCCTCCGGCTACTCCTCCTATCTGACCGGCGAGGTCGTCGCCGTCAGCAGCCAGCACCCCTGACGACCGGGACAGACCACAATGGGTGCGTGCCGACCAAGAAGAAGCCCCAGGTGACCGCGGCAGCGGCCCGGCGCGGCGAACTCCTCAGCACCGCTGCCGAGGTCTTCGCCGAGCACGGCTACAACGCCACCACCGTCCGCAGGATCGCCGACCACGCCGGGATGCTCGCGGGCAGCCTGTACTACCACTTCGACTCCAAGGAGTCGATGCTCGAGGAGATCCTGCGCACCTTCCTCGACGAGCTCTGGGACGGCTACGACGCCGTCCTCGCCGCAGGGTCCGGGCCTCGCGAGACCCTGGAGGCGCTCGTCACCGAGTCCTTCCGGGAGATCGACCGGCACCGCGCGGCCGTCGCGATCTACCAGAAGGAGAGCAGGCAACTCGCCGCCCAGGACCGGTTCGCGTTCCTCGCCGAGTCCCAGCGGCGGTTCGAGAAGGCCTGGCTCAGCACGCTGGAACGCGGGGTCGCCGAGCACGCCTTCCGCGCCGACCTCGACGTCCGCCTCACCTACCGGTTCGTACGCGACACCGTGTGGGTCGCCGCCTCCTGGTACCGGCCCGGCGGACAGCACAGCCCCGAGGAGATCGCCCGCCAGTACCTGTCGATGGTGCTGGACGGGATCGCCGTACGCGAGTGACACCGTTCGCATCACACCTCTTTCCTGTGAGGGAGTTGCCATGGCCGAGGCCTTTATCGTCGAAGCGGTCCGCACACCCGTCGGGCGGCGCGGGGGAGGGCTCAGCGCCGTCCATCCCGCCGACCTGGGCGCACATGTGCTGACGGCGCTGGTGGAGCGGACCGGGATCGACCCGGCCGCCGTGGACGACGTGGTCTTCGGCTGCCTGGACGCGGTGGGGCCGCAGGCCGGGGACATCGCCCGCACCTGCTGGCTGGCCGCCGGGCTCCCCGAGGAGGTGCCGGGCGTGACCGTCGACCGGCAGTGCGGCTCCTCGCAGCAGGCCGTGCACTTCGCCGCGCAGGCCGTGCTGTCCGGCACCCAGGACCTGGTGGTCGCCGGGGGAGTGCAGAACATGTCCCAGATCCCCATCGCCTTCGCCTCCCGCCAGGCCGCCGAGCCCCTCGGCCTGACCGACGGACCCTTCCTCGGCAGCACCGGCTGGCGCGCCCGCTACGGCGACCGGCCCGTCAACCAGTTCGCCGGCGCCGAGATGATCGCCGCCAAGTGGGGCATCAGCCGCGAGGACCAGGAGCGGTTCGCCCTGGGCTCGCACCGGCGGGCGGTCCGCGCCATCGACACCGGCCGCTTCGCACCCGAGACCGTCCCCTACGGCGAGGTCGCCGTGGACGAGGGTCCGCGCCGGGACACCTCCCTGGCGAAGATGGCCGCGCTGAAACCCGTCCTCGACGGTGGCACCGTCACCGCGGCCTGCTCCTCCCAGGTCTCCGACGGCGCCGCCGCCCTGCTGCTCGCCTCCGAGCGGGCGGTACGCGACCACGGGCTGCGCCCGCGGGCCCGCGTCCACCATCTCTCCGTGCGCGGCGAGGACCCCATCCGAATGCTCTCCGCCCCCATCCCGGCCACGGCCGACGCCCTGAAGAAGACCGGCCTCACCATCGACGCCATCGACCTCGTCGAGATCAACGAGGCCTTCGCCCCGGTCGTCCTGGCCTGGCTGAAGGAGACCGGCGCCGACCCCCAGAAGGTCAATGTCAACGGCGGCGCCATCGCCCTCGGTCACCCGCTCGGCGCGACCGGCGTCCGACTGATGACCACCCTGCTGCACGAACTGGAACGCACCGGCGGCCGCTACGGCCTGCAGACCATGTGCGAGGGCGGCGGCCAGGCCAACGTGACGATCATCGAACGCCTCTGAGACCTCCTCGCCCTCCCGGCCCCTTCAGCCCCGCCTGCCCCACAAGTCCTTCCAGCACCTCTTCCGCCTCCTTCACGATCCGCTCCACCAGCTCCGCGCAGGACGGCAGGTCGTCGATCAGCCCGGCGACCTGCCCGGCCGCCATCACACCGAGGTCCGTACGGCCGTCCACCATCGCGGACTTCAGCAGCATCGGCGTGTTCGCGGCCAGCAGCACCTGGCTCCAGGACAGCTCCTTGCCGTGCTTGAGCGCCAGTCCGTCCCGGACCAGCTGCCGCCAGGTGAGCCCCGACAGCCGGCGGAAACCGGCCGCCTTCCCTATCGCGTGGGCCAGGACCCGTATCCGGCCCGACCGCTCCAGCGTGTCCACCAGGTCCGTGCGCAGCATCCGGTGCGGCAGGCCGTCCACCGCCCGGGTGACCGTGACGTCCCGGGCCGTCGCCGCCAGGTACCGGGCCTTCACCGCGTCCGGCACCGTCGAGTCGGAGGTGAGCAGGAACCGCGTGCCCATCGCCACCCCGGCCGCCCCGTACGCCAGCGCCGCCACCAGACCCCGCCCGTCGAAGAAGCCGCCCGCCGCCACGACCGGGATGTCCACCGCGTCCACCACCTGCGGCAGCAGCACGCTCGTCGCCACCTCGCCGGTGTGCCCGCCGCCCTCGCCGCCCTGCACGATCACCGCGTCCGCACCCCAGGCGGCCACCTTCTCGGCATGCCGGCGCGCCCCGACGGACGGAACGACGACCACCCCCGCCTCCTTGAGCCGGGCGATCAGCTCACGCGAGGGCGCCAGGGCGAAGGAGGCCACCCGGACGCCCTCCGCGAGCATGATCTCCACGCGGTCCGCCGCGTCGCCCGCGTCGGCGCGCAGGTTCACCCCGAACGGCGCGTCGGTACGCGACCTCACCTCCCGTATCGCCTCCCGCAGCCGGTCCGGTGTCATCGTCGCGGACGCCAGGATGCCGAGCGCGCCCGCGTTCGCCGCGGCCGAGACCAGCCGTGGGCCGGCCACCCAGCCCATTCCGGTCTGCACGATCGGATGGCGGACCCCGACCAGGCGGGTCAGTGGGGTGTCCATCAGGCCGGAACCTCCCCCGCCCGGGTGTTCCCCGGATCGATCACCTCGCGGATCAGGCGCAGTTCGGCGGTGGTCGGTTCACGGGTGTACGGCACCTCGTCCGGGATCACGAGGTCGAACCCGGTCGCCTCCTGCACCTGGTCCACCGTCACCCCCGGATGCACCGAGACCAGCCGCATCGTGCGGCCCGGCGTGGCGAAGTCGAGGACGCCGAGGTCGGAGACGACCCGCGGGATGCGGTGGTACGGCGCACCGGCCGCGTGGTCGTACCCGACCCCGCACACCATGTCGACCTTCTCGACGAACACCCGCCGGGAATGCTTCGGTATCCAGTAACTCGTCGGGTGGTTCAGCGTGTTGACCGGTGCGCCGCGCACCCCGAGCAGCTGTCGCGCCGGCTTCGCCCAGTCGCCGATGCAGGAGATGTTCTGGTTGCCGTACCGGTCGATCTGGCTCGCGCCCATCATCACGTGCCGGCGGCCCCCGGTGACCAGTTCCAGATGCTTGCGGTACGGCAGCCAGCCCTCGACCGTGCCGTCCGGGCCCACGATCATCGCCTCGCCGTCGGTCAGCAGCAGGTCGGGTGCGAAGGTCCGCTTGGCGAGGCGGGCGCCGACGGACGGGACCAGGCCCATCGGGCTCGCCAGGATCTCGCCCCCGTCCCGCCAGGCCTCGGCACAGGCGATGACGCAGTACTCGGCGCGGGACGCGACGCCGTGTCCGGCCGGTGTGGCCGCACTGCCGACTCCGCTCATGACTCCTCCTCGACCGCCGTCCGGTAGTGACGTTCGTCCCCGGCCAGGTAGCGCGCCGCGAACCGGGGCCAGGGCGTGGTCGCGTACCGCTTCTGGAACGCCTCGTCCCGGCCGTAGTCGGGGGCGCAGGACGTGAAGTGCGCGCCGCCCGGGGCCTCCACGACCCCGGTCACCACATGCCGCCTGACCAGCAGGGTCTGCGGCGCCGCCGCCTTCGTCAGCTCCGCCGTGCCGACGATCCGTTCGCAGGAGACGTACGCCGCGTCCGCCGCCTCGCAGAACAGGTCGTCGAAGTACGGGTCCGGCCCCAGATACTGGCCGTTGCCCAGCCGGTCGGCGCGGTTGACGTGCACCAGGGCGGCATCCAGGCGCAGGGCGGGCATGGCGACGAACGTCTCCCCGTCCTCGTACGGCGAAGTGACCGTCCGCAGACCCGGGTTGACCCGCATGACGTCCGAGCCGAGGCCGGCCCGGACCGGCAGGAAGGGCAGCCGGTTCGCGGCGGCGCGCAGTCCCCACATGAACATCGCCTCGTCGATCTCCGTCAGCTCGAAGGCGCCGCGCTCACGCGCCGCCCGGTAGTGCGGTTCCAGCGGGACGGAGTCGAGGGTGACGAAGGCGGTGACCAGCCTGCGGATCCGGCCGGCCGCGGCCAGCATCCCGACGTCCGGGCCGCCGTACGACACGACCGTGAGGTCGCTGATCCCCGTCCGCAGCAGGGCTCTGACCAGCGCCATCGGCTTGCGGCGGGAGCCCCAGCCGCCGATGCCGAGGGTCATGCCGCTCTCCAGCCGGGAGACCACCTCGTCGGCGGTCATCGTCTTGTCACTCATCTACGCCCCCTCCTTCCCGAACGTGTCGCGGACGCGGTCGGCCAGGCCGCTGAGGTTGGCCTCGAAGGTGAAGCCCTGTTCGAAGCGGTAGCTGCGGCGGACGTCGACCGGATCGATGCCGTTGATGGCGGCCTTGGCCATGCGCAGCAGCCGCCCGTCCTTGGCGGCGATCTCGCGGGCCAGCTCCAGCGCCGCCGCTCGTAACCGCGCACGCGGCACCACGCGCCACACCGAGCCGTGCAGGTGCAGCTCCTCGGCGCTCGCCGTGCGCCCCGTGTAGTACAGGGCGCGCATCAGGTGCTGCGGGAGAAGCCGGGCCAGATGGGTCGCGGCCCCCAGTGCGCCCCTGTCCAGCTCGGGCAGCCCGAAGGAGGCGTCCTCGCTCGCCACGATCGCGTCCGCGTTGCCCACCAGGCCTATCCCGCCGCCCAGACAGAAGCCCTGCACCGCCGCGACGACGGGGACCGCGCACTCGTAGACCGCCGTGAAGGCCTCGGCGCAGCCGTGGTTGGCGCCGATCAGCGCCTGTCGCCCCTGCGTCTGTATCTCCTTGATGTCCACGCCCGCGTTGAACCCGCGGCCCTCGGCGGCCAGCACCACGCACCGGACATCGGCGTCACGGCCCGAGGCGCGCACGGCGTCGGCCAGGTCGAACCAGCCGCGCACCGGCAGCGCGTTCACCGGCGGGAAGTCGACGGTGACCACGGAAATCCCTTTTTCCGGGGACGAACGGGAGACACCCATGGGCACATCAGCTACCTTTCCACCAAACATTTGTTAGGTGCGAGGCTTCGAAGCTAGCAGTCTGCGCAGACAAGCGGGAGAGCCTGTGGATAACTTGCCGCGCGGCAGGACCGGCGACAGGACCAGTGACAGGACCAGCGAAAGAACAGTGGTGGTCACGGGCGGCACCCGGGGGGTCGGAGCGGGGATCGCCCGGGCGTTCACCGAGACCGGCGCCCGGGTCGTGGCCTGCGCCCGCCGGCCGCCCGAACAGCCCCTGGACGGGGTCGAGTTCACCCCGCTCGATCTGCGCGACCCGCCCGCCGTCCGGGCCTTCTTCGCCGCGCTGCCCCGGCTCGACGTCCTCGTCAACAACGCGGGTGGCACGCCCTACCGGCGGCTCGCGGACGCCGACGCCGAACGGCACGCCCGGGTGGTCGAACTGAATCTGATCGCCCCGCTCACCGCCTCCCTCGCCGCCTATGAGCACCTGTGGCGCAGCCGGGGCTCGGTCGTGATGGTCGGCAGCGTCAGCGGCGGCCGGCCGTCGCCCGGTTCGGCCGCGTACGGCGCGGCCAAGGCCGGTCTCGCGAACCTGGCCGCCTCCATGGCCGTGGAGTGGGCGCCGGAGGTCCGGGTCAACACGCTCGTGGTCGGCATGGTCCGCACCGAGCTGTCGCATCTGCACTACGGCGGACCGGACGGTGTCGCCGCCGTCTCCCGCACCGTCCCGCTCGGCCGGCTGGCTGCCCCCGCCGACATCGGGGCCGCCGCCGTCTTCCTCGCCTCCGACGCGGCCGCCTACATCAGCGGAGCCAGTCTGCACGTGCACGGGGGCGGGGAGCGGCCCGCGTTCCTGGACGCCGCAACCGCCGACAGGGAGAAGTGAGATGACGGCAGGGAGAAGTGAGATGGAGGGTGAAGCGGGATGAGCGGAATCTGCGACGGCCGGGTGGTCGCCGTCACCGGAGCCGGCCGCGGGCTCGGCCGCGCGCATGCCCTGGCCTTCGCGGCCGAGGGCGCCCGGGTCGTCGTCAACGACCTGGGCGTGGGACTGGACGGGGCGCCCGGTGCGGAGAGCCCGGCCCAGGCCGTCGTCGCGGAGATCCGGGCCGCCGGCGGTGAGGCGGTCGCGCACGGCGGTGACATCGCCACAACCGAGGGCGCCGCCTCCCTGGTCCGTACCGCCCTGGACACGTACGGCCGGCTCGACACGCTCGTCAGCAACGCCGGTTTCCTGCGCGACCGGATGCTGGTCAATCTCGACGAGGACGACTGGGACGCCGTGATCCGCGTTCACCTCAAGGGGCACTTCCTGCCGCTGAAGCACGCCGCCGCGTACTGGCGGGGCGAGGCCAAGGCCGGGCGTGCCCCTCAGGCCCGGATCGTCCACACCAGCAGCGGGGCCGGTCTGCTGGGCTCGGTCGGGCAGGGCAACTACAGCGCCGCCAAGGCCGGGATCGTCGGGCTGACGCTGGTCGCGGCGGCCGAACTGGCCCGCTACGGCGTGCAGGTCAACGCCGTCGCGCCCGCCGCCCGCACCCGCATGACGGAAGGCACCTTCGCCCGGGCCATGGCGGCCCCGGCCACCGGGTTCGACGCGATGGCCCCCGAGAACGTCTCCCCGCTGGTGGTCTGGCTGGGCTCGGCCGCGAGCGCGGGGGTCACCGGCCGGGTCTTCGAGGCGGAGGGCGGCCGGATCACCGTCATGGAGGGCTGGCGGCCCGGCCCCACCGCCGATCAGGGCGAACGCCGGACACCGGCCGAGGCGGGCGAGACGGCACGCAAGCTGCTGGCCGCGGCCGAGCCGCCGGGGCCGGTGTACGGGGCGTAGGGCGTCCTACGACGTCAGGCGGGCGGCGGCCGCGCGCTGCCGCTCACTCATCACGGACAGGAAGCGGATCACCGTCTGCAGCTCCGCCGTGCTGAACTCCTCGCACGCCTCGACGATGTCCCGCGCCCAGTCCTCGAAGAACACGGCCAGCTCGGCGAGCTTGTCCTCGTTCAGTTCGACCAGCACCCGGCGCTTGTCCGTCGGGTGCTTGACCCTGCGCACAAAGCCCTTGGCCTCCAGCCGGTCGAGCAGCCCCGTGACGGACGCGGGGGCGAGTCCGGTCAGCTCGGCGAGGTCCTTCGCGGTGAGCGGGCCGTGCCTCTGGAGGAGGTCGAGGGTCTTCTCCTCCGTGGCGTTCAGCCCCTGCTTGGCGGCGACGGCCGAGTGGAACATGACCGTGACCCCGCTGTGGACCCGGCCCACGTCCATGAGCTGCTGCAGTGTCTCGGCGCGCTTCTCGTCTCCCTCGGTCATGGGACCAGATTAACAAATATTTCGTTCGCCCGAACTAAGGACTTGTCATCGAGCCCGCTCCGGTGCAAGTATTTCGTTAGGTCGAACGAAATAAATCTGGAGCAGGGAGACTTCCGTGTCCACGACCCTCAGCACACCACCGTCCACCACGGCGGAGCCGTACCCGCGCCGCTGGGCCGCAGCCGTCGTGATGATGATCGCGGCGCTCATGGACCTGCTGGACACCACGATCGTCAACGTGGCCGTGCCGTCCATCAGCCGTGATCTGCACGCCTCGGCGAGCGACCTGCAATGGGTCGTCTCCGCCTACCTGCTGGGCTTCGCCGCCGCCCTGATCGTCTCCGGCCACCTCGGCGACCGCATAGGCCGCCGCCCGCTCTTCCTCGCCGGCACGGCCGGTTTCGGACTGGCGAGTCTGGCCTGCGGGATCGCCCAGTCACCAGGTCAGCTGATCGCCGCCCGCGCCGTCCAGGGCGTCCTGGCGGCCGTGCTGGTGCCGCAGGTGATCGGCTCGTTCCGCACCCTCTTCCAGGGCAAGGAACGCGGGGCCGCCTTCGGGATGTACGGCGCCGTCGCCGGGTTCGCCTCCGCCGTCGGGCTGCTGCTCGGCGGGGTGCTCACGGACGCCGACCTGTTCGGCTGGGGCTGGCGCTCGGTGTTCCTGGTGAACGTACCGGTGGCCGTGGCGACCTTCGTCGGCGGGCTCCTGCTGGTCCCCTCCACGCGGGAGCGGTCGGCGGGCCGGCCGGACGTCGTGGGCAGTCTGCTGCTGGCCGGGGGTCTGGTCGCGATCGTGCTGCCGCTGGTGCAGGGCCGGGAGAACGGCTGGCCGCTGTGGGGCTGGGTCTGCCTCGGGGCGGGTGCCGTGGCCGTGGTGGGGCTCGGGATGTACGAGGCCCGACGGCACCGGCCCGGGACGGTGCCGCTGCTGCCGGCCCGCGCCTTCCGGCTCCCGGTGTTCTCGGTGGGCGTGCTCGTCCAGTTGCTGTTCTCCTTCGGCATGCAGGGCTTCTTCCTGGTCTTCGCGGTCTGGCTGCAGGCCGGCGAGGAGTACACACCGATGCAGGCCGGGCTGGTGACGGTCGCCTTCTCGGCGGGCGGTTTCCTCACCGCTCCGGCCGCGGACGGGCTCGCCGTACGGTACGGGCGGTTGGTGCTCGGTGCCGGGGCGCTGATGATGGCCGGCGGCCTCGGCTGGGTCGGGGCCGTGGCCGACGGGGCGCGGCCCGTGCACACCGGGGCGTGGCCGCTGGTGCCGGGACTGCTCGTCGCCGGGGCGGGGCTGGGGTTCCTCGTGGTGCCGCTGGTGAACGTGGTGCTGTCGGCGGTGCCGGGGGAGTTGGCCGGTGGGGCGTCCGGGATCTTCTCCACGGCTCAGCAGTTCGGGGGAGCGGTGGGCGCCGCCGCGATCGGCACGGTGTTCTTCGGGCGGGTGTCCACAGGGATGTCCGGGGCGTTGGGCGATGCGCTGCCGTGGGTGATCGGGGCGTTCGTGGTCTGCGGGGTGTTGTGCGCGGCGCTCCCCCGGCGGGGGTCGGCCGAGTACCACGGCTGACACGCCGGCCCGCCTGGGGGCGGAGCGCCCGGCTTGGTGCAGTGAACCTACGTGTCGCACTCCAGGACCGTCCGGCAAAGACCGCACCGCGCCCGTACCCGCCCCTTCACCGGTACCCGGATCCGCTGGTGGCAGGTCGGGCACGGGAAGGACACCCGGAGCCGGCCGGCGGGGTCGGGGCTGAAGGCGTAGGGGGCCGCCGGCTGGATACCGGAGGCGTGCCGGCGGTCGTGGGCGTACCGTCGGCGCCCCGCCCAGCCGGCCCCCGTCAGCGGTGGCTGCTGTTCGTCCCGGCGGGCCAGGGCCATCCCCTTGACGTACGCGTCGTAGGCCTGCGGGCTGGTGAACCACACCGAGGGATCCTCGTGGAAGAGCAGCGCCCGCTTGGCCAGGACGTAACCGAACTCCTCCGGGGTGAGATAGCCGAGCTTCTGCGAGGAGACCGCGTCTTCCCGGTAGGCGTCCAGCAGCAGCCAGCCCGCGCCCAGGTACGCCGTCACCGTGTCCGTGAGGATCTCGTTCTCCGCCGTGGTCGGGAAGGACAGGTCCAGGCGGTGCAGGTAGACATGCGCCACCTCGTGGGCGAGCGCGGCGCCGATGTCCCTGCGGTGGGTGCGGAAACGGTCGTTCAGTTCCACGAAGTACTCGGGGCCCGCCGCCAGTTCGACGTTCGCCGCGTGGGTCATCTCCCGGAAGCCGACGACCAGCCGCGCGTCCGGCAGCCGGAAGTGCCGCACGATCTCGCGGGCCACCCGCTGCGCGCCCAGATGCAGGTCGTCGGTGTCGCAGAAGGTCACGTCGGCGGGGACCACGCTGGTCGAGAACGTCTGGACGGTGGCGTAGGACAGGCGCTTGTACAGCGCGGTGATGGCGGCCCGCACCGTCTCCAGGTGCGGGTAGCCGTGCTGGACCGGTCCGCCGTTCGCCACGTCCGCACCCCCAAAGACGCCGGAAACCCCTCTCCACTGTAGGCGGGCGGGAGGGCTGGTCACACGGGCAGCAGACGGGGCGGCGCCGGGTGGTCCGAGTCCGTCTGCTGCAGCTCCAGCACCCACACCTCGTTCTCGCCCTCCCGCAGCACCGGGCCGGGGACGTACAGGGACCTCTGGGGGCCCACCGACCAGTAACGGCCCAGGTTGAAGCCGTTGATCCAGACGAAGCCACGGGTCCTGCCGGGCAGCTCCAGCCGGGCGTCGCCGGCTCCGTGGACCACGGCCGAGCCGCGGTACAGGCCCGGTGCGTCCTCCTCCGGCAGGGCGCCGAACCGCACCGTGTCCACACCCCCGTCGAACGCGCACAGATCGAGGCCACGCGCGCGTACCCCGTGCAGAAACTGCCGCTCGTGCAGGATGCCGCCGGTGATCCCCTTCGCCTCGCCGAAGCGCGGCCCGTAGTTCACCCGCCCGAGGGACTCCACCCACAGCTCCACGCGCGCGGGGCCCGCCACGGGCTCCTTCAGCCGCGGCTCCTCCTCGGTGAGCACCCCGGCCCGCTCGCCGTCGACGTACACCACCGCCAGGTCCCGCAGCCCGCGCAGGGACAGCGGGTACGGCTGCCGTGGGCCGGGCACGTCCACCTGGTAGCGCACCAGGCCCCGGGTGACGTGCAGTTCCTCGAAGGAGGGCGGCAGCGGTGCGACCGTCTCCGCGCCGCCCAGCGTCTCCAGGACGTCGCCCAAGGGCGCCCAGCCGTGGAGTGTCACGTCTGCCGGGCGGGCCAACGGGGCGGGCATGGGCGGCAGTTCGGGCAGGGGCTCCGGGTGGTACTCGGCCAGTACCTCGCGGAAGCGCCAGAACTTCTCCGTAGGGCGGCCGTACTCGTCCACTGGGGCGTCGTAGTCGTACGACGTCACATCGGGCATCAGCGGGCCCTCGTGCAGCTCGCCGCCCCGGTTGGCGCCCGACCAGCCGCCGAAACTGCTGCCGCCGTGCGCCATGTAGAGGTTCACCGACGCCCCGCACTCCAGGATCTCCCGCAGTGTCCCGGCGGCCTCCGCCGGATCCCGTACGACATGCTCGCCGGCCCAGTGGTCGAACCAGCCGCACCAGAACTCCATGCACATCAGCGGGCCCCGGGGACGGTGGCGGCGCAGTGTCCCGAAGGCCTCGCGCGCGTGGGAGCCGAAGTTCACCGTGGCGAGCACCCCGGGCAGCGAGCCGCCGGTCAGCATGTGGTCCTCGGGACCGTCCGAGGTGAACAGCGGGACCGTGACGCCCTCGGCGCGCAGCAGACCGGCCAGCTCCTCCAGATAGCCCGTGTCACTGCCGTAGCTGCCGTACTCGTTCTCGGCCTGCACCAGGATCACCGGGCCGCCGCGGTCGATCTGCCGGGGCACGATCTCGTGCATCACATGGTGGAACCAGCGCTCCACACGGGACAGATAACGTTCGTCACGCGTGCGCACGCGCGTGCCCGGCTCGCCCGTCACCCAGGGCGGCAGGCCGCCGTTCTCCCACTCGGCGCAGATGTAGGGGCCCGGCCGCACGATCGCCCACAGGCCGGCCTCCCGGACCGCGTCCAGGAACCGGCCGAGCGCCTGCACGTCCCGGTAGCCGCCCGGGACCGGCTGGTGCAGGTTCCAGGGGACATACGTCTCCACGCAGTTCAGGCCCATCGCACGCAGCATCGCCAGCCGGTGCCGCCAGTGCTCCTCGTGCACCCGGAAGTAGTGCAGCGCCCCGGACAGCAGCCGCAGCGGACGCCCGTCCAGCAGGAAGTCGGCCTCCCCCACCGTGAACTCGCTCATGCGCCCCAGCCTCAGCCCTTCCGGCGCTCAGCACCATGGACGAAGATCGGCGCTGCTTGGACAAAAGCGCTGGGAACAGCGCCTGGCCAAAAGTCCGCACCCGTCCGGGAGGAGCGCCGATGTACCAGACCTGGATGCGGTTCTTCAGCCCCGGCCCCGCCCACCACGGCCTCGGCCTGGTCTGCCTGGGCGTCGGCCTCCAGCACGGCGCGCTGCCCACGGTCGGCCCGCGCACCCTCGACCACCACGTGGCCGTCGTGATCAGCGCGGGCGGCGGCTGGTACCGGGGCGCCGACGGCCGCCGTACGACCGTCACCGCGCCCGCCCTGCTCTGGCTCACCCCCGGTGTGCCCCACCACTACGCGCCCGATCCGCACACCGGCTGGGACGAGGGCTTCGTCGACTTCGCGGGACCCGCAACCGCCACATACACCCGACTCGGCTACATCGAGCCGGACCGGCCCGTCGTCCCGCTCTCCGACGCCTCCGGGCCCCGTGCGGTGGTCGCCCGCATCGCCCGTGCCGCCCGCCGCGGCAATCCGCTGCTGGAGGTGGAGACCGGTGCCGCCGTGCACGAACTCATCGTCGCCCTGCGCCGTGCCCGTGCCGACCTCGCCCCGGACGGCGACCAGGTGCTCGAGGCGCTCGCGCGGGACGCCTGCACACCGATGAGCGTCGCCGACCACGCGCGCGTGCACGGCATGACCCCCGCCGAGCTGCGCAGCGCCGTCCGCCGGGCCGCGGGCTGCAGCCCCAAGGACTATCTGCTGGGCATCCGCCTCGGCCGCGCCAAGGAACTCCTCGCCGCCACCGAGCTGCCCGTCGCCGCCGTCGCCCGCCGCGTCGGCTACGAGGACCCCGCGTACTTCTCCCGGCTGTTCACCCGCCGCGTGGGCCTCGCACCCGTCCGCTTCCGCGCCCAGCAGGGCCGCAGCGTCCCCGGCGGCTGGAGCGACCGCGTCCCGGATCCCGGCGATCCGCCGATGATCCACTCCCCGGACACCGCCCAGGCCTGGCCCGGCGAACCCATAGGCTGACGCCCATGACCACCAGCAACATCGGAAACGGTGACGTGGACCCCGAGGTCCGTCAGGAGCTGGAGCGGCTGCGCGACAGCATCGACAACATCGACGCGGCCGTCATCCACCTGCTCGCCGAGCGTTTCAAGGCCACCCAGCAGGTCGGCCGCCTCAAGGCGGTGCACCAGCTGCCGCCGGCCGACCCCGCTCGCGAGGGCCGCCAGATCGAGCGGCTGCGCCGCCTCGCGGAGAACGCCAAGCTCGACCCGGCCTTCGCCGAGAAGTTCCTGAACTTCATCATCGCGGAGGTGATCCGCCACCACGAGCGCATCGCCGAGGACGCCGCCAACGGACAGCAGGCGCAGGCCTGACCCTCGCACCGTGGAGCGTGCGGAGGGGTCGGGCACGGGGCCGGGGATGAGTGGGACATAAGGCGTGAAGCTGCCTACCCTCTGTGCGGTGTCAGTGGGATCAGGCAGCATGGCCTGCATGTCCGTACTCACGCGCGACGAAGCGCAGCTCCGAGCACAGCTCCTCGACGTCCACCGCTACACGGTCGAACTGGACCTCACGCCCGGGGACGAGACCTTCGACTCCCGCACCGTGATCCGGTTCACCGCGCGGTCCGCCGGGGACACGTTCGTGGAGCTGAAGCCCGCCGAGTTGCGCGCCGTCACGCTCGACGGGGAGCCCCTCGACCCCGAGCAGCTGCAGGACGGCCGGCTGGCGCTGAAGAACCTCGCCGCGGGCGCACACGAACTGCGTGTCGACGCCGCCATGCGCTACTCCCGCACCGGCGAGGGCATGCACCGCTTCACCGACCCGAGCGACGGTGAGACGTACGTCTACACGCAGCTGTTCATGGACGACGTCCAGCGCGTCTTCGCCGCCTTCGACCAGCCCGACCTGAAGGCCGTCTTCGAGGTCTCCGTCAAGGCACCCGAGGGCTGGACCGTGCTCGCCAACGGCGTCACCGAGCACCGGGGCGACGGCGTCTGGCAGGCCGCGCCCACCCCGCTGATCTCGACCTACCTCGTCGCCGTAGCCGCCGGACCCTGGCACTCGGTGCGCACCGAGCACCAGGGGCTGCCCTTCGGCATCCACTGCCGCCGCTCCCTCGCGCCCTACCTCGACACCGACGCCGACGAGATCCTCGACGTCACGCGCGCGTGCTTCGACCGCTACCACGAGAAGTTCGAGGAGCCGTATCCCTTCGACTCCTACGACCAGGCGTTCGTCCCGGAGTTCAACGCGGGCGCCATGGAGAACCCGGGCCTGGTCACCTTCCGCGACGAGTTCGTCTACCGCTCCGCCGTCACCGACACCGAGCGGCAGACCCGCGCCATGGTCATCGCGCACGAGATGGCCCATATGTGGTTCGGCGACCTCGTCACCCTCAAGTGGTGGGACGACATCTGGCTGAACGAGTCCTTCGCCGAGTACATGGGCTACCAGACCACGGCGGAGGCCACCCGTTTCACCGGCCCCTGGACCGAGTTCGGCGTCACCCGCAAGGCCTGGGGCTACGACGCCGACCAGCGGCCCACCACCCACCCGGTAGCCCCCGAGAACGTCGACGACACGGCCTCCGCGCTGCTCAACTTCGACGGCATCTCCTACGCCAAGGGCGCCTCCGCGCTGCGCCAGCTGGCCGCCTGGCTCGGCGAGAAGGACTTCCTCGCCGGTATCAACACCCACTTCGCCCGGCACAAGTTCGGCAACGCCACCCTCACCGACTTCATCGACTCCCTCGCCTCCGCCACCGACCGTGACGTGCCCGCCTGGGCCGACAGCTGGCTCCGCACCACCGGGGTGGACCGGCTCACGCCCGTCATCGCCGCAACCGACGGCAGCTGCACCCTGACCGTCGACCGCGCGGGCAGCCGCCCGCACCGCCTCACCGCCGGCCTGTACGACCACGACGTGGCCGACGAGGGCCGGCTGGTGCTGCGCCAGCGCCTCGAATTCGACGTCCCGCAGACCGTCCCGCAGCCCATCGGCAAGCGTCCCGCGCTGCTCCTGCTCAACGACAGCGACCTCACCTACGCCAAGGTCCGCTTCGACGACGCGTCCTTCGCCACCGTCCGCTCCGGCCTGTCCGGGCTGCCCGACCCGCTCACCCGCGCGGTCGTCTGGAACGCCCTGCGGGACGCCGTGCGCGACGGTGAACTGGCGCCCGCCGCCTATCTGGAGACGGCCCGCGCCCATCTCCCGCGCGAGACCGACCTGGCCCTCACCCAGGGCGTCCTTGCCTTCGCCTCCGGGCAGATCGCCGACCAGTACCTGAAGCCCGAGGACCGCCCGGCCGCCCTGTCGGCCCTCACCGCCCTCTGCCGCGACCTGCTGCGGCGCACCGAGGACGGCGACCACCCGGGCCTGCGCCTGATCGCCGTACGGCACCTGATCTCCGTGGCCGCCCACCCCGACACCATCGCCGCCTGGCTCGCCGACGGCACCGTGCCCGGCGGTCCGGAACTCGACCCCGAGCTGCGCTGGCGCATCCTCGGCCGGCTCGCCGCGCTCGGCGCCACCGACGAGGCCGCCATCGCCGCCGAGCTGGCGCGCGACCCGAGCGCCACCGGCCAGGAGGGCGCCGCCCGGTGCCGTGCCGCCCTGCCCGACCCGGACGCCAAGCGCGCGGCCTGGGAGGCGATGTTCGCCGGGGACGACCTGTCCAACTACCTCTTCACGGCCACCGCGCAGGGTTTCTGGCAGCCCGAACAGGCCGAGCTGGTAAGGGAGTACGTGCCGCGCTTCTACGCGGACGCCGTCGCCGTCAGCGCCCGGCGCGGCCCCGCCATAGCGGTCGCGGCCGGCCGCTGGGCCTTCCCGGCGCATGCCGTCGACACCGAGAACCTGCGGCTGGGCGAGGCCTGTCTGCGCGACGCCGATCCCACCCCGGCCCTGCGCCGCACCCTCGCCGACCGCCTCGACGACCTGGCCCGCGCCCTGCGGGTGCGCGGCCGGCAGGAACAGGCGGCGCAGGCGGAGACCGGGGCACAGGAGGCACGGGAGGCACGGGAGGAGCAGGCCCGGTGACCTGAGGGCGCGGCTGGTCCCTGCCGCCGTCTGCTCGCCGCGGGCCGGCCCGTGCGGGGGCTCACCCGGGTCCCGCGGTGGGCCGCCCTGCCCGACGGCGCCGACGTCGTACGGTTGCGGCGTCCACGGGCAGGCCGGCCCGTCCGGCCTGCCGGCGGCGGCCCGCGCCGACGGGGTGCGGCATGCCGCGCAGCGGGCACCGCGGGTCCGCGCCGGGACCGTCCGGGGGGCTCGCAGGACTTCGGCCGGGTCACCCGAAGCCCACCGCTTCCCCAACACGCCTTCCCTACACGGCAGTACCCACTTTCGGGTGCGATCGTCGTTCTTTCGGGACGAGCGGTGCGCTTCCCGTACAAGCTGGATACCGAAGGTCAGCTTATGAGCGGGAGGACAGCCGATGAGCGGTGCGGAACCACTGCGTACGCCGCCCCTCGCCTCGGGCCCCCACGGCCCCGCCACCCTGCGCCCCCTTCTCGGCACCGTCCTCGACGCGCTCGCGGCCGGGAGCCGGGAGCGCGGGGGACCGCTGCCCGCCGGGGGACCCGAAGCCGTCGCCGTGCGCGTGGCCGACGTCCTCGGGGACGTCCTGGCGGACCACGGCGACCCCGATGCCCTGCGCGCCCTCGTGCACGCCCTCGCGGAGGGCGCCGCCGATCCGGCCGACCCGCTGTGCGCGGCCCATCTGCACTGCCCGCCCCTCGCCGTGGCCACCGCCGCCGACCTCGCCGTGAGCGCCCTCAACCCGTCCCTGGACTCCTGGGACCAGGCCCCGGCCGCCTCCGCCCTGGAAGCCGCCGTCACCCGCGCGCTCGCCCACGCCGCAGGGCTCGCCGACGCCCTCGTCACCTCCGGCGGCACCGAGTCCAACCAGCTCGCCCTGCTGCTCGCCCGCGAGGCCCACGGCGGCAGCGTGCGGCTGGTGTGCGGGGCCAACGCCCACCACTCGCTGCCGCGCGCCGCCTGGCTGCTCGGCCTGCCCGACCCGGTCGTCGTCCCCGCGGCGGCCGGCACCCTCGACCTCGCCGCCCTCGACGAGGCCCTCACCGCGCTCTCCGGTCCGCTGCTGGTCGCCGCCACCGCCGGCACCACCGACGCCGGACTCATCGACCCGCTGCCGGAGATCGCCGGACTGTGCACCGCCCACGGCGCCCGCCTGCACATCGACGCCGCCTACGGAGGTGGCCTCCTCTTCAGCGACCGGCACCGGGAGAAGCTCGCCGGCCTGGAGGCCGCCCACACCGTCACCCTCGACCTGCACAAGCTCGGCTGGCAGCCGGTCGCCGCCGGCCTCCTCGCCGTCGCCCGCCCCGCCGAACTCGCCGTACTCCACCACCGCGCCGACTACCTGAACGCCGACGACGACACCGAGGCCGGACTCCCCGACCTGCTCGACCGCTCCCTGCGCACCACCCGCCGCCCCGACATCCTCAAGACCGCCGTCACCCTGAAGACCCTCGGCCGCAGCGGACTCGGCGCCCTGGTCGACCACGTCTGCGCCCGGGCGGCCGAGTTCGCCACGCTGGTCCGGGAACACCCCGGCTTCGAGCTGTACGACCGGCCCGTGATCAGCACGGTCCTGTTCCGGCCCGCAGGCGCCGCCGACGACACCGTGGCCGCCGTACGCCGCAGGCTGCTGCACGAGGGCCGGGCCGTCCTCGGTCGCGCCCGGCTCGACGGCCGCCTCTGGCTCAAGGCCACCCTCCTCAACCCCCACACCCGGGCGGGCGACCTGGCCCAGCTCCTGAAACTCGTGGAAGAAGGCACCCTCGCATGACCAACTCCCCACGCCACGAGCCGGCCTCCCCCCGCGACCTGGTCGGCATCGGCATCGGACCGTGCAACCTCTCCCTGGCCGCCCTCGCCCACCCGCTCGCCGAACTCGACGCCGTCTTCTACGACCAGCGCCCCGGCTTCGACTGGCACCCCGGCCTGCTCATCGAGGGTGCCACCGTCCAAGTGCCCTTCCTGGCCGACCTGGTGACCCTCGCCGACCCGACCAGCCCCTGGAGCTTCCTGAACTACCTCAGAACGCACGAACGGCTCTTCCCCTTCTACTTCGGCGAGCGCTTCCACATCCAGCGCGCCGAGTACGACGCCTACTGCCGCTGGGTCGCGCAGAGCCTGCCCGGGCTGAGCTTCGGCCACCAGGTCCACTCCGTCTGCTGGAACCCCGAACGGGACGTGTTCGAGGTCGACTTCACCCAGCTGGGCGCCGACGGCGAGGCCGAGGCCCTGGGCCGTACCTACACCCGGAACATCGTCCTCGGCGTCGGCACCGCCCCGTATGTGCCCGACGCGCTCCAGCCGCTGGTGGACGCCCCGGGCGTGCCCGTCATCCACGCCGCCGACTACCTGGACCACCGCTCCGCCCTCCTGGCCGCCGGGCACGTCACCGTCGTCGGCTCGGGCCAGTCCGGCGCCGAGGTCTTCCTCGACCTGCTGCGCCACCGCCCCGCCGGCCGCGAGAAGCTGCACTGGATCGGCCGCAGCGAGGCGTTCGCGCCGATGGAGTACTCCAAGCTCGGCCTGGAGCACTTCACGCCCGACTACACCCGCTACTTCCACGCCCTCGCCGAGCCCGTACGCGACCGGCTGGTCGCCGCCCAGGGGCAGCTGCACAAGGGCATCGACGCCGGCACCCTCGCCGCCATCCACGACGAGCTGTACCGGCGCACCCTGGACGGCGGCTGGCCCGACGCCGTCCTCACCCCCGGCGTCCGCGTCCGCACGGCGGGCCGCATCGCCACCACCAAGATCGAACTGCACCTGGAACACCTCCAGCAGGACAGCCGCTCCCGGCTGACGACCGACGCCGTCGTCCTCGCCACCGGCTACCGGGAGCGCCCCCTCGGCCGCCTGCTCGCCGGGCTCGACGCCTATGTGCGCCGTGACAGCAGCGAACGCCCACGCATCGACGAGGAGTTCCGGCTCGTCCTCGACCCCTCGGTCACCGGCTCGGTGTACGTCCAGAACGCCGAACTGCACACCCACGGCGTCGGCGCGCCCGACCTCGGCCTCGCCGCCTGGCGCGGTGCCACGATCCTCAACTCCGTCACCGGAAAGGAGCCGTACACGCTGCCCACCCGAACGGCCTTCACCACCTTCGGTCTCCAGGACTCCCGGCCCCGGGTCCCGCGCGCCCGGCAGGCACTGCAGCTCACACCGCTGGTCGACGGAAGATAAGAAACGGGCAAGGCCCGGAAGAAGGCCGGTGGCGGCGGTGTTGTCACCGACCATGACCACGACATGGATCGCCGCGCACCGTACCGCCGTCATCAATCCGCACGAGACCTTCGGTCTGTTCGAGAGCCGGGGTTTCACCGACCAGACCCTGCGGCAGTCTCTGCGGCTGGCCGGAGGAGGTGAGGCCCTGCGGATCACGCTGAGCAACCGCTACGGCAAGGAACCCCTGGAGCTCGGCGGTGCGCACCTCGCCGGAGGGGCGATCGGCACCCCGCTCACCTTCGACGGCACGCCGACCGCCACGGTCCCGCCCGGCGGGGAACTGGTCAGCGACCCGGTCGAACAGCCCGTCACCGCGGGCCAGGTCCTCGCGGTCAGCCTGTACCTGACCGGTGACACCGGCCTCACCACGTTCTCGGCGGTGCCCTACGACATCGGCTGGGCCGCCCCCGGCGACCAGCTGGCCGCCGCGCGGCTGAAGGACGCCGAAGAGGTGCCGACCGGCCACTTCGGGGTCGGCGCCGACGTCCGCGCGCCCGAGGGCACCCGGATTGCCGTCGCCTTCGGTGATTCCTGGATCGAGGGCGCGGCCACCACTCCCGGTCTCGATAACAGTTTCCCGTCCCAGCTCGGCCGCCGGCTCACCCGCGGCTGGATCGTCAACCAGGGCATCTCCGGCAACCGGCTGCTCACCGACGAGATCGGCGAACGTCTGCTCGCCCGCGTCGACCGGGACGTCCTCGCCGTGCCCGGCGTGAGCCACGTCCTGATCCACATCGGCCTCAACGACCTGGGCATGCCCGGACACATCGCGTTCCCCGAGGCCGCTCAGCCGCCCACCGCCGCCGCCTTCACCGCCGGGCTCACCGCTCTCGCCGAGCGGCTGCACGCGGCCGGGCTGACCGTCATCGGCTCCACCATCGGCCCGTACCGGGGCACGGTCCACGACGGTTACGACACCGAGGCCGGGCAGGCCGTGCGGCGCGAGATCAATGCCTGGCTGCTCGGCGGCGAGCACCCCTTCGACGGGATCGTGGACGTCGTCGCCGCCGTCGCGGACCCTGCCGAGCCGGACCGGATCCGCGAGGAGTTCAACAGCGGTGACGGCCTGCACGTCAACGACGCCGGCGCGAAGGCGATCGCCGACGCCGTGGACCTGACCCTGCTCGACCTCTAGAACACGGGCTTGGAATTTCGCTCATCGGAGCGAGTCGCCGCACAATTCAACCCTTGTCAACAAGGCTTCACTCAAAGGTCGTTGAGCGGACATACGGCCCGGAATCCCTACCCGCGGGTAAGGCCTAGGCTCGACTTATGCGCCGAGCAAAGATCGTCTGTACATTGGGGCCCGCCACCGACTCGTACGACCAGATCAAGGCACTGGTCGAGGCCGGAATGGACGTCGCCCGGTTCAACCTCAGCCATGGCACGCGCGCCGAACACGAGGAGCGGTATCAGCGCGTGCGCAAGGCGGCCGACGAAACCGGACGCAGCGTCGGAATCCTCGCCGACCTTCAGGGTCCGAAGATCCGGCTCGGCCGCTTTGCCGAAGGACCGGTACTCCTTGAACGCGGCGACACCTTCACGATCACCGTGGAGGAGGGCGTCGAGGGCGACCGGCACCAGTGCGGCACCACCTACGGCGGTCTCGCGGGCGACGTCACCCCCGGGGAGCGCGTCCTCGTGGACGACGGCAAGGTCTGTCTGGAGGTCACCGCCGTCGACGGCCCCCGCGTCCGCACCCGCGTGGTCGAGGGCGGCGTGATCTCCGACCACAAGGGTCTGAACCTCCCCGGAGCCGCCGTCTCCGTCCCCGCCCTCTCCGGGAAGGACGAGGACGACCTGCGCTGGGCGCTGCGCACCGGCTTCGACGTCATCGCCCTCTCCTTCGTCCGCACCGGTGACGACGTCAGGCCCGTGCACCGCATCATGGCCGAGGAGGGGCGCCGCCTCCCGGTGATCGCCAAGGTCGAGAAGCCGCAGGCCGTGGCCGACCTCGACGGCATCGTGGCCGCCTTCGACGGGCTGATGGTCGCGCGCGGCGACCTGGGCGTCGAGATGCCGCTGGAACAGGTGCCGATCGTGCAGAAGCGCGCGGTCAAGCTCGCCAAGCGCAACGCCAAGCCGGTCATCGTCGCCACCCAGATGCTCGACTCGATGATCGACAACTCCCGGCCGACCCGCGCCGAGGCCTCCGACGTCGCCAACGCGGTCCTCGACGGCACGGACGCGGTGATGCTGTCCGGCGAGACCAGCGTCGGCAAGTACCCGATCGAGACCGTGCGCACCATGGCGAAGATCGTCGAAGCGGCCGAGGAGGACATGCTCGCCAAGGGCCTGCCGCCGCTGACGGAGCGGAACAAGCCGCGCACCCAGGGCGGTGCGGTCGCCCGGGCCGCCGCCGAGATGGGGGACTTCCTCGGCGCGAGGTTCCTGGTGGCGTTCACCCAGTCGGGAGACACCGCCCGCCGGCTGTCCCGCTACCGCTCACCGATCCCGCTGCTCGCCTTCACCCCGGAGCCGGCCACCCGCTCCCAGCTCAGCCTCACCTGGGGTGCCGAGACGTTCCTCGGGCCGCATGTGGACTCCACCGACGCCATGGTCGACCAGGTGGACGAGCTGCTGCTGAAGTACGGCCGCTGCGAGAAGGGGGACGTCGTGGTGATCACGGCGGGTTCCCCGCCCGGTGTCTCCGGCTCGACCAACATGGTCAGGGTGCACCACATCGGCGAGGACGACAGCCCGAAGTAGGTTTTCCTACGACGGCGAAGGGCCCCTCAACGAGAGGGGCCCGCCAGAAATGCTGACCTTGGAATCCAAGGAAAAGTGCCCCGAGTCGGACTCGAACCGACACTGTACGGGTTTTGAATCCGTTGCCTGCTGCCAATTGGGCTACCGGGGCTAGCAGAATCCAAGGTTTCCCCCGACCCTCCGCGCGTCCACCATACCGTAGCTAGGTAGGCTCTTGTAAGCAGTGCCCTGCCTGGAACGAGGAGCCCCCGTGACCGCCGAGTCGCCCCAGCCCGTAGACGCGCCCGACGACGACAAGTCGCACGTGCCTCCGCTGACGACCCGTGTCGTCATCGCCGAGGACGAGGCCCTGATCCGGCTCGACCTGAAGGAGATGCTGGAGGAAGAGGGGTACAGCGTCGTCGGTGAGGCCGGGGACGGCGAGCAGGCCGTCGAGCTGGCCCGCGAGCATAAGCCGGACCTGGTCATCCTGGATGTGAAGATGCCCAAGCTGGACGGCATCTCCGCGGCCGAGAAGATCGCCGAGGAGTCCATCGCACCGGTCCTGATGCTCACCGCCTTCTCACAGCGCGACCTCGTCGAGCGCGCCCGGGACGCCGGCGCCATGGCGTACCTGGTCAAGCCGTTCAGCAAGAGCGACGTGGTCCCGGCCATCGAGATGGCCGTCTCCCGCTTCACCGAGCTGAAGCAGCTGGAGCAGGAGGTCGCCGACCTCACCCAGCGCCTGGAGACCCGCAAGCTGGTCGATCGCGCGAAGTCCATCCTGCAGACCGAGTACGGCCTGACCGAGCCGGCCGCTTTCCGCTGGATCCAGAAGACCTCCATGGACCGCCGACTGTCGATGCAGCAGGTCGCCGAGGCGGTCATCGCGGACAGCGAGGAGAAGAAGGCCAAGAAGGCCTGAGCGGTACGGCGAGGCCCGCGCCCCGGAGAAGAGGGCGCGGGCCTCGTTCGTCGGGTCAGTCTTCGCCGAGGTACGCCTTGCGGACCGACTCGTCGTGCAGCAGGTCCTGCCCCGTGCCCGACAGGACGATGTTGCCGACCTCCATGACATGACCCTGGTCGGCGAGTGAGAGCGCCGCCTGGGCGTTCTGTTCGACCAGCAGGATCGTCGTGCCCGTGGACTTCAGCTCGGCGATCGTCGCCATGATCTTCTGCATCATGATCGGCGACAGACCCATGGACGGCTCGTCCAGCATCAGCAGCTTGGGCCGGGACATCAGCGCCCTGCCCATCGCCAGCATCTGCTGCTCACCGCCGGAGAGGGTGCCCGCGGCCTGCTTGCGCCGCTCCCCGAGGATCGGGAAGAGGTCGTAGGCGCGCTGGATGTCCTTCTCGATGCCCTCCTTGTCCTTGCGGAGGAAGGCGCCGAGCTGGAGGTTCTCGGCGATGGACAGGCGCGGGAAGATGTGCCGGCCCTCCGGGGAGTGGGCGAGCCCGAAGGCGACGATCTTGTGCGCCGGGACGCCGGCGAGCGGCTTGCCGTCGAACACGACCTTCCCGGACGTGGGCTTGAGCAGCCCCGAGAGCGTGCGCAGGGTCGTTGTCTTGCCGGCGCCATTGGTGCCGATGAGGGTAACGACCTGGCCCGCCTCGACGCTGAACGAGATGCCCTTGACGGCCTCGATCTTGCCGTAGGCGACCCTGAGGTCCTCGACCTCCAGCAGTGCGGTCACTGGGCCTCTCCCTCGGTGGTGCTGGTGCTGTCCGCGTCCGCGGTGCCTTCCGCGTTGCCGGTGCTTTCCGCGGCGGCCTCGGCGGGCTCCGCTGCGTCGGACTCCTCTGCCGGCCCGGCGTTGGGTCCGGCGCCGGGCCCGGCCTCGGCGGCGGCCTCCGCCGCCTCGACCTCCGCGGCCTCCGCCTCCCCGGGGTCGCCCTCGAAGGGTTCGCCCAGGTAGGCGGCGACGACGCGCTCGTCGGCCTGGACGACCTCGGAGGTGCCCTCGACGAGCTTCTCGCCCTGCACGAGCACGGCGACCCGGTCGCACAGGTTGAAGATGAAGCGCATGTCGTGCTCGATGACGAGGACGGCGATCCCCTTGTCCCGGATGGCGAAGACCAGCTCCTCCGTCGTCCGGGTCTCCTGCGGGTTCATGCCGGCCGTCGGCTCGTCGAGCAGCAGCAGGCCCGGCTCGCTCGCCAGCGCCCGGGCGATCTCCAGCTTGCGCTGCTCGCCGTAGGGCAGATTGCGCGCCAGGTGGTCGCGCTTGGCGGCGAGGCCGACGAACTCCAGGAGTTCCATGGCCTTCGCCTCGGACTCCTTCTCGGCCTTGCGGAAGCCGGGACCGCGCAGCAGCGCGGACCACAGGCCCTCCTTGGTCCGTGTGTGGCGGCCCACGAGGACGTTCTCCAGGACGGTCATGTTGGCGAAGAGCCGGATGTTCTGGAACGTCCGGGCGATGCCCGCCTGCGTCACCAGGTGCGGCTTGGGCGGCAGCACCCGCCCCTGGTAGGCGACCGTGCCCTCGGTGGGGACGTACAGACCGGTGAGGCAGTTGAAGAAGGTGGTCTTGCCGGCGCCGTTCGGGCCGATCAGGCCGACGATCTCGCCGCTGTTGACCGTGAAGTCGACCGCCCGGACGGCGGTCAGACCGCCGAAGCGCATCGTGACGTCACGGGCTTCGAGTACAGGTGTCGTCATGGTTCCTTACGCCCCTGCCTTGGTGACGGCCGGATCGTCGGTCAGCGTCGCTTGCGCCGGTACGTCGAGCTGGCCGGTCTCGTGGAACTCCAGCTGGCGGCGGCGGTTGGCGATGATGCCCTCCGGCCTGAAGCGCATCAGCAGGATCAGCGCGATACCGAAGGCGAACAGCTCGTAGTTCTGCAGGAACTGGAGCTTCTCCGGGACCAGGTAGAGCACGCTCGCGCCGAGCAGCGGGCCGCTGACGGTGCCCATGCCGCCGAGGACGACGGCGGCCAGCAGGAAGGCCGAGTTGGGCGGGGCGGCGCCGGCGAACTGGTACGGCTGCGGGTTCACGCTGTAGTTGACGTGCGCCATCACGGTGCCGGCGAGACCCGCGAGGGAGGCGCCGAGGGCGAACGCGATCAGCTTGACGCGGAAGCCGTTGATGCCCATGGCGGTGGCGGCGGTCTCGTCCTCGCGGATGGCGATCCAGGAGCGGCCGATGCGGGAGTCGGCGGCGCGGGTGAAGACGAGCACGACGATCGCCGTGACGACGAGCATCAGGAAGAGGTAGTTGGCGAAGCGGCCGAGGGTGAATCCGGCGACGTCGTGGGCGTCGCCCAGGTTGAACCCGAAGATGTTGATGTCGGGGATCTGGGTGATGCCGTTGGGGCCCCGGGTGACGTTCGGACCGGAGTCGCCGTCCAGGCTGTTGACGGTGATGCGGAAGATCTCTCCGAAGCCGAGGGTGACGATGGCCAGGTAGTCACCGCGCAGGCGCAGCGTGGGGCCGCCGATGAGGACGCCGAAGACCAGCGAGGCGCCCATACCGGTGAGGGCCGCCGCCCAGAAGGGGAAGTGAACGGAGTACGGGGAGTACTCCGAGCCGGAGACGAGGGCGGCCGCGTAGGCGCCGACGCCCAGGAAGGCGACGTAACCGAGGTCGAGCAGACCCGTGAGACCGACGACGATGTTCAGGCCCAGGGCGACGGTGGCGAAGATGAGGATGTTGACGCCGATGTTGGCGTTGTGGTCGTCACTCTGGGTGAAGGGGAAGATCACGGCCGCGACGAAGGCCAGGGTGGTGGCGAAGCCCTTGTGGCGGGCGGACATCGTCGCGTACCGGTCGAGCAGGCCGGCGTGGACCAGCCCCCAGGCGCCGAAGGCCAGGACGAGCAGGAAGCCGATGAAGGTCTCGCTGTCGTCGTCGTTGATGCCG
Organism: Streptomyces sp. NPDC007205; assembly: GCF_040634095.1. Lineage (NCBI taxonomy): Bacteria > Bacillati > Actinomycetota > Actinomycetes > Kitasatosporales > Streptomycetaceae > Streptomyces > Streptomyces sp. NPDC007205. The sequence goes on from NZ_JBEYEW010000008.1 coordinate 218,743, forward strand.
ATGCCGTAGGTGAACACCACCAGGGCGAGAGCGGTGCCCACGGTGATGACGGCACGCTCGGCGAGCGGCGAGAGCGCGCCGTGGCGAGGCTGGTCGGGCTTGGCGAAGTAGCCGCGCAGGCCCGCGCCGGGGGCCGGGTGGGGCAGCGCGAGGGCGCCGACGACGGGCAGCGCGGAAGCGGCCATCGCCAGGAAGGCGCCGGGGTCCAGGTTCACCAGGCCGCCGAGGTCCACGGCGATCGCGATGCCGGTGAACCAGCAGACGGCGAACGCCGAGAGGGCGATCAGGAAGACCGGTGTGGTGGCCTTGCCCGGGTTCAGCCGGTCCAGCCCTCGTACGTTCCACAGGCTGATCCCGTAGAGCAGCGTGAGGGCGCCGGCCACGAGGGCGATGATCTGCAGGCCCGCCGGGTAGCCGTAGAACGTCAGGTCGCCGGGGAAGTCGGAGGTCCAGGTCCAGCTGAGGAAGGTGCTGGCGATGGTGCCGATTGCGCCGGCCACGATGAGCAGGCGGGCGGCGGCCCGGGGGAGCGGGACGGGTCCGCGTCCCGCCGGTTCCGGGGTCGTGGCGGTGGGCTCGGTGGTGGTGTCGGTCATGCTGCTCACGCCCTGTCCGCGACGCGTTCGCCGAGCAGGCCCTGTGGCCTGAAGAGGAGTACGAGGATGAGGAGGACGAAGGCCCACACCGGAGCCCAGCTGCCGCCACCGAGCTGGTGCATGCCGGGGACGTCGGCGATGTAGGCGGTGGCCATGGCTTCGGCCACGCCGAGCACGAGACCGCCGAGCATGGCGCCGTAGATGTTGCCGATGCCGCCGAGGACGGCCGCGGTGAACGCCTTCAGACCGGCGAGGAAGCCCATGTCGTACGAGACGGAGCCGTACTTGAGGCCGTAGGAGACGCCGGCGACCGCGGCGAAGAAGCCGCCGATGGCGAAGGCGATGACGATGATGCGGTTGGTGTCGATGCCCATCAACTGGGCGGTGTCCGGGTCCTGGGCGGTGGCCTGCATGGCGCGACCGGTGCGGGAGAGCCGGACGAAGAAGGCGAGGGCCGCCATGCACAGCGGGGCGGCGATGATCAGGAAGACGTCACCGCTCTGCACGGTCACGGAGCCGAGGTGCAGCGGGCCGAACGGCAGCTGCGGGAAGACCCGGGCGGACTTGGCGTCGCCGTCGACGTGGTACCAGTTGAAGACCGCCTGCTGCAGCGCGAGCGACAGGCCGATCGCGGTGATCAGCGGGGCGAGGCGTGGTGCGCCGCGCAGCGGACGGTACGCGAAACGCTCGGCGCCGATGGCGATGAGTACGGCGACCAGGGCACCGCCGATGAGCATCGCCGGCAGGGCTATCCACATGGATATGCCGTCCGGCAGGACGAGGTAGACCGTGAGGGCGCCGAAACCTCCGGTCATGAAGATCTCGCCGTGGGCGAAGTTGATGAGCTGGACGATGCCGTACACCATCGTGTAGCCGATGGCGATCAGCCCGTACATCGAGCCGAGGAACAGCCCGTTGGCCAGCTGCTGCGGCAGGGTGTTCACCGCGTGGCCTCCATGTGGTGGGGAGAGTCAAGGGGGCGGTAGAGGGCGGGCCGCGCGGTGACGGTGGTCTGTGCCGCGCGGCCCTGGGGGTGCGATGTGCTGCGGTGGGTTACTTGGGGTTGGCCGTACCGCTCTTGACGGACTTCCAGACACCGTTGGTGACCTGGTAGACGGTCAGCTGCTTGTTCGTGGTGTCGCCGTACTCGTCGAACGAGATCTTGCCGGAGATGCCGTCGAAGGAGGTCTTCTGGACGGCGTCGACGACCTGGGCGCGGGCGTCGGACGGAATCTTGCCGTCCTTCACGACCTGGCCGACGGCCTTGATGATGGCGGTGGTGGCGTCGTAGGCGTAGGAGCCGTAGGTGCCGTAGTCACCGGGGTACTTCTTGGCCTTGTAGGTGGCGACGAAGTCCTTGGCGGCGGGCAGGGTGTCGACCGGGACGCCGATCGAGGTCACGAGGTCGCCCTCGGAGGCCTTGCCGGCGGTCTTGATGTAGGTCGGGGTGAACATGCCGTCGCCGCCGAACAGCGGGATCTTGGCGCCGGCGTCCTTGAGCTGCTTGGTCAGCACCTCGGACTCGTCGTACTGACCGCCGTAGTAGAGCACGTCGGCACCCGAATTCTTGATCTTGGTGACCAGCGTGGAGAAGTCACGGTCACCGGTGTTGACGTGGTCGGTGCCGATGACCTTGCCACCCTGCTTGACGAACTGCTCCTTGAAGATCTTGGAAAGGCCCGCGCCGTAGGTCTGCTTGTCGTCGACGACGAATGCCTTCTTCTTGTGAATGCCGTTGTAGGCGTAGTCCGCCGCGTAGGCGCCCTGCAGCGCGTCGGTGGTCGCGGTGCGGAAGTAGGTCTTGAACGGACGGGACTTGGTGGTCTGCCAGTTCTTGCCCTGGGTCAGCTCGACCCCGGTGTTGGACGGGGAGATCTCCACCAGGTTGGCGGTGGCGAAGACCTGCTGCATCTGCGTGGCCACACCGGAGTTGAGGGGGCCGACCACGCCGAGCACGTCCTTCTGGGAGACGAGCTGGGTGGCGTTCTGCTGGCCGGTGGCGGGGATCGCCTTGTCGTCCAGCGCCTTGATCTTGAAGGTGACGCCGGGGACGGCCTTGTTCTTGTTGGCGTCGTCGACGGCGATCTGGGCGCCGTACTCGATGCCCAGGCCCGTCGCGGAGTTCTGGCCGGTCAGCGGGGCATCGACGCCGATCGTGACCGTCACGCCGCCGTCGCCGCCCTTGTTGTCCTTGTCGCGGGAGCCACACGCGGTGAGAGTCAGAGCTCCGGTGGTCAGCACGGAGGTAAGAATCACCAGAGAACGCTGTCGCACAATCGATCCTTTCCGCAGGCACATTCCGCCCCTTCACAGGGGAACGGCGGGTGCCGCGCCGGTACCGAACTCCCGATGGAGCGGTGACTGGCGGTGACTCTAAGCGTGTGTAGGGAACGTGGAGGAGAGCTTGACCAAGGCTGTGACGCTCTTGTTATGACACGGGGTAATGCAGAGCGGTACAGCGTGGGGTGGAAAACAGGAATTCAGGCCGATTCACCCCGTCCACATTCTGAGAACCCGCAGGATCCACCATGATCCGTTCAGGTGTCTCAGGCGATTCGGTGATGACGTATCACTGTTGCCGGAGGCGGCTTCCGGGGACCCTGAAGGGCGTTGTCCACACCGGGAGACGGGAGTGAATGCACAAATGTATATTGCACGCGTATTACGGAGAGTTACGCGGAGGGAAGGTGAGCCGAGGTTCCAGGCCGAGGTTCCTGCCGAGGCTACGGGAGCGGGCCTGGCGGACCGTCAGCTGATCGACCTTCAAGTCGCTGATTCGTGCGACGGTTTGGCGGGGCCGCGTGGACCCCGCCGAGTCGTCGCTGTCAGGCTCCCGCGCCCCGGGCGTGCGCTGCGTCGTCCTTGTTCACGTCCCGCAGCAGGCAGGTCAGCCGGGCGCTGCATACCCGACGACCCTCCTCGTCGCTGATCACGATCTCGTACGTCGCCGTCGAGCGGCCCCGGTGCACCGGCGTGGCCACACCCGTCACCAGGCCCGAGCGGACCCCGCGGTGGTGCGTGCAGTTCAGGTCCACACCGACCGCGATCTTCGAGTGGCCGCCGTGCAGCATCGAGCCGACCGAACCCAGGGTCTCCGCCAGCACCGCGGAGGCGCCCCCGTGCAGCAGGCCGTACGGCTGGGTGTTGCCCTCCACCGGCATGGTCCCGACGACCTTCTCCGGCGAGGCCTCCAGGATCTGCACACCCATGCGCGTGCCGAGGTGTCCGGCCGAGAACAGGGCGGGCAGGTCGACACCGAGCGCCGCGTACTCGTCGATGATCTCCTGCGGGAACTTCACTCGCTGCTGCTCGCCCATGGGCCCGGCTCCGTCCTTGTCCGTCTGTGGTCCTGGCTGAGCGAACGCTCAGTCGGCCGCCGATTGTTCCAGACGGCCCACGGTGCCCTCCGCGTGGTCTTCGAGGCGTACGACCACGGACTTGCTGGCCGGGGTGTTGCTGGTGTCGGCGGTGGCGTCGAGCGGGACCAGGACGTTCGTCTCGGGGTAGTACGCCGCCGCGCAACCCCGGGTCGTCGGGTAGTGCACGACCCGGAAACCGGGCGCCCGCCGCTCCACGCCGTCCTTCCACTCGCTCACCAGGTCGACGTACGATCCCTCGGCGAATCCGAGGGCCTGAGCGTCCTCGGGATGCACCAGTACCACCCGGCGGCCGCCCGTGATGCCCCGGTACCGGTCGTCCAGGCCGTAGATCGTGGTGTTGTACTGGTCGTGCGAGCGCAGGGTCTGCAACAGCAGCCGGCCCTCGGGCAGTTCGGGATACTCCACCGGCGCCGCCGTGAAGTTCGCCTTGCCCGTGGCGGTCGGGAAGCGGCGCTCGTCGCGCGGCGCGTGCGGCAGCGTGAAGCCGCCCGGCCGGCCCACGCGCGCGTTGAAGTCCTCGAAACCGGGGACCACGCGCGCGATGCGGTCACGGATCGTCGCGTAGTCCTTCTCGAACTCTTCCCACGGTACGACGCTGTCCGCGCCGAGCACACGACGCGCGAGGCCGCAGATGATCGCCGGCTCGGACTTCAGCCGCGGGCTCGCCGGCGCCAGCCGCCCACGCGAGGCGTGCACCATGCCCATCGAGTCCTCGACGGTCACGAACTGCTCGCCACCGGCCTGTACGTCCCGCTCGGTGCGGCCCAGCGTGGGCAGGATCAACGCCCGTGCGCCCGTGACGACGTGCGAGCGGTTCAGCTTGGTCGACACATGCACCGTCAGCCGCGCCCGGCGCATCGCGGCCTCGGTCACCTCGGTGTCCGGCGAGGCGGAGACGAAGTTGCCGCCCATGGCGAAGAACACCTTCGCCTCGCCGTCGCGCAGCGCGCGGATGGCCCGTACGACGTCGAAGCCGTGCTCCCGCGGCGGCGCGAACCCGAACTCCTTCTCCAGCGCGTCCAGGAAGGCCGGCGCGGGCCGCTCGAAGATGCCCATGGTGCGGTCGCCCTGCACGTTCGAGTGACCGCGCACCGGGCACACGCCCGCGCCCGGACGGCCGATGTTGCCGCGCAGCAGCAGGAAGTTGACCACCTCGCGGATGGTCGGAACGGCGTGCTTGTGCTGGGTGAGACCCATGGCCCAGCAGACGATGGTCCGCTGCGAGGCGAGCGCCATACCGAGGGCCTGCTCGATCTCTTCCCGGCTGAGGCCGGTCGCCTTCAGCGTGTCGTCCCAGTCGGCGGCGCGGGCGGCCTTCGCGAACTCCTCGAAACCATGAGTGTGTTCGCGGACGAAATCCTCGTCGACCGCGCCGTCGGTCTCCAGGACCAGCTTGTTGAGGAGCCGGAAGAGGGCCTGGTCGCCGCCGATGCGGATCTGCAGGAACAGGTCTGTGAGCGCGGCGCCCTTCAGCATGCCCTTGGGTGTCTGCGGGTTCTTGAAGCGCTCCAGGCCCGCCTCGGGCAGCGGGTTGACGCTGATGATCTTCGCGCCGTTCGCCTTGGCCTTCTCCAGCGCCGAGAGCATGCGCGGATGGTTCGTGCCCGGGTTCTGCCCGGCGACGATGATCAGGTCGGCCTTGTGGAGGTCCTCCAGCAGGACGCTGCCCTTGCCGATGCCGATGGTCTCGCTGAGCGCCGACCCGGACGACTCGTGGCACATGTTGGAGCAGTCCGGCAGGTTGTTCGTGCCCAGCTCGCGCGCGAAGAGCTGGTACAGGAACGCGGCCTCGTTGCTGGTACGGCCCGAGGTGTAGAAGACGGCCTCGTCGGGGGTGGAGAGGGCGGTGATCTCCTCGGCGACGATGTCGAAGGCGCGCTCCCAGCCGACCGGCTCGTAGTGCGTGCCGCCCTCGGGGAGGTACATGGGGTGGGTGAGCCGTCCCTGCTGCCCCAGCCAGTACCCACTTCTCGTCGCCAGGTCGGCCACGGAGTGCGCGGCGAAGAACTCCGGGGTGACCCGGCGCAGGGTGGCCTCCTCGGCCACCGCCTTCGCACCGTTCTCGCAGAACTCCGCCTTGTGCCGGTGGTCCGGCTCCGGCCAGGCGCAGCCCGGGCAGTCGAACCCGTCCTTCTGGTTCACCCGCAGCAGCGTCAGCGCCGTGCGCCGCACGCCCATCTGCTGCTGGGCGATGCGCAGCGTGTGCCCGATGGCGGGCAGCCCGGCGGCCGCGTGCTTGGGCTCCGCGATCTGCGGTGCGTCCTGAACCGGATCACCCTTCGGCGGCTTCGTCGCCATCGCACGCTCTCCTTCGACTGCGCGGTCCGAATACGCAGACGATCCTCCCACGCGGCACCGACAACGGAGCCGCCCCCTTCGCCGGCCGCCCCGCCCTGCCTCTCGTCGATCTTCGGTCGCTGTGCCGGTGCTCACAGCCACCAGCAGGACGCGACCCGGACTGTCAGTGCGGCGTGGCAGGATCGGGGGCGTGGCAGAGACAGCATCGAAGAAGACCGACAAGACCCCCGGCGGCCCGCGTCCCCGGCTGATGCTCATGGATGGGCACTCCCTCGCTTACCGCGCGTTCTTCGCGCTGCCCGCGGAGAACTTCACGACCGCGACCGGCCAGCCGACGAACGCGATCTACGGCTTCGCGTCGATGCTGGCCAACACCCTGCGTGACGAGGAGCCCACGCACTTCGCCGTGGCCTTCGACGTCTCGCGCAAGACCTGGCGTTCCGAGCGGTTCACCGAGTACAAGGCGAACCGCTCCAAGACCCCGGACGAGTTCAAGGGCCAGGTCGAGCTGATCGGCGAGCTGCTCGACGCGATGCACGCCCCGCGCTTCGCCGTCGACGGCTTCGAGGCGGACGACATCATCGCCACCCTCGCCACCCAGGCCGAGGCCGAGGGCTTCGAGGTGCTGATCGTCACCGGCGACCGCGACTCCTTCCAGCTGGTCACCGACAACATCACGGTGCTCTACCCGACGAAGGGCGTCTCGGAGCTGACCCGGTTCACCCCGGAGAAGGTGTTCGAGAAGTACGGCCTGACGCCCGCCCAGTACCCGGACTTCGCGGCCCTGCGCGGCGACCCGTCCGACAACCTCCCCGGTATCCCGGGCGTCGGCGAGAAGACCGCCGCGAAGTGGATCAACCAGTTCGGCTCGTTCGCGGAGCTGGTCGAGCGCGTCGACGAGGTCAAGGGCAAGGCCGGCCAGAACCTCCGCGACCACCTGGAGTCGGTCAAGCTCAACCGCGTCCTGACCGAGCTGGAGCGCCAGGTCGAGCTGACCAGGTCGGTCGCCGAGCTGGAGCGGGTCGCGTACGACCGCAAGGCGGTCACGATGGTCCTGGACACCCTGGAGATCCGCAACCCGTCCCTGCGCGAGCGCCTCTTCGCCGTCGACCCCGGCACCGAGGAGGCCGAGGCCACGCCGATCGTCACCGACGGCGTGGAGCTGGACGGCACGATCCTGCGCACCGGCGAGCTGGCCCCCTGGCTCACCGGGCACGGCGCCGAGACCCTGGGTGTCGCCACCGTCGACACCTGGGCGCTGGGCACCGGCTCGGTGGCCGAGGTCGCCCTGGCCGCGGCCGGGGGAGCGGCGGCCTGGTTCGACCCGGCCGAGCTGGACGAGGCCGACGAGAACGCGTTCGCGGCCTGGCTGTCCGACGCCGCCCGCCCCAAGGTGTTCCACGACGCCAAGGGCGCCATGCGCGTCTTCGCCGAGCACGGCTGGTCCGTCGAGGGTGTGACCATGGACACCGCGCTCGCCGCCTACCTGGTCAAGCCGGGCCGCCGCTCCTTCGACCTGGACGCGCTGTCCCTGGAGTACCTGCACCGCGAGCTGGTGCCCGCCGCCGCGGCCGACGGCCAGCTGGCCTTCGGCACCGACGAGGGCGCCGAGGCGGAGGCCCTGATGATCCAGGCCCGCGCGGTCCTCGACCTCGGCACCGCCTTCGGGACCCGCCTCGAAGAGGTCGGCGCGGCGGAACTGCTGGGCGACATGGAGCTGCCGACGTCCGCCCTGCTCGCCCGCATGGAGCGGCACGGCATCGCGGCCGACCGGGCGCACCTCGAGACGATGGAGCAGATGTTCGCGGGCGCGGTGCAGCAGGCCGTGAAGGAGGCGCACGCCGCCGCCGGCCACGAGTTCAACCTGGGCTCGCCCAAGCAGCTCCAGCAGGTCCTTTTCGAGGAGCTGGCCCTGCCGAAGACCAAGAAGACCAAGACCGGATACACCACCGACGCCGACGCCCTGGCCTGGCTCGCCACCCAGACCGACAACGAACTGCCGGTGATCATGCTCCGCCACCGCGAGCAGGCGAAGCTGCGGGTCACGGTCGAGGGCCTGATCAAGACCATCGCGGGCGACGGCCGTATCCACACCACGTTCAACCAGACGGTGGCCGCGACCGGCCGGCTCTCCTCCACGGACCCGAACCTGCAGAACATCCCGGTCCGCACGGACGAGGGCCGGGCCATCCGCCGCGGCTTCGTCGTCGGCGAGGGCTTCGAGTCCCTGATGACGGCCGACTACAGCCAGATCGAGCTGCGTGTGATGGCCCACCTCTCCGAGGACGAGGGCCTGATCCAGGCGTTCACCTCCGGCGAGGACCTGCACACCACCGCCGCCTCGCAGGTGTTCGGCGTCGAGCCCGCCGCGGTCGACGCGGAGATGCGCCGCAAGATCAAGGCGATGTCGTACGGCCTGGCCTACGGGCTGTCCGCCTTCGGCCTCTCCCAGCAGCTGAACATCGAGGCGGCGGAGGCACGCGCCCTCATGGACGCGTACTTCGAGCGCTTCGGCGGCGTCCGGGACTATCTGCGCCGGGCGGTCGACGAGGCACGGGCGACGGGCTACACGGCGACGCTCTTCGGCCGCCGCCGGTATCTGCCGGACCTCAACAGCGACAACCGTCAGCGCCGCGAGGCGGCCGAGCGCATGGCCCTCAACGCGCCCATCCAGGGCACGGCGGCCGACATCGTCAAGATCGCCATGCTCAAGGTGGACGGCGCACTGCGGGCAGCGGATCTGAAGTCCCGCATGCTCCTCCAGGTCCACGACGAAATCGTCCTGGAAATCGCCCCCGGCGAGCGGGCTGCCGCGGAGGAGATCGTCCGCCGCGAAATGGCGAACGCCGTCCAGCTGCACGCCCCCCTGGACGTCTCGGTGGGCGTGGGCCCGGACTGGGAGTCGGCAGCCCACTAGCCTGCGGCGCATTGCCGGAGGGGGCGTCGCAGCCGATGTGCGCTACGCCCCCTCCACCGCACCGGCACCAGTAACCCCTTCTCCGGCGCAACGGCGCTCATCCTCCACGGCGCGATCCGGCGGTGCCGGACCCACCACAACC
>NZ_JBEYEW010000008.1:228171-304695 GCF_040634095.1 Streptomyces sp. NPDC007205
AACCCGACTCCACGGGGGGCGAAGCCGGGCCGCCGCAATCCGAAACCCGCCCCCACCATCCCGGCGCAACGGCGCTCAGCCCTCCCGGCGCCGTCCGACGATGCCGGACCCACCGCAACCCGACTCCACGGGGGGCGAAGCCGGGCCGCCGCAATCCGAAACCCGCCCCCACCATCCCGGCGCAACGGCGCTCAGCCCTCCCGGCGCCGTCCGGCGGTGCCGGACCCACCGCAACCCTGACGCCCACCCACCCCACCTGCGCAAGGACCCGGCGCCCACACCGGCAAGCCGGCCGAACCCCGGAGGGGACCGTCACTCACGTGGCCCCCGCCAAAACGCCCCCCACCCCCCACAGCCGCAAAACTGCGGGCATGGGTATACGCATGCTTCACCGCCGGACGCCCGAGGCAGACACCCGGGCCTGGGCGGACACCGCCTCGGCGCAGGCCCTGCCCGCCTCGCCGGTCCCGGCCCTCGCGGCCGACGCAAGCACCGCCCGCATCCCCGCAGACCTGGCCGCCACGGTCCGCAGAGCCGCCAGGCACCTGCGGCACAGACTCGCCGGCCTCGCCGCCCACGCGGACCACGCCCCGGACTGGTCCCAGTGGGCCGACCTCGCCCGCGGCTACCTCGCCCTCGCGCTCACCGCGATCCCCAGATCGCGCCCCCGGCCCACCCTCACGGTCTTCGTCGCGTCCCTCACCGAGCGACGGGCCGCTCCCGGCCCGCACCGGCCACCCCACCGGGACCGTCCGGAACCCGGCCCGGACGCCACACCCTGACGCCGACGGCGTACAGCACCAGCCCGGTGCCCACCCCGAAGCGCAGGGTGGGCACCAGCTCCCACGGCCGCTGCGGCGCGCCCCCGGGTGTCCGCCCGCTCGCGGCCCGCTGAACCGCCCCGGCCACCGCGCAGCCGCCGATCACCGCGCCGGCCCACCATCGGTCCCGTCCGGACAGCACGGGCACCCCCACCGGCTCCCCGGCCGGAGCCCGCCGCAAGGCGCGCGCGGCGAACGCCGCGATGACGGGCGCTCCCACCACGGACGAGCCGTACTGCAGCCACGAGAACAGCGGCATGCCCGCCGGACCGCCCCGCCCGATGGCCGGAATCAGCCGTGTCCCCCACCGGCCGTGATGCGTGAACGCGTCCCACACCACAGGGGTCAGCGCCCCCAGCACGGCGGAGACGTACCACCACCCCACCGACACGGCCCGTATCCGCGCGCGGGGCGTACCGCAGCGCAGCAGCACGGCCGGCCGCCCCTGCCGGCCCCGGGGCAGCAGCGCGAGCAACGGTTCGCGGACGAGCAGCCACAGCCCCACCAGCGCCCAGGAGATGAGCACATCGACCGCGCCGACCCCGGCGAACGAGTGTGTGACCGCGCCGAATTCCATGCCACCGGGAAGGACACTCGCCGCATAAAAGGTCACGTCGGGCGCGAAAGACCCCGCGACGAGCACCGCCGGCACCAGCGGGCCGCGGATGGTCCCGTCCCGGTGGAACGCGGGCAGGACGGCAGCCGCATGACTGAGCGTGAACGGCAACAAAGCCCCCTGAAACGGTCGTCGGCCATGACGCCGAGCCGATGATCGAGACCGTCCAGTATGCGGGACGCCCGTCCGGGGGCCGGAGGTGGCGACGGGAGTCGGCCAACCGGTGAAAACGGGCGTGAACGGTTCCCGACGCCAAGAAAGTTGCCGTAGGGTCACCTGCGTCGCCTGCCGGGCGCACGGGGTCGAACACACGTCACACGGACGGAAGGGCGACACGGGGGCAACCAGATCGCCGGGTCGACCGTCACACCAGGGCAGGGGCAGACAGACGGAGACGGACGCAGGGCGTCCACGGGAGGGGTTCACTCGATGGCGGCGCATTTCGGAAGGCGGCTGCGCAAGGGGGCGGCGACCACCGCCGTGGCCGCGGCAGCGGTCGCGGCTCTGTCCGCGTCCCAGGCTCCGGGAGTGACCGGCGAGGACCACGGCAGACAGGCGACGGCCGGCGCCTCCGCCCCCGTACCCGACACGCCCTCCGACGGCAACGGCAACGCCACCGGCAACTCCCCGTACTACACGGACCTGCCGCCGCTCAACAGCCCCGACCCCAGCCCCTCGCCGACCGCCGGCACCCCCGTCGCCCGCGGCGACTCCGAGGCGGGCATCCCGGCGACGGTCCTCGACGCCTACAAGAAGGCGGAGGCCGAACTGCGCTCCGCCAAGCCCGGCTGCAATCTGCCCTGGCAGCTGCTCGCCGCCATCGGCAAGGTGGAGTCGGGCCAGGCCCGCGGCGGCCGGGTCGACGCCGAAGGCACCACGCTGGGCCGGATCCTGGGCCCCGCCCTCGACGGCAACGGCTTCGCGCTCATCAAGGACACCGACCACGGCGCGTACGACGGCAACACCGAGTACGACCAGGCCGTCGGCCCCATGCAGTTCATCCCGTCGACCTGGGCCTGGGCCGGCCGCGACGGCAACGGCGACGGCAAGAAGGACCCCAACAACGTCTACGACGCCGCCCTCGCCGCCGGCCACTACCTGTGCCGCAACGGCTGGGACCTGTCGCGCGAGGCCGGCCTGCACAGCGCGATCCTCAGCTACAACAACTCGCAGGACTATCTGAACCTGGTCCTCAACTGGCTGGACTACTACCGCAAGGGCACCCACTCCGTGCCCGACGGCACCGGCGGCCTGCCCGCTCACCGCAGCGACGACGACACCCCGCGCGCCCACTCCCGGAAGCACTCCAGCCCGCCGAAGACGAAGCCCGGGCACAAGCCCGAGCACAAGCCGGACCCGAAGCCCAGCACGCCCGGCGGCGGGCACGACAGCCCGACCCCGAAGCCGCCGAAGCCGCCCGTCCCGCCGACGACCCCGCCGACCCCCACCGACACGGTGGACCACCTGGAGGACGCGGGCACCGCCAAGCTCACCGCGATGGCCGGGCACGCCTTCACCGAGCGGATCGGCACCCGCGCCGAGACCGAGGCCGACAAGTCCGTCGCCAAGGTCAGGATCAGGTTCACGATCAGCGGGGACACCGACGCCACCTTCACCGGCGGCGAGACCGTGGCCACGGTCGTCACCGACGCCAAGGGCATCGCACTCGCCCCGGCGCTGGCGGCGGGAGAGAAGACCGGCGACTTCAAGGTCACGGCCACCGTCGTGGGCCGCAAGGTCAAGGGCGTCGACTACACGGCCTCCGTCACCGAGCGCGCCGCCGACACCCTGGCCCGCACCAGCGACACCCCGCTGACCTGCACCCCGGACGGCGAGTTCGCCGACCAGGTCCAGGTCGAGGCGACGTACAAGGGGGCCGTTGCGGACAAGGTCGCGGCCACCGCCACCCTGATCACGTCCGACAAGGACGCCACCGAGAACGACAAGGGCCCCTACTTCAAGGACGCCGACGGCAAGCCCGTACGCACCCTCACCGGCCTCCGGACCGACGCCAAGGGCCTGCTGACCCTGCCGAAGCTGTACGCGGACGACACCACCGGCACCTTCCTGCTCCGCATCACCACCCCCGGCGGCGGCACCCTCACCGTCGAACTGAAGGTCGCCGCCGACGACACCTCGGCGAGCCCGTCCCCGTCCCCGAGCCCGTCCGCCTCCTCCTGACCCACAGCGACCCGGACAGGGCGCCCTCTCCGCACCGGCGGGGAGGGCGCCCTCGTTCGTGCGTGCACCGCTGTTCTCATCTCACCCGCCCGTTGCTACGGTGCCGAACCTGACGACCCATCAGGAAGCCACCGGAACCACAGACACGGTCACAGACCGTCCGACGGGAGGCCCGTATGCGCGCCCTGATCGCCGCCGCGACCGGTCTCGTCCTCGCGCTCGCCGTCGTCCTCACGATCAGCGCGACGGGCGCGCCGTCGGGCCGGACGTCCCCCAAGCCACTGCTGACGACGGTGCCCTCGCATCCGTAGCCGCGCCCGTCCGGGAGGGAGGCCTTCCATGCGCCGCAAGGCAAGCCTGGCCCTGCTCGCCTGCGCCGTCTTCTGCGCGGCGCTGTCCCCGCTCATGCGCTGGTACGCCTTCCCGCGCCTGGCCAGGATCCCCGCGAACCAGTACCAGGACATGGTCCTGGAGGCCAGGGGCGCCACCCTCCTCGACTACGGCACCATGCGGGCGAAGAAGGTCTCCAAGGTCACCATCGTGCAGACCCTCAAGGGCGACGTGGAGGCCGCGAAGAAGATCGAGAAGACGGCGGGCCGGCCGGTCGTGGTCTGGGACAGCCTCTCCTACGTCCAGGGCCCCGACGGCAAGATGGTCTCCCGCATCCCCGAGCGCTACATCTTCGACGCCCACAGTCAGGACCCCGTCCACGCCACCGGCGAGATGGTCGACGGCGACCCGGTCAGCCGCCGGGGCATCGAGTTCAAATGGCCCTTCCTGACACAGAAACGCGACTACGAGTACTTCGACGCGCAGACCCGCACCACCAGCCCCATCCACTACAAGGGCACCCAGACGTTCCGCGGCCTGAAGGTCTACTACTTCGAACAGACCGTCCCCTGGACGAAGGTCCCGATGCCGAAGACCATGCCCGTCCAGGGCATCACCCCGGAATCGGTCGCCAGGACGGGCACCACCCGCTGGTACAGCACGGTCCGCAGGTTCTGGGTCGAACCGGTCACCGGCGCACCCGTCTACGGCGAGGAACTCCACAAGGAGGAGCTGCGCGGCGGCACCCTGCTGGGCGGCCGGGCCAGGGTCACGGCCTTCGCCGGGGACGTGAGGATGCGCGAGGACTACACCGAACACACGGTCGCCCTGGTCAAGCACAACCGCACCCTGGTCCTGACGCTCACCTCGTACGTCCCCTGGGGCTCCCTGGCCCTCGGCCTGCTGCTCCTCGCGCTCTCCCTCTACCTGGAGGCCCGCGCCCGCCGCCCCGAGGACCCGGCCCCCGCGCGCACGACCGAACCCGAACCGGTCAGCGCCTGAGCCGCGCGCTGGTGTGCCGGGTGGGCTCGGCGGTCGCCGGGTCCTCGGGCCACGGATGCTTCGGATACCGCCCGCGCAGCTCGGCGCGTACGCCCTTGTAGCCGTCCTTCCAGAAGGAGGCGAGGTCGGCCGTGACGGCGGCGGGCCGCCCGGCGGGGGAGAGCAGATGAACGAGCAGCGGTACGCCGCTGATGGCCGGCGTGTCGCGCAGCCCGAACATCTCCTGAAGCTTCACCGCGAGCACGGGCCGGTCAGGATCCCGATAGTCGATCCGGATTCTGGACCCACTCGGCACGGCGATCCGCTCGGGCGCCAGCTCGTCCAGCCGCGCGGCCTCCCCGCTCGCCCACGGCAGCAACCGCGCCAGCCCCTGCCCGGCGTCGATCCGCCCGAGATCGGCCCGCCGCCGCGCCCTGCTCAGCTCCGGCTCCAGCCATTCGTCCACGCGCGCGTGGAGCGCACCGTCGGACACGTCCGGCCACGGCTCTCCGAGATGCGCCCGCAGAAAGGCCAGCCGCTGCCGCAGCAGCTCGGCCTCCGCTGACCAGCGCAACAACCCGAGCCCTTCCTGCCGCAGCCCTTCGAGGAGAGCCGCGCGTACGAGGGCCGGCTCGACGTCCCTCAGGGGCCGCACAGCCAGCTCGACGGCCCCCAGCCGCTCCACCTGCCGCGCTACGACGTCCCCGCCGGCCCAGTGCACCTCGTCCCGCTCGGCGAGCAGCGGCCCGGCGGCAGCGAGCGCCACGTCTTCCGGCACGCCGGCCCCGAGCAGCACACGCGCGTGCCCCTTCCCGGCGGGCCGATCGGCAACGGCGACGACGATCCAGGGCGCACCCCGCAAAGCCGACCCCTCCGCCAGCTCGGCCCGGGTCCCGGAGGCCATCAGATACGACCCACCGTCCAGCTTGGCGACCCGCTCGGGAAAGGCAAGAGCGGCGACAAGCCCGGCGGTCTTGTCATCGCCGTGGCCCGATCCGGCCAGGCCGGCGCCGCCTGCCCGACGGTCATCGGCGGGCGGGCGGGCAGACTCGGCCGAGACGGCCCGCAGCCGCCGCACTTCCGCAACCCACCGCGCACCGTAGGCGTCACCCCCACGCCGGGCACGACGCAGCGCACCGGCGAGATCATCGCCGTAGTCCCGCGGCACCTCTTCGGAGAGCAGGGCGACGACCTCCGCGCCCTCACCCGCGGTGTCCAGCAACGCCCGCCCCAGCCGAGGGTGCACCCCCAGCCGGGCCAGGCGCCCGCCGACCGGAGTCGCCCGGCCGGCGGAGTCCACCGCCCCCACCGCTGCCAACGCGGAGCGCGCCGCCGCCATCGCCCCGCCCGGCGGAGGATCGAGCAACGCCAGCCCGGACGCGTCCGGATCGCCCCAGCAGGCCGTCTGCAGGGCAAACGCGGTCAGGTCGGCCACCTTGATCTCCGGCGCCGGAAACGCCGGCAGGCGCCCGTCCTCGGCCTCCGTCCAGCACCGGTACACCGCCCCCGGCGCCTCTCGCCCGGCCCGCCCCGCCCGCTGCCGCCCGGCGGCCCGCGAGGCCCGTACCGTCGTCAGCCCGCTCAGACCGCGCGCGTGGTCCACCCGCGGCTCCCGGGCAAGCCCCGAGTCCACCACCACCCGCACCCCGGGCACCGTCAGCGACGACTCCGCCACCGAGGTCGCCAGCACCACCCGGCGCCGCGCCCCCGGAACGAGCACCGCGTCCTGTACGGCGGCCGGCGCCCGCCCATGGACCTGGAGCACATCCACCGCCCCGAGATCCCCGAGCTGCCCCGCCACGCGCGCGATCTCGCCCACACCGGGCAGGAAGCACAGCACGTCCCCGTCCCGCTCGGCCAGCGCCCGCCGCACGACCGACGCCACGTGCGCCAGCAGCGCCGGATCGACGCGCATCCCGTGCGGCGGCCGTACCGGGCGCGCGGGCGGCGCCCACACCACCTCCACCGGGTGTGCGACGCCCTCCGCCTCGACCACGGGCGCCCCGCCCAGCAGCCGCGCCCAGCCCCCCGCGTCCGTCGTCGCCGACGCGGCCACCAGCCGCAGCTCCGGCCGCAGGGTCTGCCGTACGTCCCACAGGAACGCAGCGACCGTGTCAGCGTCCAGATGCCGCTCGTGGCACTCGTCCAGCACGACGACGTCCACGCCGGCCAGCTCCTGATCGCGCTGCAGCCGCTGCAGCAGCACACCGGTCGTCACGACCTCCACGCGCGTGTGCCGCCCGGCGACCCGCTCACCACGCACCGTGAAGCCGACGCTGTCGCCCGGCCTCTCGCCCAGCAGCCAGGCCATCCGCCGGGCCGCCGCCCGAGCCGCGATCCGGCGCGGCTCGGCCACCACGACCCGCCGCGCCGGCCCGCCGCCGGCCAGCCCCGCCAGCACGAGCGGTACCAGCGTCGTCTTTCCGGTGCCGGGCGGCGCCACCAGCACGGCGGCGCCGGCACCCTCCAGGGCCTCGGTCAGGGCGGGCAGGGCGGAACGCACGGGCAGCGCGTCCAGGGCGTCGTAACGGATCACGCCCCCAGTGTCGTACGACGGCGAGAACAGCCCCTACGCGCGCGTGCCCCCGATGATCGGCAGGGGGCGGTCAGTCCCGCTCGCACACGAAGATCGCCGTCCCCGGGACCAGGCTGCCGCGCAGGGGGGACCAGCCGCCCCACTCCGAGGTGTTCCAGGACGGCCACTCCGGCTCCACCAGGTCCACCAGCCGGAGGCCGGACGCCACGACGTCCCGGACCCGGTCGCCGAGCGTCCTGTGGTGCTCGACATAGACCGCGCGGCCCTCCTCGTCCTGCTCCACGTACGGGGTGCGGTCGAAGTAGGAGGAGGACACGGACAGGCCCTCGGGGCCCGGCTCGTCGGGGAAGGCCCAGCGGATCGGATGCGTCACCGAGAAGACGAACCGGCCGCCCGGCCGCAGCACCCGGCGCACCTCGCGCAGCACCAGCCGCGGGTCGGCGACGAACGGCAGCGCCCCGTACGCCGAGCAGGCCAGGTCGAAGGAGCCGTCCGCGAAGGGCAGCGCGCCGGCGTCCGCGCAGACGAGGGGAAACGATCCACCGATGCGCAGCGCGTGCTGCAGCTGGCGGTGCGAGAGGTCGAGCGCCACCGGGCGGGCGCCCTGGGCGGCCAGCCAGCGCGCGCACTGCGCCGCGCCCGCGCCGATCTCCAGGACCGCCTTGCCCTTCAGCTCCTCCGGCGGGCCCAGCAGCTCGGCCTCTGCCTCGTCCAGGCCCTCCGGACCCCACACGAAGCGGTCGTCGCCGAGGAACGTGCCGTGCTCGGTCTGGTACTCGTCCGCGTTGCGGTCCCACCAGCTGCGGTTGGCCCGGGCGCTCTCCGTGACACCCGCGTCACGTCGCGTGGCCTGCGGCTCGTACGCCTCGGCTCCTTCGGGCTCGTATGCGTCGGGGTCTTGGATGATCGGCTCCCTCGTCGTACTCTTCCGTCCAACCCGGAAGGGGCCCCGTGACGGAAGCGGTCCCCCCGGCCGCGTGGCCTCAAAGGACGTTTCTTCTGCCGGTTATGCGGGGTTCTGCCCCGGGTGTGCGCCTTCGCGCATTGACCCTGTCCGGCTGCCCCCGTATGCTACAAGTTGCGCTGCGGGCCTGCGCACCTCAGACGTAGCAGGCTGCGCTCGCATCTGTATGTATGTCCCCTCGGTTCTCGAGGCGCCACCGGGCACCCGGTGTCCTTATGGTGGCGCTTCCTTGGCTGTCCGGCTTCTGCAGAGCGAAACGGGCTCCCGGCGTAAGCAGTACCTACGACTTCAATGTCCGTACCGGAGCCCTTTCCCACATGACGAGCAGCACCGAGACCACCGCCACCACCCCGCAGGTTGCGGTCAACGACATCGGTAACGAGGAAGCATTCCTCGCCGCGATCGACGAGACGATCAAGTACTTCAACGACGGCGACATCGTCGACGGCGTCATCGTGAAGGTCGACCGGGACGAGGTCCTGCTCGACATCGGTTACAAGACCGAAGGTGTCATCCCGAGCCGCGAGCTCTCGATCAAGCACGACGTCGACCCGAACGAGGTCGTCGCCGTCGGTGACGAGATCGAAGCCCTTGTTCTCCAGAAGGAGGACAAGGAAGGCCGCCTGATCCTCTCGAAGAAGCGCGCCCAGTACGAGCGCGCCTGGGGCACCATCGAGAAGATCAAGGAAGAGGACGGCATCGTTACCGGTACCGTCATCGAGGTCGTCAAGGGTGGTCTCATCCTCGACATCGGCCTCCGTGGCTTCCTCCCGGCCTCCCTGGTCGAGATGCGCCGCGTTCGCGACCTCCAGCCGTACGTCGGCAAGGAGCTCGAGGCCAAGATCATCGAGCTGGACAAGAACCGCAACAACGTGGTCCTGTCCCGCCGTGCCTGGCTGGAGCAGACCCAGTCCGAGGTCCGCCAGACGTTCCTCACGACCCTGCAGAAGGGTCAGGTCCGCTCCGGTGTGGTCTCCTCGATCGTCAACTTCGGTGCCTTCGTGGACCTGGGTGGCGTCGACGGTCTGGTCCACGTCTCCGAGCTGTCCTGGAAGCACATCGACCACCCCTCCGAGGTCGTCGAGGTCGGCCAGGAGGTCACGGTCGAGGTCCTCGACGTCGACATGGACCGCGAGCGCGTCTCCCTGTCGCTGAAGGCGACCCAGGAAGACCCGTGGCAGCAGTTCGCCCGCACCCACCAGATCGGCCAGGTCGTGCCCGGTAAGGTCACGAAGCTGGTTCCGTTCGGTGCGTTCGTCCGCGTGGACGAGGGCATCGAGGGTCTGGTCCACATCTCCGAGCTGGCCGAGCGCCACGTGGAGATCCCGGAGCAGGTCGTCCAGGTCAACGACGAGATCTTCGTCAAGGTCATCGACATCGACCTCGAGCGTCGTCGCATCAGCCTCTCGCTGAAGCAGGCCAACGAGTCCTTCGGTGCCGACCCGGCCTCGGTCGAGTTCGACCCGACCCTGTACGGCATGGCCGCGTCCTACGACGACCAGGGCAACTACATCTACCCCGAGGGCTTCGACCCCGAGACCAACGACTGGCTCGAGGGCTACGAGAAGCAGCGCGAGGAGTGGGAGCGCCAGTACGCCGAGGCGCAGACCCGCTTCGAGCAGCACCAGCAGCAGGTCATCAAGTCCCGCGAGGCCGACGCCGCTGCCGCGGCCGAGGGCGGCGAGGCTGCGGGTGCGGCTCCGGCCGCGGGTGGCGGTTCGTACTCCTCCGAGGGTGCGGACACCTCCGGTGCGCTGGCCTCGGACGAGGCGCTGGCCGCGCTGCGCGAGAAGCTCGCGGGTGGCCAGAGCTGAACGCTAGCCGCTGGGCTTAGCCGATAGCTGGTTCTGAGGGGCCGTACCTTCCGGGGTGCGGCCCCTCAGGCGTGTGCCGGGGCGGTGCCGGCTGTCGTTGGCCTGCCGGTTCGCCGTGGTGGGTCGCGCAGCGCCCGCAGGGAGTTGCTGATCAACGGCGTTGCACGGGAATGCCCCCGCTCCAGGGCGTGTTGAGGAAGACGAACACGAGGAGGAGCGGTCACAGTGCTTGATCCGCAGGGTTTGTACGCATGGGAGCCGAAGGGCCTCGCCGTTGTCGACATGGCGCTCGCCCAGGAGTCGGCCGGCCTTGTCATGCTCTACCACTTCGACGGATACATCGACGCGGGTGAGACCGGCGACCAGATCGTCGACCGGCTCCTCGACTCACTGCCCCACCAGCTCGTCGCCCGCTTCGACCACGACCGGCTCGTGGACTACCGGGCCCGCCGGCCCCTGCTGACCTTCAAGCGGGACCGCTGGACCGACTACGAGGTCCCGGCCCTTGAGGTCCGCCTCGTCCAGGACACCACGGGCGCCCCCTTCCTGCTGCTGTCCGGGCCCGAGCCGGACGTGGAGTGGGAGCGGTTCGCGGCGGCCGTACGGCAGATCGTGGAGCGGCTCGGCGTCCGCCTGTCCGTGAACTTCCACGGCATCCCCATGGGCGTCCCGCACACCCGCCCGGTGGGCCTCACCCCGCACGGAAACCGCACCGACCTTGTCCCCGGCCACCGCAGCCCCTTCGAGGAGGCCCAGGTCCCCGGCAGCGCCGAGTCGCTGGTGGAGTACCGCCTGATGGAGGCCGGGCACGACGTCCTGGGCGTCGCCGCGCACGTCCCGCACTACATCGCCCGCTCCCCGTACCCGGACGCCGCGCTGACCGTCCTGGAGGCCATCACGGCCGCCACCGGGCTGGTGCTGCCGGGAATCGCGCACTCGCTGCGCACGGACGCGCACCGCACCCAGACGGAGATCGACCGGCAGATCCAGGAGGGCGACGAGGAGCTCACCGCGCTCGTCCAGGGCCTGGAGCACCAGTACGACGCCGCCGCGGGCGCCGAGACCCGGGGCAACATGCTCGCCGAGCCCGTGGAGATCCCCTCGGCGGACGAGATCGGGCGCGAGTTCGAGCGGTTCCTGGCGGAGCGCGAGGGCGAGAACTGACGGGGCGCCCCGAAGGGGCGCGGGGCTGCATGGCGGCTTCCCCAGCGGAGCGCCTAGGCTTCCGGTCATGCTGAAAGTGGGCCTGACCGGTGGGATAGGCGCCGGCAAGAGCGAGGTGTCACGGCTGCTCGTGGAGCACGGCGCCGTGCTGATCGACGCCGACCGCATCGCGCGTGAAGTCGTGGCGCCGGGCACTCCCGGCCTCGAAGCCGTGGTCGGGGCCTTCGGCGAGGCCGTCCTCACTGCCGACGGCAGTCTGGACCGGCCCAAGCTCGGCTCCATCGTCTTCGCCGACCCCGGGAAGCTCGCCGTCCTCAACTCGATCGTGCATCCCCTGGTGGGCGCCCGCTCCCGTGAGCTGGAGGACGCGGCGGCCGAGGACGCCGTAGTGATCCACGACGTACCCCTCCTCACCGAGAACGCACTGGCGCCGCTCTACGACCTCGTGATCGTCGTGGACGCGAGCTCCGAGACCCAGCTCGACCGGCTGGTCCGGCTGCGCGGGATGACCGAGGAGGACGCACGCGCGCGTATGGCCGCGCAGGCGACCCGCGAGCAGCGCCGGGAGATCGCGGACATCGTGATCGACAACGACGACGTACCCCTGGACACGCTGCACAAGCGCGTCGCCGAGGTGTGGGAGGACCTCGCACGGCGGGCGCGCTTGCGTGGTGCGGAACCGGACTCGGAATAGCGGCCCCCTCCGCGGGCGTTGAACTGCCGCAGCGAGGGAAGGACTCTGCCGTGCCCGAGACCAGCGGTTCCACCGGACGTACTCCGGAAACGCATGTCATCGACTTCCGTGCAGCCGAGCACCTGCTCAACTCGCGGGATCCGCAGGGTGCGGTGAAGCTGCTCGACAGCGTCATCGCCGCGTACCCGGAGAACACGGCAGCCCGCCTGCTCCGTGCGCGTGCGTTCTTCGCGGCGGCACAACTGCGGCCCGCCGAGCTCGAGTTCACGATCGTGTTGGAGCGCGAGCCGGACAACGCGTTCGCGCACTTCGCACTGGCCCGCACCTATGAACGCCAGGGCCGCCCCGACCAGGCCAAACGCCATTTCCGCCTCGCGGCCGCGCTGGATCCGAACCCGCAGTACCTGAGGGCGGCGCGCTTCGACGGCTGAGCGGCGCGTGCCGCGTCGGCCGCTCACGGATGCCGGTGCCTCGGAGGTCCCTGGTACGGCCGTCTCGGGTACGGCGGGCCCGGGTACGGTGGCCCGTCCTCCGGCGGCCGGTACGGCGGCACGTCCCGGCCCGGCTGGTAGTGCGGACCCTGCCGGATGTGCCTGAGGACCATGGCCATGTCCGCGGTGACCACCAGCCACAGCACCCCACAGGCCGCCGCCCACCCCGGGCGCCCGGCCACCGCGAACGCCGCCGTGCCGAAGACCGCCCAGGCCAGCCCCCACACGCACAGCCAGAACCGCGCCCGCAGAGCACTGCGCGCGGTCTTCGGTTCACTGCCTGTACGCATAGGAATCACCACTCCTCCTTGCAACGTACTCTTCGGTGACGACGTTCCTCAACGACGTTCCTCAACGACGCGCATCCGCGGCGTGCCGCTACGGCGCCGTCCGTCGCTCCTCGAAGGAGCAGTTCGAGTCGGCACGGCAGGAGGCGGGACTGGAGGCGGACGGATATCTGATCACGGACGGGACGCGGGTGAGAGCGGTGCGGAAGGGATAGCTGGCACGCGGTCGCACCGGGCGGCCGGAGGGCGATGAGTTTCCGGACCGCGCCGGGTCTACCCCGGTGAAAGCAGCCGGCACCGCTTCCCTCAGGAGATCCTCATGTCCGAGACCACCGCTCCCGTCACCTCCACCGCCTCCATCGCCTCCACCGGCTCTCTCAGCGTCCGGAGGCGCGCGGCGCGGGTCACGCTGCGGTCCGTGCAGGTCCTGCTCGCGCTGTTCTACGGCATCGCGAGCGCGCTGCCCAAGCTCATCGCGCACCCCTCGGCCGTCGAGTCCTTCGACAAGATCGGCTGGGGCGGCGGGGCCATGTACACCATAGGCGCGCTCGAACTCGCCGGGGCCGTCGCGCTGTTGGTCCCTCTGCTGCAGTCCTTGGCGGCGATCGCGCTCAGCGCGCTCATGGTGGGCGCGTTCATCGTCCAGCTCACGGTCTTCGACGGTCAGAACGCGGCGACCCCGCTGATCCTCATGGTGCCGCTCGCCCTGATCGCCTGGGTCCGGCGCGGGCACAACGGGGAGCTGCTGCGGTGGGCGCGGCGACGGTGACGCCGGTGGGCCATGGCGCCGGCGGACATCCCTCAGCTTTTCCGGGACCGGATTCGCCGTGCCCGCCGGATCAGGATCCGCCGCGCCTGCCGGTTCCGCCGGACCGGGAACCACCGCGCCTGTCGGGTGGGCCCGCGGCGCCGCCGAAGGCGCCCGGGATGCCCGGGTCCGGGAGGCCGCGGAGGCGTTCCAGTTCGCGGCGATCGCGTTTGGTGGGGCGGCCGGTGCCGCGGTCGCGGAGGCCGGCGGGCGCGATGGCCTCGCGGGGCGGGGGCGGAGGGGAGTTGTCGATGTAGCACTGGGCGGCCAGAGGGGCACCGACCCGCTTGCGGATCAGGCGCTTGACGATCACGACCCGTTCCCGGCCCTCGTGCCGCAGGCGCACCTCGTCGCCGACGCGCACGGAGTAGGCGGGTTTCACCCGCTCGCCGTTCACACGGACGTGGCCGCCCCGGCATGCGGTGGCGCCCAGGGAACGCGTCTTGATCAGACGTACGGCCCAGATCCAGCTGTCGATCCGGACTGTCTCGCCCGGAGCCGGTCCCGCGGCCTCGGCTGCGGCCACCGCGGCGGTGATCTTCGGATCGACGTGCTCGTCGGCATCGACAGGCTGATCAGCGGAGGCACCGGTGCCCTGGGCGTCCTGGGCGTCCTGGGCGGAGCCGGTCCTGGGCGGCTCGCCGGTCCCACCGTTCACGTTCTCGTCCGCAACCTCGGAAGCCATGTCCCCGACCCTAACTCCCCGGGCGGGGTGAGCCGGAGTCGATTTTCCCGGGGCGTGGGGCAGCCGGGTGGCAGGAAGGTCGGCGCCGACGTGGAATACATCGAGCCGTACCCCGCCGGAACGACGGTCACGCGTGCTCCGGCCGTGCCGGGGCACTCCTCCGCAGGTGAGAAGCGGTTCGTTTACCCGGCGCGGTCCGGGCATACGGTGGCCGTATGGACGACAGCAGTGCCCTCGACCGGCTCGACCGGCGTGTCGCGGACTGCCGGGCCTGCCCTCGGCTCGTCGAGTGGCGTGAGGAGGTGGCCCGTACCAAACGGGCCGCGTTCGCCGACTGGACGTACTGGGGGCGGCCGGTGCCCGGCTTCGGTCCGGCCGACGCCCGGCTGGCGATCATCGGGCTGGCCCCCGCGGCACACGGCGGCAACCGCACCGGCCGGATGTTCACCGGCGACCGCTCCGGAGACGTGCTCTACCAGGCGCTGTACGACGTGGGACTCGCCTCGCAGCCCACCTCCGTCAGCGCCGACGACGGATTGGAACTGTACGGCGTCCGCGTCACCGCGCCGGTGCACTGCGCCCCGCCGGCGAACAAGCCGACCCCCGGTGAGCGCGACACCTGTCGTCCCTGGCTGGTGCAGGAGCTGAAGCTGCTGCGCCCGACGCTGAGGGCCGTGGTCGTCCTCGGTGCCTTCGGCTGGCAGGCCGCGCTGCCGGCGTTCACCGAGGCGGGCTGGACCGTGCCCCGCCCACGCCCGGCCTTCGCCCACGGCATCAGGGTCCCCCTCGACGGCCTGGACCTCTTCGGCTGCTTCCACGTCAGCCAGCGCAACACCTTCACCGGCCGGCTCACCCCGGAGATGCTCCGCGAGGTGCTGTGCACGGCGGCGACGACGGCAGGGCTGCCGTAGCCGACGCGTTGGCGCGGACGTGGCCGTGGGCTCGGGCGTGGGCGCGGTTGGGGCCGCCGGAGACGATCGCCTCGGACGACTCACTGTGCCCGGTGAGGGGGTGGGGCCGCTCCTTCGTTCCGCAGGGGTAGTAGTCGGCGCAGACGGCCGTCGGCCGGCTCCATGTCGCGGGTGCCGGTGCGGGAGGGGGTCCGGGTGCTGGTCGCCGAGGGCTTCGTCCTCTTCGGGCCGGCCCGCCGCACGGTCGTACGCCGGCTCACCGGAAACAGCCCGCTGGTCTCGTCTGTCACCAGGGACCGGCGGCCTGGGAGGGGAGGCGGGGGCTCAGGGCCGCCAGACGTAGCGCACGTCCGGCTCCCGTTCCTCGTTCCCACTGCCGTCGGTGAACTCGACGGCAGTGAAACCGTGCCGCTCGTAGAAGCGGTGGGCGGGCTTGTTGACCTGGAAGGTCCACAGGGACAGCCCGCCCGGGCAGCGCTCCTTGGCCAGCGCGACGAACCGGTCACCGATACCGCGCCCCCGCCACCCGGGGTCCAGATACAACTGGGACAGCAACTCCCCGTCCAGCACCATCAGCCCGACGATCCCGGCCCCGTCGGCCTCCGCCACCCAGGTCTCCCGCAACGGCACGACGACATCCCGGATGTACTCCCGCACCTCGTCGTCGGTGTGCGGCCGGACGACGGTGGGCAGGGCGGTGTCGAAGGACCGCAGATACACATCGGCGGCGGCCCGGGCGTCTTCCGCCGCGGCCCGACGCAACACGACCTCGCCGGTCACCGGCTTCCCTCCTTGCTCCGGCACCACAGCCGTCGCCGTGATCTCCACCAACTGCCCGGTGTAACCGAGGCAGGCGACACCCACCAGAGTGGACGAGTGCGGCCCGGCGCTGAGCCCGGAGGCCTCGACCACGTTCCACACCGCGGACAGCACCGAGGGCTCGCTGCTCACCACATACACATCCGTGGCGACCACATGCGCCAAGTCGCTTCCCGCAGCGTCCAGTTGCGCTCGCAGATTGGCGATCACCTGCTCGGCCTGCCGCACGGGGTCACCCGGGCCGACGACCTCACCCTTCTCGTCGAGCGGTACGGCACCGGCCAGAAAGGCCAGCCTCGTCCCGGCTTCGACGACGGAGGCGTGGGAGTAGGTGGGCGGCGGGAAGAGCGTTGGGGTGGTCACCCGCTGGATCACGAGGTCTGCTCCTGGGAAGCGGTGGACGGCCTCCCGATGATCGTGTCTCTCGGCCCTGCCCGCATCTGATTTATCAGGGCGACGGGGGCCGACAACGGAGCCGACTTCGTCAGCACCAGGTCAGGTTGACCAGGTCGCCGACTCCGGCCACCTCCTGCAGGGCGGACAGCGCCTCGCGCAGACTTTCCGTGCCGGGGGCCACATTTTCGGGAGCGGACTTCCGGGTGGCTGCGGCAGGCTGAAGGCATGCCCGAGCCTTCCGATTCCGTGCCCGAGCCGTCCGTGCCCGAGTCCTCCGACTCCGGCTTCCTCGCCCGCACCGCCGAGCGCCTCGCCTCGCTCCCCGCCGTCCGAGCGGTGGCCCTCGGCGGCTCCCGGGCCCAGGGGACCCACCGCCCCGACAGTGACTGGGACCTGGCGATCTACTACCGCGGCCCCTTCGACCCGGACGACCTGCGGGCCGTCGGCTGGCCCGGAGAGGTCTCGGACATCGGCGGATGGGGCGGCGGGGTCTTCAACGGCGGAGCCTGGCTGCACATCGACGGACGCCGGGTCGACGTGCACTACCGGGACCTGGACGTGGTCGAACACGAGCTGGCGGAGGCGGAGGCCGGACGGTTCCGCGTGGAGCCGCTGCTCTTCCACCTCGCCGGCATCCCCACCTACCTGGTCGTGGCCGAACTGGCCGTCAACCAGACGCTCAGCGGCACCCTGCCCCGCCCGGCGGGCTATCCCGCCGAGCTGCGCGTCACCGCCGCCGAGCGCTGGTACGGCACCGCCCGCGCCACCCTCGCCTATGCGAAGGCCAACCACGCCGCACACGGCCGCCTCACAGAGACCGCCGGCTCCCTCGCCACGGCCGCCACCCAGGCCGCCCACGGGATCCTCGCGGCCCGCGGGGAGTGGGTGACCAACGAGAAGCGGCTGCTGGAACGGGCCGGGCTGCGAGGGATCGACGCGGTGGTGGGGGGACTGCGGGGCGACCCCGAAGTCCTGCTCGGTGCCGTCACCGAAGCCGAGGAAATCGTCGCTCGGGAATCGCAGTCACAAGGAACGCGGGGATTGCGTTCATAAAGAAACCGGCCGTCCCGGGCATCTTTCACCTGCCCGAAACGTGATCGCCCCGTTCGCACCGGGAACCCGCCCTACGGTGGACACAGCCCCCCGGCCACCGTCGTCCGAAGGCACCCCCACCCCGCCCTCGTACGAACAGGAGCCCCGTGTCCCGGCTCGTCGCGCCCCCCTGGCTCGCCCATGCCCTGCGCGCCCAGCGCGGTCCCGTGCCCTGGAGCGCGGTGACCCGGGGCGCGTTCGCCGCCGGTCCGCTGTTGCTCGCCGGGGTGCTCGCCGGGCGGACGCCCGACGGTGTACTGGCCGCCATCGGTGCGATGCTCGCCGGCATCAACGACCGGCCGGGCAGCCGCCGGGCCTCCGTCAAGCGGCTCGGGTCGCCCGCGCTGGCCGGCGCTCTCGGGCTGCTCATGGGCACGTGCGCCGGGCAGGGGCTGGCCGCCGTACCGCTCGCCCTGGCGCTCACCGGGCTCGGGCTGGTCGCCGGCGGTGTCAGCGCGGTCGGGCCCGTCGCGTCCGCCGTGGGGACGCAGCTGCTCGTCGGTGCCGCCCTGGGCGCAGGGATGCCGGCGGCCGAGAGCGGTCTGCTGCGCGCCCTCGCCTTCTTCGCCGGTGCCGGATGGCTGCTCGCCCTGCGGCTGGCCCTGCCCACGCCCGGTGCCACCGCCGGTGACTTCAGGTTCGACGGGGAGCGGGCGGCGGTCGCCGCGGTGTACGACGCCGTCGCCGCGCTCCTCGACGCCGTGGGCGGTGAGCAGGCCACCGCCCGGCGGGCCGCGCTCACCGCCGCGCTCGACCATGCCCAGGACGCCCTCGCCGGGCCCCGGCTGCGCCGGTACGCCTCGTCCGCCGCCGAGCGCCGGCTGCATGCGCGGTATGCGGCTGCGCTGCCCCTCGCCGAGGCCGCCACCGCGCTCTTCTGGGCGGGGGAGCCGGTCTCGGCGCGGGCCGCGGAAGGGCTCCGGCGGCTCGCCGCCGCCGTCCGCGGTGACACCGCCACCGGCCCGTTGCCCGCCCCCCACCGGTCCGCCCCCGCCCTGCGCGCCCTCGACGACGCCCTGCTGCGCGCCGCCGAGGCCTTCGACCGGGCGGGGGGCGCACAGCAGCGGTTGCCCGCCCGGCGCCGGGGCGCAAAGGACGCCGTACGCGCCGCCCTCCGCGCCGCGTTCGGTGCGGGCGGACGCGAGTACGGGCTGCGGGTCGCCCTCTGCTTCGGGGCCGGCGCCGCCCTCGCCCAGGCGCTGCACCACACCCGCTGGTACGGCCACCACCAGCACTGGTACTGGCTGCCCGCCACCGTCGTCTTCCTCGTCAAGCCCGACCTCGGGCCACTCGCCTCCCGGGTGCTGTGCCGGGCGGCGGGAACCGTGCTCGGCGCTCTGGTGTTCGCCGCCTTCGCCGCGGTGCTGCCCCGGCCCGGCGGGCTCATCGCGCTCGTGGCCGTCAGCGGGGCCCTGATCCCCGTCGCCACACGGCACTTCGCCGCCCAGACCGCGGTCGTGACCGTACTCGTGCTCAGTCTGGTGATGGCCGGCGGTGAGCCGCAGGCCTCCGTCAGCCGGATCGGGGAGACGCTGCTGGCCTGCGTGATCGTGCTCGTCGTCGGGCATCTGCCGATGCCGGGGCAGCGGGGCGGGGCAGTGCGGGCCCGGCTGGCCGCCGCGGGGAACGCCGCGCACGCCTACCTCGCGCATGTGCTGAGCCGGTCCCCCGACCGCGCCACCCGCTGGACCCTGCGCCGCGAGGCCTACCGCACCCTCGCCGAGGCCCGTGCCGCCCTCGCCCTCGCCGCCGCCGAACTCCCCTCACTCGCCCGGCACTCGGAGGGTGCGGACGAGCTGGCCGTCACCCTGGAACGGCTCGTCGACACGACCACCGCCTGCGCCGTCCACCTCGACGACTCCGGCCGCCTCGCAGCCCCGCACCTGCAGCAACTCACCGAGCTGCTGACCGAGTTCGAGAAGGGGCACCGGGAACGGACGGGGCTACGGCTGCCCGGCCTGCCGCTCGCCGGATGAGGCGCGCGCCGGCTCGGACCGAGTCAACCCACGGCGGCGTGTCCGCGTCCCACAGGGAGGTCCATGTTCCCTGTCCAAGGAGAGTTCGTGCCCCGACTCACCCGCCTCAGACTCTCGACCGGCGCCGCCACGGCCGTCGTCGCCGCCGTCGTGCTCGCGGCGTCACCCGCAGCCGCCGCCGAACCGACCGTGTCCCAGCCGCACATCGTCGCCCACTTCGACAAAGCGGCAGGGCAGACGCCGGAGAACATCACGGTCGAGCCCGACGGCTCCGCCGACCTGACCTTCGCCTCCGCCCGGCAGATCGCCCACGTCACCCCGGACGGGCACACGACGATCCTCGCCACCCTGCCCGACGAGCCGAACCCGAACACCCCCGTCCTCAAGGCCGCGACCCTCTTCGGTATCGCCCGCGCCCACGACGGCACGCTCTACGTCAACTACGCCACCGGCACAGGAAAGACCGGCATCTGGCGCATCGGCCCCGACGGCGGCGCGCCCCGGCAGATCGCACAGCTCCCGGCGACCGCACTGCCCAACGGCCTCGCCCTCGACGAGCGGCACGGAGTGCTCTACGCCGCCGACTCGGCGCAGGGCATCGTCTGGCGGGTCCCGCGGGCAGGCGGCACACCGACCGTGTGGGCCCGGGACACCGCCCTCACCCCGGTCCCGGTCACCGGTGCCGGCTTCGGCGCCAACGGCGTCAAGATCCACGGCGGTGCCGTCTGGGTGTCCAACAGTGACCGGGGGACGTTGCTGCGCATTCCCGTACGGCCGGACGGTTGCGCGGGGCCGGTGGAGACCCGGGCCACCGGCCTCGACCACATCGACGACTTCACGTTCGTCACCCCGTACGGCGACACCGTCCTCGCCGCCCTGATCGGCGACGACGAGGTCGCCGAGGTACACCCCGACGGCACCCGCACCGCCGCCCTCACACAGGCGGACGGGCTGGCCAACCCGACCTCCGTCGCCGTACACGACGGGACGGTCTACGTCGACAGCGCCGCGTACTTCACCCAGCAGGACCCCAATCTGCTGCTGGCCCGCCTGAACCAGGGGCTCGGCCACTGACGGACCGGGCGGCGGGACGGGTCCGTGCGCTCGCCCTTGCCGGATCCCGCCCCGCCGCCCCTCCCACCCGGGAAGTCATCACCGTCGTCGGTCAACTCGCCGCCCGCCCCACGCAGTCGGGAAGGTGATCCACCGAGCCACCCCGGCGCCCTGGGCGGACGCCCATGGACCCCGCCGACGGCCTCCTCGACCATCCCTACGACGTCCACCGGCGCCTGCGCGACCTTGCGTCCGTGCACCGCATCACGGGACCGGACGGTACCGCCGCCTGGCTCGTCACCCGGTACGAGGACGTCCGGGCCGCGCTCGCCGACCCCCGGCTCTCGCTGGACAAGCGGCGGGGCACGGCCGGCCCGTACAAGGGACTCTGCTCGACCTGGGTGCGACTACTGACACGGAAGGTGAGTTCCTGTCGCAAAGTGAACGGATACTCACGGTCCGCGCAGAACGGGTGTAGGTAATGTCTCAGTCCCGTCACCGGACGAGGCGTTTGCCGTCTCCAGGGCGTTAACTCCCATAAGCACGACGCTTTCTGGAGGTGCGAGATGGTGAACGGGCGAACCGTGCTCGAACGCTTTCCCGCCGGTGGTCCGCGGGGATCCTGGCCCGCGGAGGAGTTCGCGCACGCGCGGCGTCAGGAAGGCCTGCCCGCGGAAGTCGTCATGGACCTCGCGACAGACACGTTCCTGGTGATCGTACGGGGCGGTGACCACACGGAGTGAGCTCGCTCAGGCCGGTTTCGGTGCCGGTACCTTCGCCGTGAACCGCTGCGCCTGCAGCACGTACAGCTCGGCGTAGACCCGCCCCTGGCCGCAGCTGCGCGGCCGGCTGGTGGCTGATCAGCAGGACGGTCTGCCCCGTTGCCGGCCGGCGAGCGGGTCTTCTCGAACACCTCCAGCCGGCCCGCGCGTCCAGCGCGGCCGTCGGCTCGTCCACCCGGCAGGGTGTCAGGCCGCGTGGCAGACCCGCGACCACCTCCTCGGCCACGCGTTTTAGTGGGCCCCTCGGCACTCGGCATCTCGGTGGGCGCCTCGGTCAGGGCCGGTGCGGCGCTACGCCGGGAGGGCCTGAGACCAGTCCGGGGCCGTCCCCGTCACCCGGCACAGGGCCAGGTACAGCGGGATCGGCGGGGTGTACGGCACCGTGCCCTCCGGCCGGTGGATGAGCCGCGCCGTGCCGGTGACCAGGGCACCGGGGGCGTAGTGCGCCGGGGACGGCCAGGGCAGGGCGTAGTCGGAGTCCGACGGAACGATCCACCACCAGCGGGCGCCGTCGGCGTACACACAGCCCAGCCGCGGCAGCCGGGGGACGACCAGCGGGCCGAGACGGTCGGGCACGGCCACGGCGTCGCAGCCGAGCGGTGCGCTCATGCCGTCCGGCACCGTGAGCCGACGCGGCGCGTCCGGGGTGGACCGGCGGCGCTGCAACCGCACCAGGGTGTCGAGACCGAGGCTCGTGGTGGTGCGCCGGGTGTCCCCCTGGTCGGGCGCGCTGGGCCGGGATCGGCCGGAGCTGGCCTGGTAGGGGCTGGTGGTGTCGGGCCGGCCGGAGTCGGTGGTGGTGTCCTGACCCGGCCCGAAGGTTCCGGGGCGGCCGGATCCTGTGGGACCGTTCCGCGCCGAGCCGGTGCTGTCCCCGCGGTCGGCGTCGCAGCCGCCGGTCACGGGCGCTCCCCGGCGCGGTGCTGCTCAGGCGCCCGGTGCTGAGGCTGGTGCGGGGGCCGGTCCAGGGCCCGGTGCCGGTGGGGCTCCGGGACGCCGCGCTGGTGTTGCTGCTCCGGTACCCCGTGAGGGGGCCGCTGCTCCGGTGCCCGTTGCGGGGGCTGCCCGGAAAGGCGGCGCCGGCCCTCCGGGGGCTCGTCCTCGTCGGGATCGTCCGGGCGGCCCGGCTTGGGACGGGCGCCCCAGCCGAGGTCGTTGCACGGCTCGGCGGTGTCCCGGGCCGTGTCGGTCCGGCGGGCCAGCTCGGCCCAGACCAGCAGTCCGGGGCCGTGTTCCTGGACGCCCCAGGCCCGGCACAGCGCGTCGACGAGAAGCAGTCCCCTCCCGTGCTCCTCGTCGGTCCGCTGCGGGGACGGGTGGGGTTCGCCGGGGGCACAGCCCTCGTCGCGTACGGCTATGCGCACGGTGTCGTCGTGGTCGTGCAGTTCGCACACGACGCGACTGCTCGCGGTGTGCACGATCGCGTTCGTGACCAGCTCGGATATGACCAGGGCCGCGCTGTCGCAGGTGTCCGCGCACACCGACCAGCCGGTCAGCCGGGCATGCGCCAGACGCCTCGCCTGGGTGACGGAACGCGGATGTGCGGCCAGCTCGAAGCGGAACCGGCGCTCGGCCGTGCCCCGTTGAGGGGCTGCCGTGGCGGCACCGAGACCGGGACGGCCTGCGGTGTCTGTTCCTAAGGGCGCGGACGGAATCACGCTTGCCACTATCTCCCCGCCGTGAACACTTGGCAAGTGTCACTCTGAAAATTGCAGAGTGCTGGGTGACGCGGCCGGAGCCGTGGCACACTGCTCGCAACAGCACGTCGCGCGGCGCCAATTGGAGGCATCGGAGGCCGGACCGGTCTTCGAATGCATCTTCGAATGGCGCCGCATGGCTGTCGGGAAACATTTCGGTGGAGCTGTCGGTGGAACGGTCGACGGAGCTTTCGGTGGGCCTTTCGGTGGACCCTTCGGTGGAGCTTTCGATGGAGGTGCGAGCGTGAGTGAACCGCGGTCCGCGCCGACGGTGGGTCAGGTGGTCCTCGGTCGACGCCTGCTGGACCTGCGGGAACGCGCCGGACTGAAACGCGAGGACGCCGCCCGGGTGCTGCGCGTCGCACCCGCCACCGTCCGCCGCATGGAGATGGCCGAGGTCGCCCTCAAGATCCCGTACCTGCAACTGCTGCTCAGGGCCTACGGCGTATCCGACGACGAGGCCGAACTTTTCGTCCAGGTGGCCGAGGAGGCGAACCGGCCCGGCTGGTGGCAGCGCTTTCGCGACATCCTGCCCGACTGGTTCTCGATGCATGTCAGCCTGGAGGGCGCGGCGAGCCTCATCCGCTCCTATGAGCCGCACTTCGTCCCCGGCCTGCTGCAGACCGAGGACTATGCGCGCGCTGTGCTCAAGTCCGGTGCCATCGGCCAGACCAGCCCGGACGACATCGAGCGGCACGTCGCCCTGCGCATGCAACGCCAGCAACTGCTCGCCCGTGCCGACGCGCCCCGCTTCTGGGCGGTGATGGACGAAACCGCCCTGCGCCGCCCGGTCGGCGGACCGGAGGTGATGCGCGCGCAGATCGACAAGTTGCTCGAGGCCACGAAGCTGCCCCATGTGACGCTCCAGGTCGCCCCGTTCGCGAGCGGCCCGCACCCGGGGACGTACGGGCCCTTCGTGCTGTTCCGATTCGCCGTGCCGGAGCTGCCGGACATGGCCTACAGCGAGTACCTGACCGGCGCCGTCTACCTGGACGCGCGCGCCGAGGTGGCGACCCATCTCGAAGTCATGGACCGCATGGCGGCGCAGGCCGCTACGGCACAACGCACGAAGGAGATCCTCCGGGATCTCCGCAAGGAGCTGTGAATGGATCGCATCGAGCCGCGCGGACAGGTCTACAACGGCATGCCCGCGCGGGAGCTGGGCAGCGAGGGCTGGCACAAGCCCTGGAGCGGCGGCAACGGCGGGAACTGCCTGGAGGCGATGAAGCTGGCCGACGGCCGGATCGCCGTACGCCAGTCCACCGACCCGGACGGCCCGGCGCTGATCTACACGGCGGACGAGATGACCGCGTTCATCGAGGGCGCCAAGGCGGGAGAGGCCGACTTCCTGCTGTCCTGATCCGGTTCATGTGTTGCCTCTTGCCCGACTTCCTTATGGTGCAGCGACTTGATCATTCACTGTGCCGGACGCTCGTCCAGACGCTCGGGGAGTGCCGTATGACAGGGCAGGACCCGACGGTCGTCATCCGGGAGGCCCAGGAGGCCCGGGAGGCCGGGGAGCCCCGTAGGTCCGGTAAGTCCGGTAGGACCGGTAGGTCCGGGAGGCAGCACCCCGCACAGCGCCTCAAGCGCCGCGCCGTAGGCGTGTTCGGCGGCGGCCGCGTACCCCACCACCAGCCCGTCGCCCTCCAGCGCCTCGGCCTCCGGATGCCGGAACCCGGCGAGCCCGTCCAGGGCGACGCCCTGCCAGGCGGCGGCCTTCACCGTGGACCGCTCGGTGCCCGGCGGCAGCCGCAGCACCGCGTGCAGCCCGGCCGCGATGCCCGTCACCCCGACATGCGGCGCGTGCTCGGCGAGCGCGGCGACGAGCCGGTCACGCCGGCGCCGGTAGCACTGCCGCATGCGCCGCACATGACGGTCGTACGCCCCCGAGACGATGAACTCCGCCAGCGCCAGCTGGTCCAGGACGCTCGCCCAGCCCTCCCGCTCGCCCTTGGCCGCGAGTACGGGCTCCACATACCGCTCCGGCAGGACCATCCAGCCCAGCCGCAGCGCCGGTGACAGGCTCTTGCTGACCGACCCGAGGTGGATCACCCGCTCCGGATCGAGCCCCTGGAGCGCGCCGACGGGCCTGCGGTCGTAGCGGAACTCGCCGTCGTAGTCGTCCTCCAGTACGACCGCCCCACGCGCGCGTGCCCAGTCGATCACGGCCGCCCGGCGCTCGGGGTGCAGCGGCCCGCCGGTCGGGAACTGGTGCGCCGGAGTGAGCAGCACGGCCCGCTCCCGCGCGAGTACGTCCACGCGTGCGCCGTGCTCGTCCAGCGGGAGCGGCACCGTCCGCACCCCGGCCGTGGCGAGCAGCCCGCGGTGGAACTCCAGCCCGTACGCCTCCACGCCGAGCGGGCCGCGCAGCACCCCGCCCGCGCCCTGGCCGAACAGCAGCCGCAGCGCGTGCGCGAAGCCCGAGCAGATGACGATCCGGTCCGGCTCGGTCCGCACTCCACGCGCGCGTGCCAGATATGCGGTCAGTGCCTCCCGCAGCTCCCGGCGCCCGGCCGGGTCCCCCGGCCCGAACGCCTCGCTCGGCGCCGCCCGCAGCGCCCGCCGATAGCAGGCGGACCAGGCGGACCGCGGAAACGCCGAGGCGTCCGGCGTGCCCTGCCGCAGATCGTGCCGTGGGCCACGCGCGCGTGGAGGTGCCTTCACGGGCGTCCGCACGGCGTGTCGCAGCGGCTCCGTACGGTCGGCCACCCGGGTGCCCGAGCCCTGGCGGGCGGTCAGCCAGCCCTCCGCGACCAATTCGGCGTAGGCGTCCGCCACCGTGTTGCGGGCCACGCCCAGATCGGCGGCGAGCGACCGGTACGGCGGCAGGCGGGTGCCGGGCGCCAGCCGTCCGCTGCGCACGGCTTCCCGCATCGCCCGGGTCAGCGCCGCCCGCCGCCCGCCCGGACCCGACAGCTCCAGATGCAGATCGACGCCGATCCGCTCCGCGGAATTGACCCATGATTCCGTCACGGAAATGCACCCTACAGCCGGTCTTTCGGCCTCGTAGGTTGAAGCCATGACGACGCACACGACCGCCACCACAGCCGACTTCGCCCCCGCGATCGCCGATGCAGACGCCGGCCGCACCCGGCTGGACTTCGCGAAGTCCGCCCCGAAGGCCTTCCGCGCCCTCATCGGCTTCGACGCCGCCGCCCGCGCGGGCCTCGACCCGGCGCTGGTCGAGCTGGTCCAGATCCGCGCCTCGCACCTCAACCACTGCGCCTACTGCCTGCACATGCACACCAACGACGCCCGCAAGGCCGGCGAGAGCGAGGACCGGCTGCACATGGTCGCCGTCTGGCGCGAGGCCCGGCACTTCTTCACCCCGAAGGAACAGGCCGCCCTCGCGCTCACGGAGGCCCTGACCCTCGTCGCCGACGCGGGCGTCCCCGACACCGTCTACACCGAGGCCGCCGCCCACTTCGAGGAGGAGGAACTGGCCCACGTCCTGGCCCTGATCTGCACGATCAACACGTGGAACCGGGTGGCCCTGGCGACGGGGAAGGTGGCGGGGACGGACGAGAGGTAGCGCTGACCGGGTTCTGGCGACGCCGGTGACGGGATGGCGCCGTTCGTCTCGGCCCGCCACGACGGCGACCAGTCACCACGGCGCGTCCCGGCGGTGCCTGACCGGCCGTGTCTCCCGCCGGGACGGAACGGCCACGAGGAAACCGTTGGCCACACCTATACCCTCATCGGCCGATCCCTCGGAGAGACCGGCGCGGGCAACTGTGACCTGCCCATCAGGTAGCGGTCGACGGCCGCCGCCACCGCCCGCCCCTCCGCGATCGCCCAGACGATGAGCGACTGCCCGCGCGCCGCGTCCCCGGCGGCGAACACCCCGGGAACGTTGGTCGCGAAACCGTCGTCCCGTGCGATCGTGCCGCGCGGAGCGAGCGCCAGCCCCAACTGTCCGATGAGCCCGTCTCCCTGGTCCGGCCCGGAGAACCCGAGGGCGAGCAGCACGAGATCGGCGGGGAGCGTCTGCCCGGTGCCGGGCACCGGACGCCGCAGCTCGTCGACCTCCACCAGGTGCAGCGACCGCACTCGCCCGCTGCCGTCCCCGGCGAAGCGGAGCGTGGACGCCGCGAACAGCCGCGCGTCCGCGTCCGCCGCCGGTGCCGTCCGCAGGTCCCGCGCCTCCTCGTGCGCGGCCGACAGCCGGTAGATCTTCGGGTACGTCGGCCACGGCTCGATGTCCTCGTCGCGCTCGGCGCCCGGCTGCGCGTAGATGTCCAGCTGGGTCACGGACGCGGCCCCCTCGCGCACCGCGGTCCCCAGACAGTCCGCCCCGGTGTCCCCACCGCCGACGATCACCACATGCTTGCCGGCCGCGGACAGCGGTGAAACCTCCAGATCCCCCTCACACACTCGGTTCGCCAGCGGCAGATACTCCATCGCCTGGTGTATCCCGTTCAACTCCCGACCGGGCACCGCAAGTTCCCGCCACGCGGTCGCTCCCGTGGCGATGACCACGGCGTCGTACCGTCCGCACAGCTCAGCCGCCCCGACATCGCGCCCGACCACCGTCGACGTACGGAACTTGGTCCCCTCGGCCCGCATCTGCTCGACACGCCGCTCCAGATGCCGCTTCTCCATCTTGAACTCGGGGATGCCGTACCGCATCAGGCCGCCGAGCCGGTCGTCCTTCTCGTACACGGCGACCGTGTGCCCGGCCCGGGTCAGCTGCTGTGCCGCGGCGAGCCCGGTGGGCCCGGAACCGATGACGGCGACCGTCCTCCCGGACAGCCGCTCGGGAGGGCGCGCCGGGACGAATCCCTCCGCCCAGGCCCGGTCGGCGATCGCACACTCGACGTTCTTGATCGTGACGGCCGGCTGGTTGATCGCCAGCACGCACCCCGCCTCACAGGGCGCCGGACACAAACGGCCGGTGAACTCGGGGAAGTTGTTCGTCGCGTGCAGGCGGTCGCTGGCCGCGCGCCAGTCCTCCCGCGAGACCAGGTCGTTCCACTCCGGGATCAGATTGCCCAGCGGGCAGGCGTCGTGGCAGAAGGGAATCCCGCAGTCCATGCACCGGTCGGCCTGCTTGCTGATGATGGGCAGCAGCGCTCCCGGGACATAGACCTCGTCCCAGTCCCGGACCCGCTCCTCGACGGGCCGCCGTGGCCACTCCTGGCGCGGCGTGGTCATGAACCCCTTGGGATCGGCCATGGTCGTCTTCCTCGCGTACCGGTACCGCGGGCGCCGGGTGCACGACGGGCCGTACGCCGTCGGCGGCGTCCTCCGCACTCCTACAGCACTCCTCCAGCACTCCTTCGGCGTTCTTTCGGCGCTCTGTCGTCACTCTTCCGGCCACGATACGTCCGCACCGACCACCGCGCAGAGCGGCGCGGAAAGCGCTTTCAGGTACGAGATCCTCGACCTGGCGCGAGATGCCTCCCGGCTCCCTCCCAAGAGCCCTCAACCCACGTCCGCCCCGGCGTCCTGCCAGGCCCGCAGCACGTTCTCCACGACCGGGGCGATCCGGCGCCGTGCCTCGTACCGGGACACACCGCGCATCAGCAGCTGGTCGTACGGGGTGTCCACATGCCGCACGGCCGCCACGACCGCCGAGATCACCGCGCCCTCCGACAGCGCCCGCCCGGCCGCGCTGCGCCCGACGCGCCCGCTGCCCCGCGCGGACGCGTGCGCCGCGATGGCCCGCGCCCGGTCGGCAGGGCACCCGGGAAACAGCCGGAGGATCTCGGCCGCGAACGCCGCCGCGAAGCGTTCGTCCTCGGCCGCCCTGTGCCGCGCGTCCCGTGCCCGCCGCCGGCGCCGTGCCTCCGCGTCCGCCAGACAGCGGGCCTCGGCCCGGGCCAGCGCCGCCTCCTCCACGAGCACGCCCTGCCGCTCATAACGGCTCTTGCGCCGATTGAACCGCACCACCACGACCGACAGCCCGCTCTCCTCCCTCGACCTGCGGGTCAGCGCGGTGTCCCCACGCGGCAGGAACACCAGGTGCCCCAGGTCCGCGCAGTGCAGGCAGCGCGGTGCCCCGTCCTCCAGCACGAGCAGCGACAGCGGCCCACGCCGGCAAGCGGCACACCGCTTGGGCTTCAGCGCCTGGATGACGACAAGCCGACCGGGGGAGTGGGGAGTTGAGGGGAGCGCCATACACGGTACTTTCCCCGTCACCGCCCGCGCGTCCCCTGCCCTCCCTACTCCTTCTGCTCCTTCCTTGCGCCGCCCTCCTCCCCGTTCCGGAAGCTGAACACCGACACCCGCGTACGGTGCCGCAGCGGCGCCTGGATCTCGTGCACCACCCCTATCGCGAGGTCGGCGTACCACAACCACGGCTCACCACCGTTCTCGCCACGTTCCTCATCCTCGACTCCGGGCAGCCGCTCCCCGCCGACGCGATACCGTCCCGTCCGCCGCCCACCGTGCTCCAGATGCCCGGCGGGCGTGAGCATCACCCAGTCGACGGGTCCCTCTGCCCGTTCCCGCAGCCGTTCCAGCCCCGCGGTGTGCGCCCGCGCGTCGGCTGCCTTCACGAAGAACCCGGGATCGAGCGTGTCGAACCCCTGCCCGGGCCCGCTGAACGGCGAGACGGCGTGTACGGCACCGGCATGCCCGGCGGCGGCAGCGGCGACGGACGAGGTGTCCGTGACGTCACCTCGTACCACGGTGACGCCCCCTCCACCGAGATCCGAATACCGTGCCGGATCCCGTACCACGGCCGTCACCGAGTACCCGCGCGCGTACGCCTTGTCCGTCACCGCCCGCCCCCCTGGCAGGCACCGCCACCGCACCGCCTCCCCGCCACCCGGCATCATTGACCCCGTGCGACTCGAAGCGATCACCTGGGACCGGCTCGCCGAGCTGCTCGCCGACCGGCTGGCCGCCCTTGAGCCGGCCGACGGAAGCGCCTGGCCGCGCGTCGGCTTCGACGGAGCCCTGGCCGCCCGGCCCGGCGAGCTCGCCGAGCGGGTCGGAGAGGCGCTGCGGGTGCGCGGCCGGCCCTCGCTCGTGGTCGGCGCCGAGGGCTTCCTGCGGCCCGCGTCCCTGCGCCTGGAACACGGGCGGCGGGACGCGGAGTCGTACTACGGCGGATGGGTCGACACCGGCGCCCTGTGGCGCGAGGTCTTCGGCCCGCTGGATCCCGGAGGCAGCGGGCGCGTCCTGCCCGACCTGTGGGATCCGGCCACCGACCGGGCCACCCGCAGCCCCTATGTCCAACTCCCGCCCGGCGCAGTCCTGTTGCTCCACGGCCCCCTTCTGCTGCGTCACTGGTTCCCGTTCGACCTGACCGTGCATCTCCTCCTCTCACCGGGTGCCCTGCGCCGCCGCACCCCCGAGGGCGACCACTGGACGCTCCCCGCCTTCGAGCGCTACCAGTCCGACACCGACCCCGCCGGCACGGCGGACGTCCTGGTCCGCGCCGACGACCCACGCCATCCCGCCTGGAGCGGCTGAGCAGGACAGACCGGCCGCAGGCCCGCGGCTCAGAGCCAGCCGTTGCGCCGGAAGCCCCGGTACAGCACCAGACACGCCCCCGCCATGACGGCCATGACCAGCGGATAGCCGAACCGCCAGTGAAGCTCCGGCATGTGTTCGAAATTCATGCCGTACACCCCGCACACCATCGTCGGTACGGCGATCACCGCTGCCCAAGCCGTGATCTTCCGCATGTCCTCGTTCTGCGCGACGGTCACCTGCGCGAGGTGGGCCTGCAGGATCGAGTTGAGCAGTTCGTCGAACGCGGCGATCTGTTCCTTGGCCCGGATCAGATGGTCGAGCACATCCCGGAAGTAGGCCTGTATCTCCGGGGCGACGACCCGTATGGGGCGAGTGGCCAGGTCCTCCACCGGACGGCCCAGCGGCACCACCGCCCGCTTCAGCTCCAGCAGTTCACGCTTCATCTGGTAGATGCGGCCGGGGTCGACGCGAGCGCCGTTCTCCGAGAACACCTCCGCCTCGACCTGGTCGATGTCGGCCTGTACCGCGTCGGTGACGTTCAGATAGTCGTCGACGACGTGGTCGGCGATCGCGTGCAGAACCGCCGCCGGTCCCTTGGCGAGCTGGTACGGATGCGCCTCCAACTCCTCGCGCAGCGGCCCCAGTGAGCCGTGCCGGCCGTGCCGTACCGTGATGACGAAGTCCTCACCGGCGAACACCATGATCTCTCCGGTGTCCACCACTTCGCTGGTGGCCGTCAGCTGTTCGTGCTCCACGTAACAGACCGTCTTGAACACCGCGAAGAGCGTGTTCCCATAGTGCTCCAGCTTCGGGCGCTGATGAGCCTCGACCGCGTCCTCCACCGCCAGCGGATGCAGGTCGAACAGTTCGGCGATGCCCGCGAACTCACGGTCCGTCGGCTCGTGCAGCCCGAGCCAGACGAACCCCTCGCCGGTCTTGCGCACCATCCGCACGGCATCCACCAAATCCGTGCACTGCGGCACGCGTACGCCGTCCTGGTACGTCACGCAGTTGACCACCGACGAGCCCAGCGGTGACCTGGCGGGATGACTCAGGTCCACACGAGGGTGCCGCCGGGCCAGTCGCGCCATCTTGCGCAGGCCGCCCACCCTGCCCAGCCCCGTGACCTTCCGCAGATTCCCCGCCATGGACATCTGCATCTCCTCGCTTGGATCTCCCTCGCGCAACGCTTCCACGCCTTGCCCGGCAAGTCTGCCAGCCGAGGGCAAAGCGCGGGTAAGCCTGTGGGAATGGAGTATTCCGCTTGGTTCCCGCCTGTGGACGCAGAGCCGGCCGGTCCGGACAAGCCGGGCGACTGGGATGATCGTGGCATGACGCCATCCGACGGATACCTCCTGGACAACCGGCAGGACGAGGCGGCACGGCGCTTCGACGCGTTCGCCGCCCTCTTCGATCCCACGACGTTCCGGCACATCGAGGCGTTCGGCATCGGACCCGGCTGGCGCTGCTGGGAAGTCGGGGCCGGCGGTACCTCAGTGGTGTCCTGGCTCGCCGAGAAGGTGGGCGCCACCGGCAAGGTCGTCGCGACCGACATCGACACCTCGCGGCTCGCCGCCGCTGCCCGCCCACCGGTGGAGGTACGCGTCCACGACGTCGGCGCCGACGAACCGCCGGGCGAGGGCTTCGACCTGGTCCACGCCCGGCTCGTCCTCGTCCATGTCCGAGACCGGGAAAGAGCGTTGCGGTCCATGATCCAGGCCCTGCGGCCCGGCGGACGGCTGTTGGTCGAGGACGCAGACCCCGCTCTCCAGCCCTTGACCTGTCCCGACGAGTACGGCCCAGAGCAGAGGCTGGCGAACCGGCTGCGCCAGGGCTTCCGCGAGCTGCTCGCCGAACGTGGCGCGGATCTGGCGTACGGCCGTAAACTCCCGCGTCTCCTGCGCACAGCCGGCCTGAGCGGCGTGGAGGCCGATGCGTTCTTCCCGGTGACATCGCCCGCCTGCACCGCCCTCGAGGCCGCGACGGTCCGTCAGATCCGCGCCAGGCTTGTCGCCGCGGGGCTCGCGACCGAAGAGGACATCGACCGGCATCTGGCCAACGTCGAGGCCGGCGGCATGGATCTGGTCACCGCACCGATGATCTCGGCGTGGGGGAAGAAGGCCTAGACGACTGCGCCAAGAGACCGAGCTGCGTCGTTCCAACCGCTCTGCCCACGCATCACGGTGCCGCGCAGGGTCGAGCCACGGCTGCCGGCGTCCCCATGGCACCGGCAGGTGACCAGCCGTCGCTTTTTTGTGGCGTGCTCTGCCTCTCAGGGACGGCCAGCTAGCGTGTCCCGCTCGCGGTGGTCTGTCTCGCGCCCCTGGCCGGCCGTCGTTCCCCGAGCGCGGCGGCCCCCCTCCCACGCGTCATCAGCCGTCGCTCCTGGGATGCGGCGGTCTCCCTTCCAGGCGTGACCAAGCTGCCGTCCCCGGCACTGTGCCTGCCACGCATGGTCAGCCGTCGCTCCCGGGGCGCGGCGCTGTGCCTCCCTGCCGCGGCCGGCCGGCGTTTCCCGCACACGCCGGCCTTGCCGCTCATGGCTGGCCGTCGTCCCCCGCGCGCGGTGGTCTGCCTCCCACCCGTTCCACCGCCTGCGCGCCCGCCCGGCAGCCCCGCGCCGCCGCCTCCTCCGGGGCCGCGCCCGAGAGCAGGGCGGCGAGGAACGCGCCGGTGAAGGCATCAC
The DNA here is from genome assembly GCF_040634095.1 of Streptomyces sp. NPDC007205. Classification (NCBI taxonomy): domain Bacteria; kingdom Bacillati; phylum Actinomycetota; class Actinomycetes; order Kitasatosporales; family Streptomycetaceae; genus Streptomyces; species Streptomyces sp. NPDC007205. Next base: position 261,384 of record NZ_JBEYEW010000008.1, read on the forward strand.
CGGCGCCCGTGGTGTCCCGGGCGACCGCCTGCGTCGCCGGGACCCTGGCCGGTGCGCTGCCGGAACGGGCCACCAGCGCTCCGGCCGCGCCCGCCTTGGCCACCACCAGCGGAACGAGACGGCTCAGCTTGGCCGCCGCGTCCGCCGGATCCGGCAGCCCCGTCAGCAGACACGCCTCGTCCCGGCTGGGCAGCAACACGTCCAGGCCCTCCGCGAACGCCAGGAAGCGATCCACGCCCAACCGCACCAGGAAGCCCGCCGAAGCCGGATCCAGGCTGACCGGCACACCACGCGCGCGTGCCGCCGCGAGCGCCGTCCGCGCAAGCTCCCCGCTGGGTTCCGTGAACAGCAGATAGCCCGACAGGTGCAGCCGGGCGACGCCGTCGAGCAACGCGTCCGACCAGTCGGCGGGTTCGAGCCGCAGAGACGCCCCGCTGTCCGTGAGGAACGTACGCTCCGCCGCCGCACCCGTGTCGACGAGGCAGATCACCGTCCCCGTCGGGGCCGTCGGATCCACGACCAGCCGGGGCCGCACTCCGGCCGCGACCAGCTCGCGCTCGTGCCACGCGTCCGCGTCCGCGCCCACCCGTCCGAGCAGCCGTACGTCCGCGCAGCCCGCGTACGCGGCCCAGCAGGCCACGTTCGCTCCCGCGCCGCCCGGTACCGTACGGATGGCGGCGGCCGTGTCGGTACCGGCCGCGAGCGGCCCCCGGTGCCGGGCGACCACATCCGTGACCACGTCGCCGACGACCAGCAGGGCCCCGTCCGCGGTCATCCCCTGCTCCACGCGGTGGCGATCCGCGCCGCCAGCCGTACGTTGCCGCGCACTGCCGCCAGATTGGCGCTCAGGGAGGCGCCGTCGGTGTGCCGGACCAGGTAGTCCAGCAGGAACGGGGTGACCACCTGTCCGGTGAGGCGCTGCTCCGCGCAGGCGCGCAGCGCATCGGCGAGCACGCGCGCGTGCAGCTCCGGATCGAGCTGCTCGGCCTCGGGGACCGGGTTGGCGACGATCAGCGCCGACTCCGGCGCGTCCAGCGCGTTCTGGGCCCGCATGACGTCCGCGACCTGCTCCGGAGTCTCCAGCGTCCAGTCGACCGGATGCCCCGAGTCCGACAGATAGAAGCCGGGAAACCGGTCCGTGCCGTACCCGGCGACGGCCACGCCCAGCGTCTCCAGACGCTGCAGGGTCGCCGGCACGTCCAGGATCGACTTCACGCCCGCGCAGACCACCGTGATCCTGGTACGTGCCAGCAGCCCCAGGTCGGCCGACTCGTCCTGGGTCACCGTCCACTCCCGGTGCACACCACCCAGCCCGCCGGTGGCGAACACCCGGATGCCCGCGAGCGCGGCCAGCTGTGCCGTCGCCGACACCGTGGTCGCCCCGCTCGCACCCGCCGCCACGGCGAGCGACAGATCGCGGTGGCCCAGCTTGCGGATGCCGTCCTCGTTCGCGACCCGCTCCAGCTGTTCCTTGTCCAGGCCGACACGGGGGCGGCCGTCGAGCACGGCGATGGTCGCCGGCACGGCGCCCTCCCGCCGTACCGCGTCCTCCAGCTCCAGCGCCACCCGCAGGTTCCGCGGGCGGGGCAGGCCGTGCGCGATGATCGTGGACTCCAGGGCCACCACCGGCCGCCGTGCGTCGATCGCTTCCCGGACCTCTTGCGACACCACCAGCACCACGCGCACCGCCTTCTGTCCGTCGGTCCCTTCCCCCATCTCTGGCGGATGACGGCCGTCGCTAAACGCTTGCGGCCTGTGGGGGACGCCACCAGCCTGGGTCGCATGAGGAAGAACAGCACGCGTCTCGACCACGTCGTCCTGTGGGTGGCCGATCCGGTCGCAGCGGCCGGCTTCTACCGGGACGCCGTCGGCCTGGAACCCGTGAGAGTCGCCGAGTACGCCGAAGGAAAGACGGCGTTCCCCTCCGTGCGCGTCAACGAGGAGACCATCCTGGACCTTGTCCCGCTCACTTCCGCCGAGCACATGGACATGCTGCCCGGCGCTGCCGACGCCGCCGGTCACCCGGTCAACCACATCTGCCTGTCCCTGGCCGCCGACGCGTTCGACGCCCTGCGCGCCCGGCTGGAGGAGCACGGTGTACCCATGAGCGCCATCGGCCGCGACTCCTTCGGCGCCCGTGGCAGGGCCCGGCGTAACTTCTACTTCCGGGACCCCGACGGCAACGTCTTCGAGGCCCGGCACTACGACGACTAGCCGGGCCGGTCAGAACAGCGGCTCGGGCAGCACGCCCTCGAGGGCGAGCAGCTTGCGCTTGGTCTCCAGCCCGCCCCCGAAGCCGCCGATGCCGCCGTCGCTCTCCACGACCCGGTGGCACGGCACGACCACCGGCAGTGGATTGGCACCCATCGCCACGCCGACCGCCTGTGCCCCGCCGGGCTGCCCGACCCGCCCGGCGAGATCGCCGTACCCCACCACCGTGCCGTAGGGCACGCCGGACGCCAGCTCGCGCAGCACCTGCCGGTTGAAGCCGGAGATCAGCGACCAGTCGAGCGGCAGGTCGAAGTCGTGCCGCTCGCCCGCGAAATAGGCCCGCAGCTGGTGTATCGCCTCCGCCAGCAGCGGCGAGTCCGGATCCTCCACGGGAGTGCCGCCCAGCCGGGCCGCCAGCCGCTCCACGGCGCGGTCGCGCACCGCGTCCGTGGCGTGGAAGACCACGTTGACCAGGCCGTCACGGGTCGCCGCCAGCATCAGCGGACCGATGTCCGTGCCCACCACGGCCCACACGACTCGCTGCTCATCCTGCCCATCGCTGTCCATGCGCCCACGGTACGACCCGCCACTGACAACGCCCGCCGCGTTCAGTGCGAGTCCAGCGCCGCCCGCACCACGTCGGGCTTGTTGCTGATGATCCCGTCGACGCCGTAGTCCGCGACCTTACGGGCGGTGGCCGCGTCGTTCACCGTCCACGCGAACACGCCGAGCGGCTTGTCGTGCGGTCCGTCGACGGCGTGGACGGCCGAGACGTACGCCTGGGAGAGCGACCCGTACGAGGGATTGATGAGATCCGTGTAGGGCGCGTACCGGCGCAGTTGCGCCGCGGTGGGCGACCCGAGGTAGGCCGTGGTGACCGCGGGCCTGAGCTCGTGCACGGTCCGGATGCTGTCGGCGCTGAAGCTCTGCACGATCAACCGCCCGAGGTGCTTGTGGTCCAGCCAGCCCTCGTTGCCGAGCAGCTTCAGCGTCTGCTGCTCGATGCCCGGGTACAGCTCCGGGTTCTTGATCTCCAGGAGCAGTTTCTCGTGGTTGTGCTCGATCCGGCACATGTACTCCTTCAGCGTCGGCACGCGCGTGCCCGCGTACGCCGGGGAGTACCAGCTGCCGGCGTCCAGCCGGGCGATCTCGGCGGCGGTGAAGTCCTTCACCTTCCATGGAGCCCGGCCGGGGAAGACCTGCTCGACGTTCGTGGTGCGCTGCAGGCTGTCGTCGTGGATGACGACCAGCTCGCCGTCCTTGGTGCGCTGAACGTCGTTCTCGACCCAGGAGAAGCCCAGCTGCGCGGCCTTGTCGATCGAGGCCAGCGTGTTCTCGGGAGCATAGGCGGAGGCACCCCGGTGGGCGATCACCGTGGGCAGGCCGACGTCGCCGGCCGGGGCGTCGGGGGTGGGGCTCGGCAGGGTCGCCGTCCCCAGGACGGCGGCGGCCGCGGCGGCAAGTACACGCGCGTGCATGCAGACTCCTCGCGTCGAGCGAATACCGACAGCAACCAGAGTGACAGCAGACGGTCAACGGTACCCGGGCGCACGACGGCCACAGACCGAATGGAGATGTCCAGGTCCGCTCACCGGTACCCCACAACTGGGGCAAGGCCGTGTTTCTTTGCCGGAAAATCGTTCGACCATTCCGGTGGGGGTCATACTCTCTGCGACAACCCTGAGCGCCGGCGCGGTCCTGGGCCGGGGGAACAAGTCGGGGATTCCAGGACGCAAGAGGGCGGAAGGGCAGCCGCGGATGCAAGGCACGGTCGACGGATTCAGCTACGGGGCCGTCACCCCGCTGGTGGCCTATCTGATGGCCTGCCTCGGCGGCGCCCTCGGCCTGCGCTGCACCACCCGGTCCCTGCTGGTCACGCACTCCTGGCGGCCCGCCTGGCTGGCCCTGGGCTCCGCCGCGATCGGCTCCGGCATCTGGACCATGCACTTCGTCGCCATGATGGGCTTCGCCGTCAAGGAGACGCCGATCCACTACGACAAGTCGATCACCTACGCGAGCCTCGGCCTCGCCGTCGTCATGGTCGGGGTCGGGATCTTCATCGTCGGCTACCGGGGCGCCACCGGTACCGCTCTGTTCACCGGCGGCACGATCACCGGCCTCGGCGTCGCCTCGATGCACTACCTCGGCATGGCGGGCGTGCGCTTCCACGGGCGCTTCACCTACAACACGCTCACCGTCGCCACCTCCGTGGTCATAGCGGTCGTGGCCGCCACCGCCGCTCTGTGGGCCGCCGGACGCGTCCGGGGCTTCCTGTGGAGCGTGGGAGCGAGCCTCGTCATGGGGCTCGCGGTCAGCGGCATGCACTACACCGGTATGGCCGCCCTGGGCGTCCATCTCGACGGCACGACGCACAGCGCCGGAGGTGCGCCGGAGCCGTCCGTGCTCGCACCGATGCTGATCGGCCCGCTCGCCTTCCTGCTCCTCGCGGGCGTCGTGGTGATCTTCGACCCGCTGATGGTCATGGGCCGGCCCGTGCCCAGGCCCATCGAGCACAAACCGGGTGTCCCGGCCGCCGCAGTCACCTCCCACCCGGACCGCCGTGCCGCCCTTCACGAGGAGCGCCGCCCCGCGCACCACGTGTCCCGGACCCCGCAGAATCGCTGATCCGGACCCGTTGTCAGTGCGGGGTCGTACGGTGGATGACATGCGGCCCGTTTCCCACATCGAACGCACGGTGGCGCCTTTCGAGGTCGTCAGCTCCTACCAGCCCAGCGGTGACCAGCCGGCGGCCATCGCCGACCTGGCCAAGCGCATCGAGGCCGGTGAGAAGGACGTCGTCCTGCTGGGCGCGACCGGCACCGGCAAGTCCGCCACCACGGCGTGGATGATCGAGAAGCTCCAGCGCCCCACGCTCGTGATGGCGCCGAACAAGACGCTGGCCGCCCAGCTGGCCAACGAGTTCCGCGAGCTGTTGCCGAACAACGCGGTCGAGTACTTCGTCTCGTACTACGACTACTACCAGCCCGAGGCCTACGTCCCGCAGTCGGACACCTACATCGAGAAGGACTCCTCGATCAACGAGGAGGTCGAGCGGCTGCGCCACTCGGCGACGAACTCGCTGCTCACCCGCCGCGACGTCGTCGTGGTCGCCTCCGTGTCCTGCATCTACGGCCTCGGTACTCCACAGGAGTACGTGGACCGGATGGTCCCCCTGAGAGTCGGCGAGGAGATCGACCGCGACGAGCTGCTGCGCCGCTTCGTCGACATCCAGTACACGCGCAACGACATGGCCTTCACCCGCGGCACCTTCCGGGTCCGTGGCGACACCATCGAGATCTTCCCGGTCTACGAGGAGCTGGCTGTCCGCATCGAGATGTTCGGCGACGAGATCGAGGCGCTGTCCACGCTGCACCCGCTCACCGGCGAGATCATCAGCGATGACCAGCAGCTGTACATCTTCCCCGCCTCCCACTACGTCGCCGGCCCCGAGCGCATGGAGCGGGCCGTCAACGACATCGAGAAGGAGCTGGGGGAGCGCCTCGCCGAGCTGGAGAAGCAGGGCAAGCTCCTGGAGGCCCAGCGCCTTCGGATGCGCACCACGTACGACATCGAGATGCTCCGCCAGATCGGCACCTGCTCCGGCGTGGAGAACTACTCGATGCACTTCGACGGCCGCTTGCCCGGCTCTCCGCCCAACACCCTGCTGGACTACTTCCCGGACGACTTCCTGCTCGTCATCGACGAGTCGCACGTCACCGTCCCGCAGATCGGCGCCATGTACGAGGGCGACGCCTCCCGTAAGCGCACGCTCGTGGACCACGGCTTCCGTCTGCCCTCCGCGCTGGACAACCGCCCCCTGAAGTGGGAGGAGTTCCAGAAGCGCATCGGCCAGACCGTCTACCTGTCGGCCACCCCGGGCACCTACGAGCTGTCCCGCTCGGACGGTGTCGTGGAGCAGATCATCCGCCCGACCGGCCTGGTCGACCCGGAGGTCGTGGTCAAGCCCACCGAGGGCCAGATCGACGACCTGGTGCACGAGATCCGCAAGCGCACCGAGAAGGACGAGCGCGTCCTCGTCACCACCCTCACCAAGAAGATGGCCGAGGACCTCACCGACTACTTCCTGGAGCTCGGCATCCAGGTGCGGTATCTGCACAGCGACGTCGACACCCTGCGCCGCGTCGAGCTGCTGCGCGAGCTGCGCTCCGGTGAGTACGACGTCCTGGTCGGCATCAACCTCCTGCGCGAGGGCCTCGACCTGCCCGAGGTGTCCCTCGTGGCGATCCTGGACGCCGACAAGGAGGGCTTCCTGCGCTCGGGCACCTCGCTGATCCAGACCATCGGCCGCGCGGCGCGCAATGTCTCCGGCCAGGTCCACATGTACGCCGACAAGATCACCCCGGCGATGGAGAAGGCGATCGAGGAGACCAACCGCCGCCGGGAGAAGCAGGTCGCCTACAACAAGGCCAACGGCATCGACCCCCAGCCGCTGCGCAAGAAGATCAACGACATCGTCGCGCAGATCGCCCGCGAAGAGGTCGACACGGAGCAGCTCCTCGGCTCCGGCTACCGCAAGTCCAAGGACGGCAAGGGTGCCAAGGCACCGGTCCCGTCACTCGGAGACAAGACCGGCAAGGGTGGAAAGGCCGGCAAGGGTGCCAAGGGCAAGGCCGCGGCCACGGTGCCCACGGACCGCCCGGCGGCCGAACTCTCCGAGCAGATCGAGGAGATGACCGAGCGCATGCGCGCCGCCGCTGCGGAGCTGCAGTTCGAGATCGCGGCCCGGCTGCGCGACGAGGTCTCGGAGATGAAGAAGGAACTGCGCCAGATGCGGGAGGCCGGACTCGCCTGAGCCCCCGCCACCGTGCCGGACCTCGGCATATGCGCCAAGTGTTGCAACACCGACACAAAGCGCGGGCCGGGGTGCGGCCCTGTCGGTGCCCCTGCGTAGGGTTTTGGACAACCGCGCGCGCTGCGCGGCAACAGGGGACCATCGAGAGGGGATTCAGCGGTGTCCGTCAACTTGAGCAAGGGTCAGGCCATCAGCCTGGAGAAGAAGGACGGGGGCACCCTGACTGCGGTCCGTATGGGACTGGGCTGGCAGGCGGCGAAGCGACGCGGCCTGTTCGGCTCCCGGACCCGCGAGATCGACCTGGACGCCTCTGCCGTCCTCTTCGCCGAGAAGCAGCCGGTCGACGTCGTCTTCTTCCGCCACCTGGTCAGCGACGACGGCTCCGTCCGGCACACCGGCGACAATCTCGTCGGTGGCGTAGGCCAGGGCGGTGACGACGAGGCGATCCTGGTGGACCTGCAGCGAGTTCCGGTCCACATCGACCAGATCGTCTTCACCGTGAACTCCTTCACGGGCCAGACCTTCCAGGAGGTGCAGAACGCGTTCTGCCGCCTCGTCGACGAGACCAACGGCCAGGAACTCGCCCGCTACACCCTGGACGGCGGCGGCGACTACACCGCCCAGATCATGGCGAAGGTGCATCGCGCGGGCTCGGGCTGGACGATGACCGCCCTGGGCACCCCGGCCAACGGCCGCACGTTCCAGGACCTGATGCCGGCGATCCTGCCGCACCTGTAGGACCGCCCGCTGGACCGGCAGGGCGTACGACAGAACGACTCGGGGGGCGACGGCGATGACGGCCGAGCTGGCGCGGGGACAGAACCACCCGCTGTCCCATATCCGGCTGACCATCCGGATCTCGGCCGGGGCACCGGTCCTGGCCGGGGCCGTACTCGGCGACGAGAACGGCACGGTGCACGGCGCCCAGTGGGTGGCCCATCCCGGGGCCCGCGCGCTGCCCGGCATCGAGGTGTCCCAGCAGTCCGCCACGGAACACCGGCTGGCCGTCGACCTGGGCGCCCTGCCCGGGGCCGTGCACCGCGTCGACGTCTTCCTCGCCCTGCTCACCGGGGCCGGAGCGCCGCAGCGGTTCGGTGCCGTCGCCGCCCCGCACACCGCGGTGGAGGGCCTCGACGGCACCGAACTCGTCTGCTTCACCCTCACCGGTCTGGACAGCGAAACAGCCGTGCTCGCCCTGGAGCTGTACCGCAGACAGGGCGCCTGGAAGGTGCGCGCGATGGGCCAGGGCTACGCGGCCGGACTCACGGCGCTCCTCGCCGACCAGGGCCTGCGGGAGGCCGGGGATCTCGCGGCCGCCGTCCACGAGACGGCGGCGCACAGCCCGTCCCGCGCACTGCCGGCCCCCTCCACCGCACCGGCGCCGCAGGGCACCTCCGAGGCCGTCCCGCACGACGCCTCCGCTGTCGCGGCTCGCGACACGGCTTCCGCGCCGTACGACACCCGTGCGCCGGAGCCCCCGCACACTCCTGCCTCCGGTACGGCGGAGCCGGCACGCCCGTCCGGCACGCGGAACCCGTACGACGCCCAGGCATCCGGCGCCGGCCCGCGTGACACCGGCGCCCGGGTCGACTACACGCACCCCGGCCGCCGCCCGCACGCCGCACCGCCCCCGGTGTCTGCGGACGCCGACGGCTCACCCGAGCCGCCCGTCGCGGGTGACGCCGTGGGCTGGTCGATGGAGGAGCGGCTGTACAACCAGGTCTGGGGCATGTTCGAGGACCTGGCCCGTACGACCGCCGCGTACCGCAGTGCCGTCGACTTCGCCGACTCCCGCCTGGAGAAGGAACTCGACCAGGCCCTCACCGACCCCCGCGGCCGGCTCGGCACAGCGGGAGAGACCGCGCGTGAGGCGGCCCACGCCCGTCGAACGCAGCTGGTCGACCAGGCACGCGCGGTCCTCGACCGCGATCTCGCCCAGCTCACCGCCGAGTCCGAGGTGGTCGAGCCCGCGCTGCCGCCCGCATACGCAGGCTGGGACAACCCCGTCTGGCACGGCTACCGCATGCCCACCGAGCCGCCGATGGCCCTGCGCCTCGGCGACCTGCATCTGCCCGAGAGCGTGCCGCTGCGCATCCCCATGCTGGTCAGGCTGCCGCTGGAACGCGGCCTGTGGCTCGACAGCGGGTCGGTGGCGGCATCCGACGGCCTGCCGGACTCCGCCGAGCTGCGGCACCTGGCCATGGAGGCGGCGGCGACGCTCGCGGCGCGGCTGCTCGCCGTGCATCCGGCGGGGGACCTCTCCGTGCAGGTCATCGACCCGGCCGGCGCCGGGACAGCGGCGTTCGCTCCGCTCACGCGGGCCGGCGTGCTCGCCGCGCCTCCCGCGACCGGGGCGGCCGGGGTGACGGAGGCGCTGGAGAAGCTCACCCGGCGGGTCGACCTGGTGCAGATGGCCCTGCGCGGCGGCGCGCCCGAATCGCTGCCGGCCGATGTCGACACCGCACGGCAGCTGCTCATCGTCAATGACTTCCCGCACGGTTTCGACGACCGGGCAGTGACCCGGCTCCGCTATCTCGCCGACGAGGGGCCCGACGTCGGTGTGCACCTCCTGCTGGTGGCGGACCGCGAGGACGCAGCGGCCTACGGCCCCCTGCTCGATCCACTGTGGCGTTCGCTGATGCGACTCACCCCCGTGCCCGACGACCACTTCGCCGACCCCTGGGTCGGGCACGCCTGGACCTATGATCCCTCGCTGGTGCCGGCCGGCAGCCAGATCGTGGACCAGGTCCTCGCCGAGGTGGCCAGGACTCTGGCCAAGTACAGGTAAAGCATCGGTGACCAGCGTGATTGGTCTTTACTTTACTTTTCTCTTTACCATTACTTGGTGATTGGGGTACTGTTTCCGTACGGAGGGGAGTACTCCCTGACTGCGGCGCACCCGTCAGTACGGACCGGTTCCGGTCCCGGGGCGTCGGCCCGACGCGGGTGGAAGAGACCTCCGGCAGCGACGACGCTGACGTGTTTGCCGTTACGTAATGCCGGAGGTGCAGTGGAAGTCTCCATGACCCTGTGGGTCCTGACCATCGTGGGTCTCGCCGCCCTGATAGCGGTCGATTTCTTCATCGGACGCAAGCCGCACGAGGTGTCGATCAAGGAGGCCGGTGTCTGGACCGTCGTCTGGATCGCCCTGGCCGGGCTGTTCGGTCTCGGTCTCCTCGTCTTCGGCGACGGGCGGTCGGCCGGCGAGTTCTTCGCCGGATTCATCACCGAGAAGTCGCTGAGTGTGGACAACCTCTTCGTCTTCGTCCTGATCATGGCGAAGTTCGCGGTGCCCACCCAGTACCAGCAGCGCGTCCTGCTCGTCGGCGTGCTCATAGCCCTGGTCCTGCGGGCCGTCTTCATCGCCGCGGGAGCCGCGATCATCGGCAGCTTCTCCTGGGTGTTCTACCTCTTCGGCGCCTTCCTGATCTGGACCGCCTGGAAGCTCGTCCAGGAGGCCCGCGCGGACAAGGAAGACGAGGAGGACGAGGAGTACGAGGAGAACAAGCTGCTGAAGGCCGCCGAGCGCAAGTTCGGCGTGGCCGACCGGTACCACGGCACCAAACTGTGGATCCAGCAGAACGGCAAGCGGGTCATGACCCCGATGCTGGTCGTGATGCTCGCCATCGGCACCACGGACGTGCTGTTCGCCCTGGACTCCATCCCCGCGATCTTCGGCCTGACCCAGGACACGTACATCGTCTTCACCGCCAACGCCTTCGCCCTCATGGGTCTGCGGCAGCTGTACTTCCTCATCGGCGGCCTGCTGAAGAAGCTGGTCCACCTCTCGTACGGCCTGTCGATCATCCTCGGCTTCATCGGCGTCAAGCTGGTGCTGCACGCCCTGCACGAGTCCGGCGTCCACGTCCCCGAGATCAGCATTCCCGTCTCGCTCGGCGTGATCTGCGCGGTCCTGGTCGTCACCGTCATCACCAGCCTGATGGCTTCCAGAAAGCAGGCGGCCGTCGAGGCGGCGCACGCCGGTGGTGAAGGCGCTCCGAAGGACAGCGTCGACGCCTGACCAAGGCCGCGACAGATACGGCCAGGGCGGGAGCGGACTGCGCGGAGCGGATACCGCTCCCGCCGATGCCGGTCTGCTCGGCGGAAAGGACGAGGAGTATCCGAAAACAACGGAATGCGAACTCTGTACGTCTCTGCAACCATCACCGCATGATCATTCGGCTCCGGTCGCTCATCCGGCAATGGACGATCCTGGTGCCCGTCCTCGCGATCGTCCTCCTGGTGTTCACCTGGGGTCGTGACCTGCCGGGCGCGGTCGTCGCCCTCGTGACCGTGGTGCTCGCCGGCTCCGTCCTGGCCGCGGTGCATCACGCGGAGGTCGTCGCTCACCGCGTCGGCGAGCCCTTCGGCTCCCTGGTGCTCGCCATCGCCGTCACGATCATCGAGGTGGCCCTGATCGTCACCCTCATGGCCGACGGTGGCGCCAAGAGTTCCACCCTGGCCAGAGACACCGTCTTCGCCGCCGTGATGATCACCTGCAACGGCATCGTCGGTCTCTGCCTGCTCGTCGCTTCGCTGCGGCACGGAACGGCGGTCTTCAACCCCGAGGGAACCGGCGCCGCCCTGGCGACCGTGGCGACGCTCGCCACGCTCAGCCTGGTGCTGCCGACCTTCACCACCAGCAAGCCCGGACCCGAGTTCTCCACCGTGCAGCTGACCTTCGCCGCGCTGTCCTCACTGATCCTCTACGGCCTGTTCGTGGCCACCCAGACCGTGCGCCACCGCGACTACTTCCTGCCGGTCACCCGGCAGGGCGAGGTCATCACCGCCGACGACCACGCCCGACCCCCCTCCACGCGCACCGCCTGGATCAGCCTCGCTCTGCTCGGCCTCGCCCTGATCGGTGTGGTCGGCCTGGCCAAGGGAGTGTCGCCCACCATCGAGGCCGGCGTGGAGGCGGCCGGCCTGCACCACGCCGTCGTCGGTGTGATCATCGCCCTGCTCGTCCTGTTGCCGGAGACGATCGCCGCACTGCGCTCCGCACGCCGCGACCGGGTGCAGACCAGCCTCAACCTCGCCCTCGGCTCGGCCATGGCCAGCATCGGCCTGACCATCCCGGCCGTCGCCCTCGCCTCCGTCTGGCTGTCCGGACCGCTCGTCCTCGGCCTCGGCTCGACACACATGCTGCTGCTCGCGCTGACCGTGGTGGTCAGCTCCCTCACGGTGGTGCCGGGACGGGCCACACCCCTGCAGGGAGGGGTCCACCTGGTGCTCTTCGCGGCGTACCTGGAGCTGGCGATCAACCCGTAGCGCAGCGGCGCGGAACCGGGTCAGCCTGTCGCCGGCTCCACCGCAGGCACCAGCACCGGCCGCGTCTCCGGAAGCAGCGCGAAGCACACCAGGCTGAGCAGTGCGACGCCCGTCAGATAGGCGCCCACGGCCCACGGCACCCTGCCGCCCTGCTCCGCGAGCGCGGTGGCCACGATCGGGGTGAGAGCGCCGCCGAGGAGCCCGCCGAGGTTGTAGCCCACCGCTGCGCCCGTGCAGCGCACCCGCGCTTCGTACAGTTCCGGCAGGTAGGCGGCGATGACCGCGAACATGATGAGGAAGGCGATCAGGGCGCCCAGAATGCCCAGGAACATCAGCAACGGCTCACCGGTGGCCAGCAGTGCCACCATCGGGAGCATCCACAGGGCGCAGGCCGAGCACCCCGTCAGACACATCGGCCGACGCCCGTAGCGGTCGCCGAGCAGCGCCATCAGCGGCGTGAGCGCCCCCTCCACGACCACTGCGGCCATGACACAGGTCAGCATCACCGTACGGCTCACCCCGAGCCGCTCCGTCGCATACGCCAGCGACCAGGTCGTCACCGCATAGAACACCGCGTACCCGACGGCCAGCGCGCCGGCCGTCAGCAGCACCAGCCGCCCGTGATGCCGTACGACCTCGACGATCGGCACGCGCGCGTGGTCGTCGATCTCCAGGAACCGAGGGCTCTCCGCGAGCGACGAGCGCAGCCACAGCCCGGCCAGTGCCAGCACTCCAGCCGCCCAGAAAGGCACCCGCCACCCCCATCGCGCGAACTCCGCGTCCGACAGTGCCGCCGACAGGGCGAGCATCACCCCGTTGGCGAGCACGAAACCGAACGCGGGTCCCACCTGAGGAAAGCTCGACCACAGCGCGCGTCGCCCGGCCGGCGCGTGCTCGGCGGTCAGCAGCACCGCTCCACCCCACTCCCCGCCGAGCCCCAGCCCCTGCAGGAAGCGCAGGACGAGCAGCAGCACGGGCGCGGCGACACCGATCGCCCCGTACGACGGCACGCAGCCCACCGCGACCGTCGAGGCGCCCGTGACCAGCAGCGAGACGACGAGCACCGGCCGTCGCCCGCGCCGGTCGCCGAGATGCCCGAACAGCACCGAGCCGAGCGGACGGGCCACGAACCCCACCCCGAACGTGCCGAACGCCGCCAGGGTCCCCGCGACGGGCGAGAACGTCGGGAAGAACAGCGGTCCCAGCACCAGGGCCGCCGCCGTCCCGTAGACGAAGAAGTCGTAGAACTCGATCGCGGTCCCCGCCAGCGACGCGGCGGCGAGTCTCGGCATCGAAGGGGCACTTGCGGCGCGTACAGGCTGCATGCCGCGTCAACTACCCCATGTGACAGGCGGTTACGGGGCGCGCGGAGGTGATCGAGCGACCGTGATGTGCGCCGAAGCCGCTGCGGCGCAGGGGCCGCCCTTCGCTCCGGTCACCGTGATAGACCGGGTGCGAGCAGCGGTCGTCGAGTACCGCCCCGAACGGACCGGAGGAACCGTGCCCCGCACCCTGGCCAACGCCCCGATCATGATCCTCAACGGGCCCAACCTGAACCTGCTCGGCCAGCGCCAGCCCGAGATCTACGGCAAGGACACGCTGGCCGATGTCGAGGCGCTGTGTGCCAGGGCCGCGGCGGCGCACGGCGGCACGGTGGACTTCCGGCAGTCCAACCACGAGGGCGAACTGGTCGACTGGATCCACGAGGCGCGCCTGAACCACTGCGGGATCGTCATCAACCCCGGCGCCTACTCCCACACGTCGGTCGCGATTCTGGACGCACTCAACACCTGTGACGGCATGCCCGTGCTGGAGGTGCACATCTCCAACATCCACCAGCGCGAATCGTTCCGGCACCACTCCTACGTCTCGCTGCGCGCGGACGGTGTGATCGCCGGGTGCGGAGTGCAGGGCTATGTGTTCGGCGTGGAACGCGTGGCCGCCCTGGTGGGCGCGGCGCAGCAGGACGCGTAGGCCTGCGCCGACGCGTGGGCCTGCGCCGTCACAGGCGGCCCGCCTCCACGATCCGCCGCAGGAAGCGCCTCGTGCGCTCCTGCTGCGGGTCGCCGAAGACCTGCTCGGCGGTGCCGCGCTCCAGGACGACTCCGCCGTCCAGGAAACAAACCTGGTCGGCGACGTCCCGCGCGAAGCCCATCTCGTGCGTCGCCAGCACCATGGTCATGCCGTCGTCCTTGAGGTCCCGGACCACCTCCAGCACCTCGCCCACGAGTTCGGGGTCCAGCGCCGCCGTGATCTCGTCCAGCAGCAACAGCCGGGGCCGCACGGCAAGCGCCCGTACGATCGCCACACGCTGCTGCTGGCCGCCGCTGAGCCGGTCGGGGTAGGCATCGGCCTTGGCGGCCAGTCCGAGGCGCTCCAGCAGCTTCCTGGCCCGTTCCTCGGCCTCGGCACGGGCGACGCCGTGCACCCGGCGCGGCGCCAGCGTGATGTTGTCCAGCACGGTCATGTGCGGGAACAGGTTGTACGCCTGGAAGACCGCGCCGATGCGACGCCGCACCGCGTCCTGGTCGGCACGGGGGTCGGTGATCTCCTCACCGTCCAGCCAGATCGCACCGTCGTCGATCTCCTCCAGGAGGTTGGCGCAGCGCAGCAGCGTGGACTTGCCCGAGCCGGACGCGCCGATCAGCGCGGTCACCGTGTGCGGCGCGACCTCCAGCCCGACGTCCCGCAGCACGACGGAACCACCGAAGGTCTTGCGGACGGACTCCATACGCAGGACAGGTGCGTCTGCCTCACTCATAGCGCTCCTCCCTGGTCCCGCTGCCGGTCCATCCGCGCCGTCACCCAGTCCGTGAAGCGGGTCATCGGAATGGTCAGCGCCACGAACACCAGCCCCGCGACGATGTACGGCGTGTAGTTCATGCTGCGGCCCACGATGATGTCGGCCGCCCGTACGGCGTCCACCGCGCCCCCGATCGACACCAGGCCCGTGTCCTTCTGCAGCGACACCAGGTCGTTGAGCAGCGGCGGCACCTGACGCCGTACCGCCTGGGGGAGGACGACGTAGCGCAGGGCCTGCCGGTTGGTGAGGCCCAGTGAGCGCGCCGCGGCGTGCTGCGAAGGGTGGATCGACTCGATGCCGGCCCGGAACACCTCGGCCACATACGCCGAGTACGTCAGCGTCAGTGCCGTACCGCCCAGCAGCACCGGATCGACCGTCACGCCCTGCAGCCGCAGCGCCGGCACGCCCAGGACGACGATCATCAGGTTGATGATCAGCGGAAGGCCGCGGAAGAAGTCGGTGTACGCCGCCGCCAGCACCCGCAACGGAACGAAGACCGGGCCGCGCAGAGTGCGCGCGATCGCGATCAGCATGCCCAGGACGAGGACGGCGACGCCGCAGACCGCGAGCAGGCGGACGTTCAGCCACAGCCCTTCGAGGACCTTCGGCAGCGCCTCGCGCGCGTAGTGCGCGTTGAAGAACGTCTCCTTGGTGCGCGGCCAGCCCGGCGCGTCGACCACGACCAGGTACAGCACGACGGCCGTGACCAGCGTCGAGAGTGCTGCGACGGCCGTGGCGCGGCGGGCACGTGCGCGTTGGTGGCGCTCGCGCTCCAGTCGCCGTTCGGAGGGTACGTAGCCGTCACCGGAGCCGCCCTGGGCGGCGGCGCCGGTCATGTCGCCCTTGTCGTCGGCCCCCTCCCGTGCCGACTCGCCCTTGGTGACCGTCACTTGAGCACCGGGGCGTCGACGGCGTCGGAGAGCCACTGCTTCTCGAGCTTCGCCAAGGTGCCGTCCTTGCGCAGGGCGTCGACGGCGCCGCTCACGCACGAGGTCAGCGCGCTGCCCTTGTCCAGTACCAGTCCGAACTGCTCGGGTGCGGCACCCTGGTTCTCGAACTGGCCGACGATCTTCGCATTCGTCACCTCGGCGGCGGTGATGTAGAACGCGGTCGGCAGGTCGACGACGATGGCGTCGACCTGGCCGTTCTTCAGGGCGGACTTCGCCTGGTCGTTCTTGGCGTACACCGCGGCCTCCTGCTTCGGCTTCACCACGTCGGTGATGTAGTCGAGGCTCGTGGTGCCCACCTGGGCGCCCAGCCTGAGGTCCTTCAGGTCCGCGATGCTCGTCGCTTTGGCGGCCTTGCTGCCCTTCAGGGCGATGACGGCCTGGCGCACGTCGTAGTAGCCGGAGGAGAAGTCGACGGCCTTCTTGCGCTCGGTGCTGACCGACACCTGGTTGATGTCGAAGTCGAAGGTCTTCACACCGGGCGCGAACGCCCTGTTGAACGGCACGCTCTGCCATACGACCGCGCTCTTGCCGTAACCCAGCTGCCGGGCCACGGCGTAGGCGACCGCCGACTCGAAGCCCTTGCCGTTCGCCGGCCTGTCGTCCTTGAACCAGGGCTCGTACGCCGGTTCGTCCGTCGCGATCGTCAGCTTCCCGGAGGTCCTGGTGGCCAACTTGCCCTTGGTGCAGCTCTTCGCGGCCGGTCCGGACGGGCTTGCCGACGCGTTGTCCTCGGGCTGCGGAGCACAGCCGACAGCGGTGGCGAGCAGGGCTACGGTGGCGGCGGCCAGCGCACGGCGCAGGGTGCGAGGGGCGAGGTACATGGCGGGAGATTGGCAGCGAACCCCACGTTTGTCCAGGTCATGACCGTAAGTGTCCGCATCGTGGGAACGGGTGTTGCGATCCTGTGAACGTCGTGCGTACGCGCCCGCGAGAGCGACACGGGGAACCGTGCCGACGACTCACCAGCCCCGGGATCTCCACTCCGCCAGGTGCGGTCGCTCGTCGCCGAGCGTGGTGTCGTTTCCGTGGCCCGGGTAGATCCACGTTTCGTCGGGCAGTGGACCGAAGACCTTCCCCTCAAGACCGTCCATCAGACTCGTGAAGTCCACCGGATTCGTCGTCTTTCCAGGACCTCCCGGG
This sequence comes from Streptomyces sp. NPDC007205, assembly GCF_040634095.1. Lineage (NCBI taxonomy): Bacteria > Bacillati > Actinomycetota > Actinomycetes > Kitasatosporales > Streptomycetaceae > Streptomyces > Streptomyces sp. NPDC007205. Next base: position 278,572 of record NZ_JBEYEW010000008.1, read on the forward strand.
AAGAGGCAGTCGCCGGTGAAGACGTGCGGGTGGCCGTGCGGGTCGTCGTAGACCAGCGCGATGGAGCCCGGGGTGTGCCCCACGAGATGCCGCGCGGTGAGCTCGACACGTCCCACCCTGATGAGATCGCCGTCGTCCACGAGAACATCGGTGGGCACCGGGATGCCGGGAGCGTCCTCGCGGCCGGCGTACGTACGCGCGCCCGTGGCGGCGACGACCTCCGCGAGTGCCTGCCAGTGGTCGCCGTGCCGATGCGTGGTGACCACGGAGGCGATGCCGTCGTCACCGATCATGCCGAGGAGCGTCTGCGCCTCGTTGGCGGCGTCGATCAGGAGCTGCTCGTCGGTGGCCCGGCAGCGCAGCAGATAGGCGTTGTTGTCCATCGGGCCGACCGCGATCTTCGTGATCATCAGGTCTTTCAGCTCGTGCACGTCGGCCGGTCCGCCGACCTTGACCTCACCGCTGTACGTCATGGTGATCAGCCTATAGCGGGGGAGTGCCCGGCGGACCGTTGTCGCGCTACAGCGGCGGCAGCGTCGGCAGTGCGCCGCCGGTCGCCTTCAGCGCGGCCCCCTCACGACGTCCGGCGAGCCAGCCCAGCAGGTCCGCCGGAGCGCCGCTGACCGTCACCGCGGGCCCGGCCGCCTCGCGTCCCGTGCTCCACGCGCGCGTGCCGTCCGTGACGCGGGTTGCGGGAACATCGGGATGCCCGGAGAAGCGTGCCGTGAGGAAGTCGATCTCCCGCTCCGTGAACTCCGCCGGGAGATGCTCCAGCTCGTACCCGATGCCGAGATCCACATGGTGCAGTCCGACCTCGACCCACCTGCGGAACGGCACGCGGGACGCGGAGTCGGTGACCCCGTTGCGCAGCTCGACCGTGCGCGTCCAGTCCGCCGGCGCGTTGCCCACCGCCTGGAAGCGGGCCGCCGTCTCGCGCAGGTCGGCGAGCTGGGCGTCGAGGGGGCGCGGGGCGTCACGTTGGATGTCGGCGTCCCGCGCCTCGGCGCTCGCGTACATGGGCCGGCCCTCGAGAACGTTCACGAGCGCGTCCGCGTTGCGGGCGAGGTGGGCGAGCACGTGGCCGCGAGTCCAGCCCGGAAGCCGTGACGGCTCGGCGAGCGATGCGTTGTCCAGTTCGGCGACCGCGGTCAGGAGCCGTTCGGTCGCGTCACGTACACATGCCAGGTCATGAGCGTGATCAATCATGGGCCTGACATTAGTCCCGCCACACCTTCGGGTGAAGGTCGTGAAGCCCGTCCGTGAATCGAAAGCACGTGCTATATCGTCGGAAGTGACGTCGGGCATGCTGGATGGCCGGGGGTTGTTATGCAATCGGGCAATCCGACCGGCGTTGTCAGTGGCTCCCCCTAGTCTGAAGAAGGACGGGGGCCTCGCCCCTGTCACTTCTCTCAAGAAAGGTGCGGACCGGCGTGGCCGACCGTCTCATCGTCCGTGGCGCGCGCGAGCACAACCTGAAGAATGTCTCGCTCGACCTGCCTCGTGACTCGCTCATCGTCTTCACGGGCCTGTCCGGGTCGGGCAAGTCCTCCCTGGCCTTCGACACGATCTTCGCGGAGGGCCAGCGCCGCTACGTGGAGTCGCTCTCCTCGTACGCCCGGCAGTTCCTCGGCCAGATGGACAAGCCGGACGTGGACTTCATCGAGGGCCTGTCCCCGGCGGTCTCCATCGACCAGAAGTCGACCTCGCGCAACCCGCGCTCGACGGTCGGCACCATCACCGAGGTCTACGACTACCTGCGTCTGCTCTTCGCGCGCATCGGCAAGCCGCACTGCCCCGAGTGCGGCCGCCCGATCTCGCGCCAGTCGCCGCAGGCCATCGTGGACAGGGTCCTGGAGCTGCCGGAGGGGAGCCGCTTCCAGGTGCTGTCGCCGCTCGTGCGCGAGCGTAAGGGCGAGTTCGTCGACCTCTTCGCCGACCTGCAGACCAAGGGCTACTCCCGCGCGCGCGTTGACGGCCAGACCGTCCAGCTCTCCGACCCGCCGGCGCTGAAGAAGCAGGAGAAGCACACCATCGAGGTGGTCGTCGACCGTCTCACGGTGAAGGAGTCCGCCAAGCGTCGGCTCACCGACTCCGTGGAGACCGCCCTCGGACTGTCCGGCGGCATGATCGTGCTCGACTTCGTCGACCTCCCCGAGGGCGACCCAGAGCGCGAGCGCATGTACTCCGAGCACCTGTACTGCCCGTACGACGACCTGTCCTTCGAGGAGCTGGAGCCCCGCTCCTTCTCCTTCAACTCGCCCTTCGGTGCCTGCCCCGACTGCACCGGCATCGGCACGCGCATGGAGGTCGACCCGGAGCTGATCGTCCCGGATCCGGACAAGTCCCTGGACGAGGGCGCCATCCATCCCTGGTCGCACGGGCACACCAAGGACTACTTCGGCCGACTGATCGGCGCCCTCGCGGACGCCCTCGGCTTCCGTACGGACATCCCGTTCGCCGGGCTGCCCCAGCGCGCGAAGAAGGCCCTGCTGTACGGCCACAAGACCCAGATCGAGGTGCGCTACCGCAACCGGTACGGCCGCGAGCGGGTGTACACCACGCCCTTCGAGGGCGCGGTGCCGTTCGTGAAGCGCCGCCACAGCGAGGCCGAGAGCGACGCCAGCCGTGAGCGCTTCGAGGGCTACATGCGCGAGGTGCCCTGCCCGAGCTGTGAGGGCACGCGCCTGAAGCCGATCGTCCTCGCGGTCACGATCATGGAGAAGTCGATCGCCGAGGTCTCCGGGATGTCGATCAGCGACTGCGCGGACTTCCTGGGCCGGCTGAAGCTGAACGCCCGGGACAAGAAGATCGCCGAGCGGGTGCTGAAGGAGGTCAACGAACGGCTGCGCTTCCTGGTCGACGTCGGCCTGGACTACCTCTCACTGAACCGCGCGGCCGGCACACTCTCCGGCGGCGAGGCCCAGCGCATCCGCCTGGCCACCCAGATCGGCTCCGGTCTCGTCGGCGTCCTGTACGTCCTGGACGAGCCGTCCATCGGCCTGCACCAGCGGGACAACCACCGGCTGATCGAGACCCTGGTCCGGCTGCGCGACATGGGCAACACGCTCATCGTCGTCGAGCACGACGAGGACACCATCAAGGTCGCCGACTGGGTCGTGGACATCGGTCCCGGCGCCGGCGAACACGGCGGCAAGGTCGTGCACAGCGGCTCGCTGAAGGAGCTGCTCGCCAACACCGAGTCGCAGACCGGCGCGTACCTCTCGGGCCGCAAGGCGATCCCGCTGCCCGACATCCGCCGCCCCCGCGACCCGTCCCGGCAGCTCACCGTGCACGGCGCCCGCGAGAACAACCTGCAGGACATCGACGTGTCCTTCCCGCTGGGCGTCTTCACGGCCGTCACGGGCGTCTCCGGATCCGGCAAGTCGACACTGGTCAACGACATCCTCTACACCCACCTGGCCCGCGAGCTGAACGGCGCGCGGAACGTCCCCGGACGGCACACGCGCGTGGACGGCGACGACCTGGTCGACAAGGTGGTGCACGTCGACCAGTCGCCGATCGGCCGCACACCGCGGTCCAACCCGGCGACGTACACCGGTGTCTTCGACCACATCCGCAAGCTGTTCGCCGAGACCACCGAGGCGAAGGTCCGCGGCTACCTGCCCGGCCGGTTCTCTTTCAACGTCAAGGGCGGCCGCTGCGAGAACTGCGCGGGCGACGGCACGATCAAGATCGAGATGAATTTCCTCCCGGACGTCTACGTCCCGTGCGAGGTCTGCCACGGCGCCCGGTACAACCGGGAGACCCTGGAGGTCCACTACAAGGGCAAGTCCATCGCCGACGTGCTGAACATGCCGATCGAGGAGGCCACCGACTTCTTCGAGGCCGTCCCGGCCATCTCCCGGCACCTGAGGACGCTGAAGGACGTCGGTCTCGGCTACGTCCGCCTCGGTCAGTCCGCCACCACTCTCTCCGGTGGTGAGGCCCAGCGGGTGAAGCTGGCCAGCGAACTGCAGAAGCGCTCCACCGGGCGCACGGTCTACGTCCTGGACGAGCCGACCACCGGTCTGCACTTCGAGGACATCAGCAAGCTGCTGACGGTCCTCGGCGGCCTGGTCGACAAGGGCAACACGGTCATCGTCATCGAGCACAACCTCGACGTGATCAAGACCGCCGACTGGGTCGTGGACATGGGTCCCGAGGGTGGCGCCGGTGGTGGCCTGGTGGTCGCCGAGGGCACGCCGGAGGAGGTCGCCGGGGTTCCGGCCAGCCACACCGGCAAGTTCCTGCGCGAGATCCTCGGCGCCGACCGCATCAGCGACGCGGACCCGGTGACGGCACCGCGTGCGGCCACCGTCCGGAAGACGGCCGCGGCGACGACGGCGGCGAAGAAGACGGTGACGGCCAAGGCCAACAACACCGCGACCAAGAAGGCCGCCGCGGCCACGAAGAAGACGACGCCCGCAAAGAAGACGACGCGGACACGCAAGGCCTGACGCAGCAGCGACCAAGGTCTGACACACCACCAAAAAGCGGCGCCCCGCGGGAACTCCCCGCGGGGCGCCGCTCGTTCCACCATCAGCAGCCCCGGCTCCGAGGTCCGACAGGTCCCCGCACCACGGGTCCGGCCGCACCTTGACAACAGCAGAGAGAAATGGGGCCGCTCACAGGCCACCCAGCTCGGCCGCGTACGGCGGCTCGGCCCCCGCCCGCGAGCAGGTGATCGCCGCCGCGCGTGCCGCGAAGCGCAGCAGCCGCGTCCAGCCCTGAACTCCCAGGGCGGCGAGCGCTTCCTCCGACAGCGCGTCCTGTGCGGACAGACCGTGCAACAGCGCCGCGTTCACCGTGTCACCGGCGCCGATGGTGTCCACCACGGCGACCTTCTCACCCGGTACGGAGTACTCCGCGCCGTCTCGGGTGAACACCGTCAGTCCCTCTCCGCCCCGGGTCACCACCACAGCGGCCGGTCCCGCGGCCAGCCACTCGCGCGGAGTGCCGCCCAGCCACTCGGCGTCCTCCGCGGAGAGCTTCAGCAGCGTCACCGAGGGCAGCCAGCTCTTGAAACGTGCCCGGTAGCCGTCCGCGTCCGGGATCAGCCCCGCCCGGATGTTGGGGTCGAGCGCGGTGAACACCCCCTGTCCGGCCGCCGCGCGCATCAGCTCCTCATAGGCGCTCGCGCCCGGTTCCAGGACGAGCGAGCAGGTACCGAAGGACACCGCGCGCGTGCCGGCGGGCAGCGCGGTGGGAGCGGTGAACAGGCGGTCGGCGGTGCCGTCGACATAGAAGGAGTACGCGGCCGAGCCGCTGGCGTCGATCGTGGCCACCGCCAGAGTGGTCGGCTCCGGCCCGCGCTGCACTTCCGACACATCCACCCCCGCTCGCCGCATCCCGTCGAGCAGAGCCTCGCCGAAGGCGTCGTACGACGTCCGGGAGCAGAACGCGGTGCGGGAACCGAGCCGGCCAAGGGCCAAGGCGGTGTTGTACGGGCCGCCGCCGAGCGCCGGCTTCAGGTCCGCGAGGGCACCGGAGCCCTGCGGCACCAGGTCGATCAATGCCTCACCGGCGACGACGATCACGAGGCGGTTCCCTTCTCCGACGGCATGGATGACGTGGTGTGCCCGTGCTTTTCGGACCGGCCCGGCTTCTCCGGGCACCCGCAGGACGTGCGATGGACGAACGCACACGGCAGCCGGACCGTCCGGGTCGGCCGGCGCGGCTCGTCCAGACGTTCCAGGAGCACCTGGACGGCCTGGGCGCCCAGCTCTCGGCTGGGCTGGGCGATGGCGGTGAGCCGGGGCGAGAACAGGTCCGCCCAGGCGAAGTCGTCGAAACAGCACAAGGCCATGTCGCCCGGGACGGACAGGCCCTGCCGGTGCAGGGCGCGCAGGGCGCCGATGGTCATCGCGTTGTTGGCGGTGACAAGCGCGGTGGGCGGGTCGGGCAGGGCGAGCAGGGCGGCCGTGGCCTGCTCGGCACCCGCCGACTCGGAGTTACCGGACACGAGGAGCCGTTCGTCGTGGGCCAGGCCGGCGGCGGTGAGGCCGTCCCGGTAGCCGGAGACACGCTCGCGGGTGGTGCTCAGCCCGGGCAGACCCGCGACCAGACCGATCCGGCGGTGACCCAGCCCGGCGAGATGGGTGACGAGACGGGCCGTCGGTCCGGCGCTCTCGGCGCAGACCTGGTCGTACCAGGGAGCGTGCTCGCCGGGGGCGGTGCCCGCTCCACCGGCGACCGTGATGCCGTCCAGCACGTCTGCGTCGACCGTCCGGTCCAGAAAGACGGTCGGTACGGCATGGCGGCGGAGGTAGCCGGCCAGATCGTGCGGATGCACGGACGGAGCGACGATCACGCCGTCCACCCGGCGTTCGTGGAGGAGCTGCACGACCTTGCGTTCGTGCCCGGGGTCGTCGTGCGGGTCCGCGATGAGCAGGCTGTACCCCGCCGCCAGGGCGGCCGCCTCGACGCCCTGGAGGATCTCCGTGAAGTACGGGTTGCTGATCGCCGATACCGCGAGCCCGATGGAGCGGGTGCGGGACGTCACCAGGGAGCGGGCCAGGGTGTTGGGGGTGTAGCCGAGGGCGTCGATGGCGTCCAGCACGGCTTGACGGGTGTGGGGGAGCACCGGGCGGGTGCCGTTCAGGACGTGGGAAACGGTCGCGACAGAGACCCCGGCGCTCCGTGCGACGTCCGCCATCGTGGGCATCGCGTTTCCCTTCCTGAGCCGACTGCGCCGACGCAGCGGGACCGACCGCTGCGGACGCGTTGAGCGGACGCACCGCACAGATGCACTGCGCGGATGCACTGCTTGGACGCACTGCTTGGACTGGGCGGGCCGCCAGGCCGAGCGGCCGTGGGCCCTTCCGGCCGGGACGGTATCCCATTGTCCGCCCCCGCGTAAACGCTTGCGCAAGCGTTTACGCCCACCACCTCCACCCCCGCCGACACCTCCTCGTCCTCCCCGCCATCCCCTGACGCCCTCGCCTGAAGCCAAGGCCCCCGTCCCGAGGTCGGTCCTTCTGCCCGGTATCGTCGCCCTGCACATCCCTTGAGCAGTGGAGTTCCAGATGCCTGCGCGCCCCTCCGCGAGCCGCCGTACCGTCCTTCGAGGCGCCGCCGTGGCCCCGGTCGCCGGACTCGGTCTGGCGGCGTGCTCGGCGCCCGGGCAGGGCAGCTCGGCCGCGGCCGCCCCGACCGCGCCGGTCGACCTGGGTGCCGAGAACGAGGTCTCGAAGGGCGGCGCCAAGCTCTACCGGGATCACAACGTGGTCGTCAGCCGCGACGGGAGCGGCGAGCTGAAGGCGTACAGCACCGTCTGCACGCACGCGGGGTGCCCCATCAACAAGCTGCAGGGCACGACCCTGATCTGCCCCTGCCACGGCAGCCAGTTCGACGCCGTGACGGGCAAGGTGGTCCAGTCACCGGCCACCGAGCCCCTGGCCGAGCTGCCGGTGAAGACCACGAACGGGAGGATCATCGCCGGCCCGGGCGGCTGACCGACCCGCTCCGACACCCCGCACACGCGCCCGCCTGGGTCGCCGCACAGCTGTCCCGCCCCACAGCCGCCCAGCGCCACCGCCCCACCCGTCGCCCGCGCCGCCGATCCGCCCGCTCCCTCCGTCCCTCCACCGAGCCACCGGGCTCCCGTCTTCGGCCCGGCGCGACGGATCCCGGCGCCTCAAACAGGTCTTCACCCGGACCGCAACAGACCCACAACGCACCACACCCGAGGCGACTTCACTCCCACTCCCATGCGATGCCGACGATCCCCGGACGTATCCGTGGCTCGACCACGTGGACGCAGTGGTGGGGGCCGGTGACCGGCAGGTCGTTCCGGCCGCTGCGCGGCGCCGCCGTCGAGTGCTGGGTGAAGCGATGGCAGCGCATCGGCAGAGCGGCCGCGTCGAACCGCACCTGGAGGGCGTACTGGCCGCCGGGGAAGCCGAAGCGGTGGAGGTACTCGCGGGAGGCCCCGGCCGTGCCGTCCTCGATGCCGTACCGGAAGAGGAAGGTGTCCCCGGAGCACAGCCGGGTGCCGAAGAGCAGCTCCGCCACCAGTACGCCGGTGTCCTGGTCCCAGCGGACGCGTCCCGTGCGGCAGTTCTCCAGCGCCCGCACCCTGATGTCGTGCGGCCGGCAGCCGGGGTCGCCGTGGTGCACGGCGAGGAAGCGGTCGACGCCGTCGCGGTGGGCCCGCACGATGTGGTGGGCCTCGCGGCCCGCCAGCTCGCGCCGGGCGCCGATGCGGACGCGTTCGTGGTGGCCCAACGTGTGCAGCCCGCCGTCGAGGGACCAGCCCAGCTCGGCCCCGAGCCGGTCCAGCACGTCCGAGGCCTCGATCAGGGAGCGGTAGGAGCGCACGGCCGGGTGGCCGGCCACCGCGCGCTCGTCGGCCTCCGCGAGCAGCCGGATCAGCGACTCGTCCGGCAGATGGAGGATCTCCTCCAGTGCCCGTACCGCACGCAACGACTCGGGGCGCTGGGGGCGGCGGGCGCCCTGTTGCCAGTAACTCAGGCTGGTGACACCGACCTTCACCCCGTGGCGGGACAGATGGTGCTGGACGCGCTGGAGCGGCAGCCCGCGTGCGGCGATCGCGGCGCGCAGCGCCACATGGAAGGGGCCGCCCCGCAGGGCCGTGTCCAGTTCCGCGGTGGGGAGGTGCGCGTGCTCCGTGGCATGCCGCATGCCGGGGCGCCTTTCTGTGAGGTGTCACAACGGCTGGTCAGACCGTCTGAGCGGTGTGCGGGGCCACCCCCGTGGGCGCTGGTGTACGCCCGTGACTGCGCACGCCGCGCCGGTACGCGTGCGTGCACGGCCCCGAGTTCCCCCGCATTGAAGCGTGTTGACCAGGCCCCGACAACACCTGGAACCCGCCACGGCCGCGGCCGGCCGGGCCGCGCGACCGGAGCGGAGCCGCCGGCCACGAGTGGCGCGCCCCCTGTGGCGCCCGGCGGGAAGACCAGCGCGTGACGGAGACATGGTCGTTCGCCGGTGTCAGGATCGCCCGGCACATGATCGGTGCGGGCCTGCCCCGGCGGGCACCGGGCGGCCTGTGGACGGCTGAGCGGCACGGGGCGGGCGTTGTCCACAGGCCCGACGCGGTGTCGGTGCTCGCCAGTAGGGTGTGAGACATGGCCGACCCCTCCAGCTACCGCCCCAGGCCGGGTGAGATCCCGGACTCTCCCGGGGTGTACAGGTTCCGCGACGAGCACCGCCGGGTGATCTACGTCGGAAAGGCGAAAAGCCTGCGCCAGCGCCTGGCGAACTACTTCCAGGACCTGGCGAACCTGCACCCGCGCACCCGGACGATGGTGACCACCGCCGCGTCCGTGGAGTGGACCGTGGTGTCCACGGAGGTCGAGGCCCTCCAGCTGGAGTACTCCTGGATCAAGGAGTACGACCCCCGGTTCAACGTCAAGTACCGCGACGACAAGAGCTACCCATACCTCGCGGTGACGATGAACGAGGAGTTCCCGCGCGTGCAGGTGATGCGCGGTCACAAGAAGAAGGGCGTCCGGTACTTCGGGCCGTACGGGCACGCGTGGGCCATCCGGGACACCGTCGACCTGCTGCTGCGCGTGTTCCCGGTGCGCACCTGCTCGGCCGGCGTGTTCAAGAACGCCGCCCGTACGGGCCGCCCCTGCCTGCTCGGCTACATCGGCAAGTGCTCCGCCCCCTGCGTCGGCCGGATCGGCCCCGAGGACCACCAGGACCTGGCCGAGGAGTTCTGCGACTTCATGGCCGGCCGCACCGGCACCTACCTCCGCCGTCTGGAGAAGCAGATGATGGAGGCGGCCGAGGAGATGGAGTACGAGCGGGCCGCCCGGTTGCGCGACGACATCGAGGCCCTGAAGAAGGCCATGGAGAAGAACGCCGTCGTGCTCGCCGACGCGACCGACGCCGACCTCATCGCCGTCGCCGAGGACGAGCTGGAGGCGGCCGTGCAGATCTTCCATGTGCGCGGCGGCCGGGTGCGCGGCCAGCGCGGCTGGGTGACCGACAAGGTCGAGGAGATCACCACCGGCGCCCTGGTCGAGCACGCCCTGCAGCAGCTCTACGGCGAGGAGACCGGGGACGCGGTCCCCAAGGAGGTCCTGGTCCCGGCGCTGCCCGAGCCGGTCGAGCCGGTCCAGGAGTGGCTGGCCGGCCGCCGCGGGGCGAACGTCTCCCTGCGCATCCCCCAGCGCGGCGACAAGAAGGCGCTGATGGAGACCGTGCAGCGCAACGCCCAGCAGGCTCTCGCGCTGCACAAGACCAAGCGTGCCTCCGACCTGACCACGCGCTCGCGCGCCCTGGAGGAGATCGCCGAGGCCCTCGACCTGGACAGCGCGCCGCTGCGCATCGAGTGCTACGACATCTCGCACCTGCAGGGGGACGACGTGGTCGCCTCCATGGTCGTCTTGGAGGACGGCCTGCAGCGCAAGGGCGAGTACCGCCGCTTCCAGATCAAGGGCTTCGCGGGCCAGGACGACGTCCGCTCCATGCACGAGGTGATCACCCGTCGCTTCCGGCGTTACCTCGCCGAGAAGGAGAAGACGGGGGAGTGGGCCGACGGCGAGGAGACCGCCACGAACGGCGAGAGCGCCCTTCCCGACGGCGAGCCGCTCACCAGCTCGCTGAAGGACGACGACGGCCGTCCCAGGAAGTTCGCCTACCCGCCGCAGCTGGTCGTCGTCGACGGCGGTCAACCGCAGGTCGCCGCGGCCCGGCGCGCTCTGGACGAGCTGGGCATCGACGACATCGCCGTCTGCGGCCTCGCCAAGCGGCTGGAGGAGGTCTGGGTGCCCGGCGAGGACGACCCGGTGGTCCTGCCCCGCACCAGCGAGGGCCTGTATCTCCTCCAGCGTGTCCGGGACGAGGCGCACCGGTTCGCGATCACCTACCAGCGGACCAAGCGGGCCAAGCGCTTCCGGGCCGGCCCCCTGGACGACGTCCCCGGCCTCGGCGAGACCCGCAGGCAGGCGCTCATCAAGCATTTCGGCTCGGTGAAGAGGCTGCGGTCCGCCACAATCGAACAGATCCAGGAGGTGCCCGGGATAGGCCGGAAGACGGCCGAGACGATCGCCGCGGCCCTCGCCCAGGCGGCCCCGGCCGCACCCGCCGTGAACACGGCGACTGGAGAGATCATTGATGATGAGGAACCCGATACGACGGCGGGTTCCTCGGGGGAGCCCGTAACCGCGGGTCTCCCGGACGAACGACGGGGGCAGGAGACATGACCGAGCACGACGCACAGCCCACAGCGGAGCGAGATCCGGCCCGCAAGGAAGCGGGGCAGGACCAGCCACAGGCCGCGGCCGGTGAGCAGCCCGCGGCGCAGGAAAACGGAGCACAGGTGAGCACGGACGGTACGCCCGCCCAGGCCCCCGAAGCGGCCATCCCCGAGCTGGTGATCATCTCCGGCATGTCCGGAGCGGGACGGTCGACGGCGGCCAAGTGTCTGGAGGACCTCGGCTGGTTCGTCGTGGACAACCTCCCGCCCGCCCTCATCCCCACCATGGTGGAGCTGGGCGCCCGCTCGCAGGGCAACGTGGCGCGGATCGCGGTCGTCGTGGACGTGCGGGGCCGGCGCTTCTTCGACAATCTGCGCGAATCCCTCGCCGACCTGGACACCCGGGGCGTCACCCGGCGCATCGTCTTCCTGGAGTCCTCCGACGAAGCCCTGGTGCGCCGCTTCGAGTCGGTGCGCCGCCCGCACCCCCTGCAGGGGGACGGCCGCATCGTCGACGGCATCGCCGCCGAGCGGGAGCTGCTGCGCGAGCTGCGCGGCGACGCCGACCTGGTGATCGACACCTCCAGCCTGAACGTGCACGAGCTGCGCGCCAAGATGGACGCCCAGTTCGCCGGCGAGGAGGAGCCCGAGCTGCGGGCGACCGTGATGTCCTTCGGCTTCAAGTACGGCCTCCCGGTCGACGCCGACCTGGTCGCGGACATGCGGTTCCTGCCCAACCCGCACTGGGTCCCGGAGCTGCGCCCGTACACCGGCCTGAACGAGGAGGTCGCCGCCTATGTCTTCAACCAGCCCGGCGCGAAGGAGTTCCTCGACCGGTACGCCGAACTGCTGCGGCTCATCGCGGCCGGCTACCGGCGTGAGGGCAAGCGGTATGTGACCATCGCGATCGGCTGTACCGGCGGCAAGCACCGCTCGGTCGCGATGTCGGAGAAGCTCGCCGCGCGCCTCGCGGCCGAGGGCGTGGAAACGGTGGTCGTACACCGGGACATGGGACGGGAATGACGGAACGTACACGGCGGCTCAGCCGGCTGCGCAGGATGGTGCCCGAGGGACGCGCGAGCCGTGCGGCTGCCGAGTCCCGGCCGGCCCGCCTCGCCGAGGCCCGCGGTGGCCGGCCCCGCCGCCGGGGCGCACAGCCCAAGGTGGTCGCGCTCGGCGGCGGCATGGGCCTGTCCGCCTCGCTCGCCGCGCTGCGCCGGATCACCGGCGACCTCACGGCCGTCGTCACGGTGGCCGACGACGGCGGTTCCAGCGGCCGGCTGCGCGACGAGCTGGGCGTGCTGCCGCCCGGCGACCTGCGCAAGGCGCTGGCCGCGCTGTGCGGTGACGACGACTGGGGCCAGACCTGGGCCCGGGTCATCCAGCACCGCTTCACCTCCCAGGGAGACCTGCACGACCACGCGGTCGGCAACCTGCTCATCGTCGCCCTGTGGGAGCAGCTCGGCGACCATGTGCAGGCGCTGGACCTGGTCGGCAAGCTGCTCGGCGCGCACGGGCGCGTGCTGCCCATGTCCGCCGTACCGCTGGAGCTGCAGGCCCTGGTCAAGGGGCACGATCCCGACCGCCCGGACGACGTGGACACCGTGCGCGGGCAGGCGACGGTCGCGCTGACGCCCGGCGAGGTCCAGTCGGTGCACCTCGTGCCGCACGACCCGCCGGCCGTGCCCGAGGCCGTGGCGGCGGTCCTGGACGCGGACTGGGTGGTGCTCGGTCCCGGCTCCTGGTTCTCCTCGGTGATCCCGCATCTGCTCGTCCCCGAGCTGCTGGACGCCCTCACGGAGACCAAGGCGCGCAAGGTGCTGTCCCTGAACCTCGCCCCGCAGCCGGGAGAAACCGAGGGCTTCTCCCCGCAGCGTCATTTGGAGGTTTTGGGCCGACACGCCCCTAAACTCGCCCTGGACGTGGTGCTGGCCGACGAGGCTGCCGTGCCCGACCGCGACTCGCTCACCGAAGCCGCCAAACGGCTGGGAGCCGCGATCGAGCTGGCACCGGTGGCCCGGACCGATGGATCACCCCGGCATGATCCGGAGCTGTTGGCCGCCGCGTACGACCGTATTTTTCGGATGCATGGAAGGATCGGCCCATGGCGATGACGGCAGCGGTGAAGGACGAGATCTCCCGGCTACCCGTCACCCGGACCTGCTGCAGGAAGGCGGAGGTTTCCGCCATTCTGCGGTTCGCCGGCGGCCTTCACCTGGTGAGCGGGCGCATCGTGATCGAGGCGGAGCTGGACACCGCGATGGCGGCCCGCCGTCTCAAGCGGGACATCCTGGAGATCTTCGGCCACAGCTCCGAGCTGATCGTGATGGCGCCCGGCGGTCTGCGCCGCGGCTCGCGGTACGTCGTGCGGGTCGTCGCCGGTGGTGACCAGCTGGCCCGCCAGACGGGCCTCGTGGACGGCCGGGGCCGCCCGATCCGCGGACTGCCACCGCAGGTGGTCTCCGGGGCCACCTGTGACGCGGAGGCGGCCTGGCGCGGGGCCTTCCTGGCGCACGGTTCGCTGACCGAGCCCGGCCGTTCCTCCTCGCTGGAGGTGACCTGCCCGGGTCCGGAGGCCGCGCTCGCGCTGGTCGGTGCCGCCCGCCGGCTGTCCATCGCCGCCAAGGCGCGCGAGGTGCGGACGGTGGACCGGGTCGTCGTCCGGGACGGTGACGCGATCGGGGCGCTGCTGACCCGGCTCGGTGCGCACGAGTCCGTGCTGGCCTGGGAAGAGCGCCGGATGCGCCGCGAGGTGCGGGCCACCGCCAACCGGCTCGCCAACTTCGACGACGCCAACCTGCGCCGTTCGGCCCGGGCCGCCGTGGCCGCCGGTGCCCGCGTCCAGCGGGCACTGGAGATCCTCGGCGAGGAGGTCCCCGAGCACCTCGCGGCGGCGGGCCGGCTGCGCATGGAGCACAAGCAGGCCTCCCTGGAGGAGCTGGGCGCGCTCGCCGACCCGCCGCTGACCAAGGACGCGGTCGCGGGCCGTATCCGGCGCCTGCTGGCGATGGCCGACAAGCGCGCCGCCGACCTGGGCATCCCGGGCACGGAGGCGAACCTCACGGAGGAGCTGGCGGACAACCTGGCCGGCTGACCGACGCCGTACGAAGTCGCCGGTGCCGTGCGCCCGTTCGGGTGGTCGGCACCGGCGTTGCGTGTCCGTGAAGCGCTCTTGACTCGATCATGAGGTGGCATGAGCCTGGCAACCTGTTCGCCGCTGTGGCGGACCACCGCTAGGGGGGTTCATGAGACACAGAGCGAAATCGATCCTCGCTGTCGGCGCGCTTCTCATCGGCGGAGCGAGCCTCGCGCCCCATGCCCAGGCCCGGAGCGGTAACCCGGTGACGTCCGGCTCGGACGAGGTCAGGGTCTACCGCGCCGACGTCACCCCGCAGCAGATTCCTCTGCTCCTCGAGGCCGGACAGGACGGGCAGGAACTCGGCGGGCAGGTCACCGGACCCGGGAAGACCAAGGTCGAGGTCTACCTCACCGGCAAGCAGGCGGCGACGCTGCGCGAAGAGGGCGTCGACCTCACCGAGCACACCCTGTCGGCGCGGGCGCAGGCGCGCGTCAGGACCGCGTCGCAGGGCGTGTTCCGCCCGTACAGCGGCAGCGGCGGCCTGAAGGAGGAGATCCTTCGGACCGCCCGGGCCAACCCCGGCCTGACCAAGGTCGAGTCCATCGGAAAGACGGTCAACGGGCAGGACATCCTCGCCCTCAAGCTGACCAGGAACGCCGGGAAGACGAAGGACGGCTCCAGGCCGTCCGTGCTGTATCTGTCCAACCAGCACGCGCGTGAGTGGATCACGCCCGAGATGACCCGGCGTCTGATGCACTACTACCTGGACCACTACCGGACGGACAGGCGCATTCGGAAGATCGTCGACTCGACCGAGCTGTGGTTCGTCATCTCGGCCAACCCCGACGGCTACGACTACACGTTCAGGAACGCCGGAACCCGCCTGTGGCGCAAGAACCTGCGGGACGTCAACGGCGACGGTGTCATCGGCGCGGGCGACGGCGTCGACCTCAACCGCAACTTCCCCTACAAGTGGGGATACGACGACGAGGGTTCGTCCCCCAACCCCACCAGCGAGACCTACCGCGGCGCGCGCCCCGAGTCGGAGCCCGAGACCAAGGCGCTGGACGGCTTCGAGAAACGCGTCGGGTTCAGATACGCCGTCAACTACCACTCCGCCGCGGAACTTCTCCTGTACGGCGTCGGCTGGCAGGTCGCCACACCGAGCCCCGACGACGTCCTCTACAAGGCGCTCGCCGGCACCCCGGACAAGCCGGCCGTCCCCGGCTACCACTCGCAGCTCTCCTCGGAGCTGTACACCACGAACGGCGAGGCGGACGGGCACGCGTCGAACGTCGACGGCGTCGCGATGTTCACTCCGGAGATGTCGACCTGCCAGACCGCGTCGAACGTCGACCCGAACGACGCCTGGAAGCCCGAGGACTGCCCGTCGGAGTTCAGCTTCCCCGACGACGAGAAGCTGATCCAGCAGGAGTTCGCCAAGAACATCCCGTTCGCGCTCTCCGTCGCCGAGACCGCCGTACACCCGGACAGGCCGGCCTCCTCGGTCGGGCTGAGCGCGGCCGACTTCACCCCGGGCGCGTTCTCCACGTCGTACTCCCGGGGCGCGGACCAGGAGGTCTCCGTGGTCGCCCGCAAGGCGATCCGTGACAAGGAACTGAGGTACCGGGTCAACGGCGGCCGCGTCCACGACCGGGCGCTGCGGCACTGGAAGGGCGGCACGACCTACGGCGGCGCGGACGACCTGTACTTCGACGCGTACCGGGCCGAGGTGCACGGCGGCGAGCCGGGCGACAAGGTCGAGGTGTGGTTCACCGGCGTGACGAAGAGCGGCAAGAGCAGCAAAAAGGTCTCCAGCTCCCCCTTCACGTACACCGTCGCCGAGCGGCCCGCGGCCGACACGCTTATCGTCGCCGAGGAGGGCACGACGGCCACACAGGCGCAGAAGTACGTCGACGCGCTCAAGGCGGCCGGGCACCGGGCGATCGTGTGGGACGTGGCCAGGCAAGGAGTCCCGGACGCGCTCGGCGTGCTGAAGCACTTCAGGACGGTCGTGCACTACTCCGGCGCCAACGGCCCCGCGAACGCCACTCAGCTGCAGCTGCGTGCCTACCTCAACGAGGGCGGCAGGCTGATCGAGGCCGGTGAACTGGCCGGCGGCAGCGTCCGACTCGGCGA
The DNA here is from genome assembly GCF_040634095.1 of Streptomyces sp. NPDC007205. Lineage (NCBI taxonomy): Bacteria > Bacillati > Actinomycetota > Actinomycetes > Kitasatosporales > Streptomycetaceae > Streptomyces > Streptomyces sp. NPDC007205. The sequence continues at coordinate 294,960 of NZ_JBEYEW010000008.1, forward strand.
CGGCAGCCTCTCGGACGATTTCAGCCAGTACTACCTGGGCGCCTACAGCCGTACCTCGGCCAAGGGAGCCACCGGCTTCACCGGCTCCGGCGCCCTGGACGGCGTCACCGGCGCCCTCGGCGACGCGCCCGGCAACCCGCTGGACAAGGCCGGCGTCTACGGCGTCACCTCCGACGAGCTGCCCGTGGCCACGCACCCGCAGTTCAAGAGCGCGGGAGCGGGCCGGTTCGCCGGGACCGTCAATCCCTACGGGCCGTACTCCGGGTCGTACATGGCCGCCGCCGTGCACACCGACGACGCCTACAAGCGCCTCACCCGCACCATCGACCTCACCGGCGTCAGCGCCGCCGACAAGCCGGCCCTGACCAGCCGGCTGCTGTGGGACACCGAGCCGGGCTACGACCACGCGGTGATCGAGGCGCACACCGTGGGCGCGGACGACTGGACGACCCTGCCGGAGGCCGACGGCGCCACGAAGACGGCCGTTCCGGCGGACTGCGGGCAGGGCTTCCTGGTCGCCGAGCACCCGTGGCTGAAGCACTATCTGACGCTCGCGGGCAAGGCCTGCACCGCGACGGGCACCACCGGCTCCTGGAACAGCCTCACCGGCAGCTCCGGTGGCTGGCAGCGGCTCACCTTCGACCTGAGCGCCTACGCGGGGAAGTCCGTCGAGGTCTCGATCGGCTACATCACCGACTCGGGCACCGGCGGGCACGGAGTCCTCGCCGACGACGCCTCGCTCGTCGTCGGCGGCACCGCGAGGGAGACCGAGGGATTCGAGTCGTCCCTGGGCGCCTGGCACGTGCCCGGACCGCCCGCGGGCAGCCCGGCCGTCCTGAAGGACTGGGCGCGCACCGGGGCGCTCTTCCAGACGTACGGAGCGGTTACCACGGACGACACCGTGCTGCTCGGGTTCGGCCTGGAACAGGTGTCGTCGGCGGCCGATCGGGCAGCCCTGGTGAGGAAGGCGTTCGCGGCGCTCGGTGGGTGAGGGCCGCCACGTTGACAGATCCCGCTCGCCTTGTTCCAACAGGTGAGCGGGAGCCCTCTCAACGGTGCGGGGAAGGGGTTCTGATCAAGTGAGCCGACCCGCTCACGAACGAGTGAAGACAGCGCAAAAACTGCCCGGCATTCCATGCTGAATACGGGCGAATCCACTGCCGTTCCGGGACGGTCCGTACCCCTACTGGCGGGTAAGGACTGCCTGCCCGTGTATGCGCCATCTCGATGTCACTCCGGGGCTCTCCGGGAGGTAGGGTCGGTGGTGGTCGGGGACATCCCAAACAGAGCTCGCCGGCACCGCATGGCCGGCGTACCAACGAGGAGATCGGTTCGTGACGATCCGCGTAGGCATCAACGGCTTCGGCCGCATCGGCCGTAACTACTTCCGCGCGCTGCTGGAGCAGGGTGCAGACATCGAGGTTGTGGCTGTCAACGACCTGGGTGACACCGCTACCACCGCTCACCTGCTCAAGTACGACACGATCCTGGGTCGCCTCAAGCAGGAGGTCTCCCACACCGCCGACACCATCACCGTCGACGGCCACACCATCAAGGTGCTCTCCGAGCGCAACCCGGCCGACATCCCCTGGGGTGAGCTGGGCGTCGACATCGTCATCGAGTCGACCGGCATCTTCACCAAGAAGGAAGACGCCGCGAAGCACATCGCGGGCGGCGCCAAGAAGGTCCTCATCTCGGCTCCGGCCAAGGACGAGGACATCACCATCGTGATGGGTGTCAACCAGGACAAGTACGACCCGGCGAACCACCACGTCATCTCCAACGCCTCCTGCACCACCAACTGTGTGGCGCCGATGGCGAAGGTCCTCGACGAGAACTTCGGCATCGTCAAGGGCCTGATGACGACGGTGCACGCGTACACGAACGACCAGCGCATCCTGGACTTCCCGCACAAGGACCTGCGCCGCGCCCGTGCCGCCGCCGAGAACATCATCCCGACCACCACCGGTGCCGCCAAGGCCACCGCCCTGGTCCTGCCGCAGCTCAAGGGCAAGCTGGACGGCATCGCCATGCGCGTCCCGGTCCCGACCGGCTCGGTCACCGACCTGGTCGTCGAGCTCGGCCGCGAGGTCACCAAGGAAGAGGTCAACGCCGCCTTCCAGAAGGCCGCCGAGGGCGAGCTGAAGGGCCTCCTCGAGTACACCGAGGACGCGATCGTCTCCTCCGACATCGTCAACGAGCCGGCCTCGTGCACCTTCGACTCCTCCCTGACCATGGTCCAGGAGGGCAAGAACGTGAAGGTCATCGGCTGGTACGACAACGAGTGGGGCTACTCCAACCGCCTCGTCGACCTCACGGTCTTCGTCGGCAACCAGCTCTGATCGCAGCAGGACCTCGCAGTGAGACCAGGGCCCGGGCAGCGCATCGCCGCGCTGCCCGGGCCCTGTCCCGCGTACGGAGCACGTCCTTTTACGATCAGGTGCACCACGAGCCCTCCCCAGGAGTCCACTCAATGAAGACGATCGACGAACTTCTCGCCGCCGGCGTGAGCGGCAAGCGGGTCTTCGTCCGCGCCGACCTCAACGTGCCGCTCGCGAGCGGCACCATCACCGACGACGGCCGTATCCGCGCCGTCCTGCCCACCGTCAAGGCGCTCGCGGACGCGGGCGCCAAGGTGGTCGTCGCCTCGCACCTGGGCCGCCCCAAGGGCGCCCCGGACCCCGCCTTCTCCCTCGCTCCGGCCGCCTCCCGCCTGGGTGAACTCCTCGGCTCCGCCGTGGCCTTCGCCACCGACACCGTCGGCCAGTCCGCCCAGGACACGGTCGCGGGGCTCGTCGACGGCCACGTCGCCGTCCTGGAGAACCTGCGCTTCAACCCCGGTGAGACCAGCAAGGACGACGCCGAGCGCGGCGCGTTCGCCGACCAGCTGGCCGCCCTCGCCGACGTCTACGTCGGTGACGGCTTCGGCGCCGTGCACCGCAAGCACGCCTCGGTCTACGACCTGGCGAAGAAGCTGCCGCACTACGCCGGCTACCTCATCGCCACCGAGGTCGGCGTCCTCAAGCAGCTCACCGAGGACGTCAAGCGCCCCTACGTGGTCGCCCTCGGCGGCGCCAAGGTCTCCGACAAGCTCGCCGTCATCGACCAGCTGCTCGCCAAGGCCGACCGGCTGCTCATCGGCGGCGGCATGGCCTACACCTTCCTCAAGGCCAAGGGCTACGAGGTCGGCATCTCCCTCCTGCAGGAGGACCAGATCCCGACCGTCACGGAGTACATGGAGCGCGCCGAGAAGCAGGGCGTGGAGCTGGTGCTCCCCGTCGACGTCGTGGTCTCCCCGACCTTCCCGGACCTGAAGACCAAGGCCCCGACCGAGCACACCGTGGTCGACGCGGACCGGATCCCCGCCGACCAGGAGGGCCTGGACATCGGCCCGAAGACCCGAGCGCTGTACGCTTCGAAGCTCGCCGACGCCGAGACCGTGTTCTGGAACGGCCCCATGGGCGTCTTCGAGCACCCCGACTACGCCGAGGGCACCAAGGCGGTCGCCCAGGCCCTCGTCGACTCGGACGGCTTCACCGTCGTCGGCGGCGGTGACTCCGCCGCGGCCGTGCGTACGCTCGGCTTCGACGAGAACGCATTCGGCCACATCTCGACCGGTGGCGGCGCCTCCCTCGAATACCTCGAGGGCAAGACGCTCCCCGGCCTCGCCGCACTGGAGGACTGACCCTTGGCAGCACCGATTTCTTCTGGCCGCACGCCGATCATGGCGGGCAACTGGAAGATGAACCTCAACCACCTCGAGGCCATCGCGCACGTCCAGAAGCTCGCCTTCGCCCTGGCCGACAAGGACTACGAGGCCGTCGAGGTCGCCGTCCTGCCGCCCTTCACCGACCTGCGCTCCGTGCAGACGCTGGTCGACGGCGACAAGCTCAAGATCAAGTACGGCGCCCAGGACATCTCGCAGCATGACTCCGGTGCCTACACCGGTGAGATCTCCGGCCCGATGCTGGCCAAGCTGAAGTGCACCTACGTGGTCATCGGCCACTCCGAGCGCCGCCAGTACCACAACGAGACCGACGAGCTGGTCAACGCCAAGGTCAAGGCCGCCTACAAGCACGGCCTCACCCCGATCCTGTGCGTCGGCGAGGAGCTGGACGTCCGTGAGGCGGGCAACCATGTCACCCACACCCTCGCCCAGGTCGAGGGCGGTCTGAAGGATCTCCCGGCCGAGCAGGCCGAGACCGTCGTGATCGCCTACGAGCCCGTCTGGGCCATCGGCACCGGCAAGGTCTGCGGCGCCGAGGACGCCCAGGAGGTCTGCGCCGCCATCCGCGCCAAGCTCGCCGAGCTGTACTCGCAGGACCTGGCCGACAAGGTCCGCATCCAGTACGGCGGCTCCGTGAAGTCGGGCAACGTCGCCGAGATCATGGACCAGGCCGACATCGACGGCGCCCTGGTCGGCGGCGCCTCCCTGGACGCCGACGAGTTCGTCAAGATCGTGCGCTTCCGCGATCAGTGACACGAGCTGTGAGTAGGCGGTAGCGGCGATACGTCGTACCCTTGCGGGGGCACGGCCGAGAGGCTGTGCCCCCGTCTCCATCCGAATCCGAGGAAGTTGGTCCAGCCGTGGTTTTGGGGTTCTCGATCGCCCTGATCGTCTTCAGCCTGCTGCTGATGCTGCTGGTGCTGATGCACAAGGGGAAGGGCGGCGGTCTCTCCGACATGTTCGGTGGCGGCATGCAGTCCTCCGTCGGCGGCTCCTCGGTCGCCGAGCGCAACCTCGACCGGATCACCATCGTGATCGGTGTGCTGTGGTTCGCGAGCGTCATCGTCCTCGGCATCCTCATGAAGACGAACAGCTGAAGACGAGCAGCTGAAGGCGGACAGCCGGCACTCGCGCAGCGCCCACATCACGCTTATTCGGTACGTAAGGCCCCATGTTCGGTACGCGCTCCTGAGCGCGGCCTATCATGGGGCTTGCGTCTATGAGCGGGGACCTTGTAACTCGAATCACTGGACGCGCGTTGGGCCTTACGTAGACTGAGGCGCTCGCGGCGAAGCGAAACGCCGACTCGCTTCGCGGCACCATTACGCAGGGAGTTACGACCGTGGCAAGTGGCAACGCGATCCGGGGAAGCCGGGTCGGGGCGGGGCCGATGGGCGAGGCCGAGCGCGGCGAGTCCGCGCCGCGTCTGCGCATCTCCTTCTGGTGCTCCAACGGGCACGAGACGCAGCCGAGCTTCGCCAGCGACGCGCAGGTTCCCGACACCTGGGACTGCCCCCGCTGCGGCTTCCCGGCCGGCCAGGACCGGGACAACCCGCCGGACCCACCGCGTACCGAACCGTACAAGACGCATCTCGCGTATGTACGGGAGCGGCGCAGCGACGCGGACGGCGAGGCGATCCTCGCCGAGGCGCTCGCCAAACTGCGGGGCGAGATCTGACACTTGACACCGGCCGGGTGCCTTGAGGCGCCTGGCCGGAGCCGTCTTGCGCCGCTCGCGGCCGGCCCGTTGTCAGTGGCACCCTCTACGGTTTTTCGTGAAGGCGAGAACCGAGAGGGGGAGTTGTGGCGTCGGTCGAGACGGTGGAGAGGCATGCGCCCGCGTGGCGCGGAGGATCCGGGCGGTTGTGGAGCGCCGCCGTGCTGTCCAGCTTCGGCGACGTGCTGCGTACGGCCGCGCTGCCGCTGCTCGCGGCCTCGCTGACCGACCGGCCCCTGCTCATCGCCCTGGCCTTCACCCTGACACGGCTCCAGACCCTGTTCGGCAACGCCTCCACGGCCCTGTGCAACACCGGCATGGGCGCCCTGCGGACGCGATGCGGCAGCGTGCCCCCGCCGACACGCTCGGCCGGGTCAGCTCCGCCTTCCGTACCCTCGCCGTCGCCGGGGCCCGCGCTGATACCGGCCCGCAAGCCGGACGTACCTCTTGTTGCGCCGGACGACGGCGTCACGACGGCTCACGCCGCGCTTTGATCAATTAGGTTGGAACCGCTGGGACAGGCACGAAAGAAGGCGGAAGTCGGAAATGAACGCAGACGGCCGTACCAGGCTCAACCAGACGCCCGAATGGACCGCTCTGGCCAAGCACCGGGAGGAGCTGGCCGACACCCATCTCACGGAGCTGTTCGCCGCCGATCCGGCGCGCGGTGAGGGGTACACGCTCCAGGTCGGTGATCTGTATCTCGACTACTCGAAGCACCTGGTCACCGACGAGACGCTGCGGCTGCTGCGCGAGCTGGCCGCAGCCACGGACGTGTTCGGCCTCCGGGACGCCATGTTCCGCGGCGAGAAGATCAACGTCACCGAGAACCGCGCGGTGCTGCACACCGCCCTGCGCGCCCCGCGCGACGCGGTGATCGAGGTCGACGGGCAGAACGTGGTGCCGGCCGTGCACGCCGTACTCGACAAGATGAGCGACTTCGCCGACCGCGTCCGCTCCGGCGCCTGGACCGGCCACACCGGCAGGCGCATCAAGAACGTGATCAACATCGGCATCGGCGGCTCCGACCTCGGCCCTGCCATGGCTTACGAAGTGCTGCGCAGCTTCACCGACCGCGAGCTGACGGTCCGCTTCGTCTCCAACGTGGACGGTGCCGACCTGCACGAGGCCACCCGGGACCTGGACCCGGCCGAGACGCTGTTCATCATTGCCTCCAAGACCTTCACCACCATCGAGACGATCACCAACGCCACCTCCGCCCGTACCTGGGTGCTGGACGCGCTCGGTGACGACAGCGCGGTGGCCAAGCACTTCGTCGCCCTGTCCACGAACGCCGAGAAGGTCGCCGAGTTCGGCATCGACACGGCCAACATGTTCGAGTTCTGGGACTGGGTCGGCGGCCGGTACTCGTACGACTCGGCGATCGGCCTCTCCCTGATGATCGCGATCGGGCCCGACCGTTTCCGGGAGATGCTGGACGGCTTCCGGCTGATCGACGACCACTTCCGCACCGCGCCCGCCGAGGCCAACGCACCACTGCTGCTCGGCCTGTTGGGCATCTGGTACGACAACTTCCACGACGCCCAGTCGCATGCCGTCCTGCCCTACAGCCACTATCTGTCGAAGTTCACCGCCTACCTCCAGCAGCTGGACATGGAGTCCAACGGCAAGTACGTGGCGCGGGACGGCAGGCCGGTCGACTGGCAGACCGGGCCGATCGTCTGGGGCACGCCCGGCACCAACGGCCAGCACGCCTACTACCAGTTGATCCACCAGGGCACCAAGCTGATCCCGGCGGACTTCATCGGCTTCGCCGAGCCGGTGGCCGAGCTGAGCGGTGAACTGAAGGCCCAGCACGACCTGTTGATGGCCAACTTCTTCGCCCAGACCCAGGCGCTCGCCTTCGGCAAGACCGCCGAGGAGGTCCGCGCGGAGGGCGTCCCGGAGGAGCTCGTCCCGCACAAGACCTTCCAGGGCAACCGGCCGACGACGACCATCCTGGCGAAGGAACTGACCCCGTCCGTCCTCGGCCAGCTGGTCGCGCTGTACGAACACAAGGTGTTCGTACAGGGCGCGGTGTGGAACATCGACTCCTTCGACCAGTGGGGCGTGGAGCTGGGCAAGGTCCTCGCCAAGCGGGTCGAGCCGGCCCTCACGGAGGGAGCCGAGGTCCCAGGCCTCGACGCCTCGACCAAGGCGCTGGTCGCGAGATACCGGGAGCTGCGCGGCCGGAGCTGACCAGAGGGACGAGCCGTCGTGGCGACCCTTGCTGTGTGTTTTCTTTGCCGATCCCTTAAGGTTTCGAGTGATCTTCAGGGGAGGAAGGCGCATGGTGCACAGAGGGTTCGCCGCGTCGGTCGCGGCGGCCGTCATCGGGATGTCGGCGGTCGGTTGCGGCAGCGGACACCAGTCGGCGGGGTCCGAGGACGACGGGTCCGTGGCCAAGGGGAAGGCCACGAGCCCTGCCCGGCCGGGCTACGCCGGGCTGTCGGAGGTTCCGGAGCGGCTGGGGAAGGACGGGACGACCATCATGGTCGGGGACCCGGCCGCCCCGGTGGCCGTGCACCTGTACGAGGACCCGCGGTGCCCCGTGTGCAAGGAGTTCGAGACCACCGGCGGCGCCCCGCGGCTGCGCGCGGCGACCGTCCGGCGGGAGGCGAAGACCCAGTACACCCTCGCCTCCTTCCTGGACGCCCGGCTCACCGGCTCCGGGTCGGAGAAGGCGGTCAACGCCCTGCGGGCCGCGCTGGACAAGGGCAAGTTCGCCGAGTACCACGACGTGCTCTACGCCCACCAGCCCGCCGAGAGCGTCGACGGCTTCACCGACGCGTATCTGCTGAAGCTGGCCGGGCGGGTCCCAGGACTGCGCGGGCCGGACTTCGACTCGGCCGTGAAGACCATGAAGTACCGCTCGTTCGTGACCCGGTCGGAGAAGGCGTACGAGGAGGCGGGCGGAGCGCAGGGACCCAAGGGCCCCGGCACCCCCACCGCCGACATCAACGACGTACGCGTCCCCGCCGAGTACAACGGCGTGCTGTTCGACGGTGACGTCTTCTCCGGTCTGCTCGCGAAGATCCGGGCCCACCCCGAGCAGTGGCAGAAGCCGGCTTCCTGACCCGCTGACCCGCTGACCCGCTGACCCGCTGACCCGCTGACCCCTGACCCTCTGCCCGCCGACCTCCGTCAGGCCACCGCGCTCAGCGTGTCCGCGAGCCGTCTGCGTGCCGCGCGGGCCGCGGGCAGTGCGGCGAGCGCCGCCGCCCCGAGCACGGCTGCCGCGCCCAGGGAGAGCAGCAGCGCGGGCGAGGGGGACTGGGCGATGCCGGCACCGATACCGCTGGAGCTGCCCTCGGCGTCGATCAGCCGGCGGGCCAGCGGCAGCCCCAGCGCCGTACCGGCGAGCACCGCGGCCAGCGCCGTACAGCTCGTCGCCGTGACGGTGATCGCCGTGATCTGCCGCGGGGACATGCCGATCGCCTTCAGCGCCAGCACATCCCGCTCGCCCTCGCGGACGCTGCCGCCGATGGCGGTGAGCAGCTCGACCAGACCGATCAGGGCCAGCACGGCGATCAGCCCGGCGACCACGGCGCGCAGTGCGGACAGCCCGTCGGCGGGGTTGTCCACGGGGTGCACGTCCAGGTGGCCCCGGCCGGCCGTGGACAGCGCGGTGGCCACGCGCTGCGGGTCGGCGCCGGGGCGCAGCCGCAGCTCGTAGAAGGCCGGTGACAGGCCGGGGTCGTTCTCGCGGAGGGTGTCCAGGGAGGTGGTGACGACCCGCCCTGCGTTCTGCGGTTCGATGCTCCGGCCCACGATGTGCAGGATCTGCGGCCGGTCGCCCACCGTCATGCGCACCCAGTCACCCACCCGCGCGTGCAGCAGGTCCAGCAGGCCCTGGCCGGCCACCGCCTCGTCCGGTCCCCGTGCGGTCCGGCCCTCGGCGAGGGCGTAGGGGTAGGGCGCGTCGCGGGTGCCGACGCCGCGCAGCGCGATGGTGCCGGTCTGGCCGGGGACCAGCGCGGCGACCTCGACTCCGGGATAGGCGCCGGTGACCCGGTGATCGGCGGTGAGCAGGGCCCGTACCGCGGACGTGTCCATGGCGCCGTCGGAGCGGACCGTGAGGGACGTCGGCATGCCCACACGCTCCGGGCTGCTGTGGAAGCGGTCGATCGTGGTCCAGGCGCTGAGCGCCACCACGATCAGCAGCAGCGGCAGCGTCAGCCGGGCCACGGTGGCCAGCGAGCGGCCGCGCCCCGCACACGCCTTGTGGCAGCCGAGGACCAGCGCGGCCGGCAGCCGCAGTCCGAGCGCCCGCCGGGCCGGCCCGGTCAGCC